>CAZIXP010000049.1:0-26320 GCA_964543245.1 uncultured Starkeya sp.
CGGGAACGGGCGGGCCATCGTCCGGTTGGCATCCGGCCGGGGCGGCTTCCGGGGCCATTCCCGCAAAAACGTGCAGCGGTTTTGCGAACGGAACGGCGTGAAGGGACGGGTTCTGGAGCGTAGCCGGTGAACTCACGTTCACCGGCTACGCTCCAGGTTATGGTTTTGCCGCATTTTCTTCACGCGAACCGGAATCCACTCCGCTCGAAAATGCTAGGCGACCCGCCGCGGCGGCGGGTCCTCCGCATCGGCGGGGGCGTCGGCGCATTCGGCGGCAAAGGCCAGAGCCTCGGCGAGATCGGTGCGCGAGGAGACCGCGACCGGTGACAGGCCGGGATGATCGGCGCGGAAATGGCCGCCGCGGCTCTCCTCCCGCCGCAGCGCCGCCACGGCGATGACGAGGGCGAGGCTGGCGGCCGGCTCGGTGCCGCCGTGCGACAGCGGCTGCAGCGCGCGCACCGCCGCCGTCAGGCCCGCGGCATCGCGCACCACGCCGACCCAGCGGTCCATCAGCGGGCGCAGCGTCGCGAGATCGGCTGCCATCCGCGCCGGGGCGAAGGCGGGCGCCGGGTTCGCGGCAGCGCGGGCCGTCTCGCCGAGAATGTCGGCGGCGATCCGCTCGGCGAAGACCAGCGCCTCGAGCAGCGAGTTGCTCGCCAGCCGGTTGGCACCGTGCAGGCCGGTGGCCGCGACCTCGCCGCAGGCCCACAGGCCGGCCAGGCTGGTGCGGCCTTCCGTGTCCACGGCAAGGCCGCCCATGTGGTAATGCGCCGCCGGCCGCACTGGGATGGGCTGCTGGGCCGGGTCGATGCCGTTGGCACGGCACAGCGCCACCACGCCGGGAAAGCGCGCTTCCAGCCCGGGCATGCGGGCGTCCAGCACCACGCGGCGGCCGGCGGCGATCTCGGTGAAGATGGCGCGGGCCACCACGTCGCGCGGCGCCAGCTCGGCACCGGGCACGCCGCGCATGAAGCGCTCGCCGCGGTCGTTGAAGAGCTGGGCGCCTTCCCCGCGCAGCGCCTCGGTGGCGAGCGGCATGGGGTCGGCGCCGGCGGCGATGGCGGTGGGGTGGAACTGCACGAATTCCATGTCGCGCAGCACCGCGCCGGCCCGCGCCGCCACGGCGAGGCCGGAGCCGACCGCCGTGAGCGGGTTGGTGGTGGAGGCGTAGAGCCCGCCGATGCCGCCGGTGGCCAGCACCACGGCGCGGGCTTCCAGCGCCTGCGCGCCCCCATCCGGGTCGGTGAAGGTGATGCCGGCGATGCGGCCCGCCTCGTCGCGCAGCAGCCCGTCGAGCCGGCCCTCCAGCGCGGTGATGCTGCCGCAGGCTTGCGCCGCGCGGATCAGCGTCTCCAGCACCACGCGGCCGGTAGAATCCCCGCCGGCATGGACGATGCGCCGGCGCGAATGCGCCGCTTCCAGCCCGAGGGCGAGGCCGCCGCCGGCCTCGCGGTCGAACGGGGTGCCGAGCCGGGCGAGCCACTCCACCGCCGCCCCCGCCCCGGTCGCGACCAGCCGGGTCACCAGCGGGTCGCACAGGCCGGCGCCGGCCTTCAGCGTGTCGACGGCGTGGAGGTCGGGATGGTCGTCCGCGCCGATCGACGCGGCGATGCCGCCCTGCGCCCAGGCGGTGGCGGCGCCGGTGCCGAGCGGGCTGGCGCACAGCAGCGTCACCGGCTTCGGCGCCAGCCTGAGCGCGGTGGCGAGGCCGGCGATGCCACCGCCGACCACGATGACGCGGTCCGCGCCGCGCGCGCCGTCCGCCTCGAACCGGCTCAGCTTTTCCATCTCTCGCGCGTCCCCTCGGGGTCAGCGGATCGCGAGCATGCGCTCGACCGCGGCGCGGGCCTTCACCGCCACCGCCGGATCGATCTCGACCTGCTCGCTCATGGTCTCCAGCGCCCGGCGGATATTGCCGAGCGTGATGCGCCGCATGTGCGGGCACAGGTTGCAGGGCCGCACGAACTCGATGTCCGGGTGGTGGACCGCGACGTTGTCGGCCATCGAGCACTCGGTGATGAGCACGACCCGGCCCGGCTTGTGGTCGCCGACATAGTCGGCCATGCCGGCGGTGGAGCCGGCATAGTCGGCCTCCGCCACCACCTCGGGCGGGCATTCCGGGTGCGCCAGAACGACGACGCCGGGATGGGCCTCGCGCAGGTCGCGGATGTCCTGCGGGGTGAAGCGCTCATGCACCTCGCAATGGCCCTTCCACGCGATCAGCTCGATCTCCGGCACGTCCTTCTGCACGTTGCGGGCGAGATACTCGTCCGGCAGCATGAGGATGCGGTCGACGCCCCATTCCTTCGCGACATGGCGCACCACCTTCACCGCGTTGCCGGAGGTGCAGCAATAGTCGCTCTCGGCCTTCACCTCGGCCGAGGTGTTGACATAGGTCACCACCGGCACGCCGGGATAGCGCTGGCGCAGCAGGCGGATGTCGGCCGCGGTAATGGAGGTGGCGAGCGAGCAGCCGGCCTGCGAATCCGGGATCAGCACCGTCTTCGAGGGGTTCAGCAGCTTGGCGGTCTCCGCCATGAAGTGGACGCCGGCCATGACGATGACGTCGGCATCCACCGTCACCGCCTCGCGGGCGAGGGCGAGGCTGTCGCCGACGATGTCCGCCACGGTGTTGAAGATCTCGGGCGCCTGGTAGTTGTGGCCCAGCACCACGGCGTTGCGCTCCCGCTTCAGCCGCTCGATCGCCTCGACCTCGCGGGCGATGAGGGGCCATTCCGCGGGCGTCACGTGGCGGGCGACGCGGGCATAGAGATGCGGCAGCGGCAGCGCCTCGGCCTCACGCGGCGCGGGCGCGCGCAGCGCGGTCTCGCGCGGCAGCGCGGACTCGCGCGGCAGGGTCTCGGCGGCGGGGGCCGCGTCGCCGCGGGCGAAGGTGACGTCCAGCATGGCATCCTCCCTTATGCTCGTTCTGAGCATAAATGGGGTACAAAGAACCCGGGTCAAGGACCCGGGCAGCGAGTTATGCTAAGACTGAGTATAAGGCGTTGTCAACGCCCCGTCACCGATCTGCGACAGAATCGCCAAAGAGCTAGGAAAACCTTTTAACTGGAATGGCTTGAAGGTGGTGCGCCTAGCGCCGCACGCCGGCGCTGGGCAGCCGCACCCCGGGGGCCGGGCGCTCCAGCAGCACCTCGCGGCGGAAGCGCACCAGCCGGGCCGGGCGCCCGCCGGTCTCGCTGGTCGCCTCGCCGGTTTCCTCCACCAGCCGCTGCTGCTCGATCAGGCGGCGGAAGTTCTGCTTGTGCAGCCGCACCCCCGACAGCGCCTCCACCGCGCGCTGGAGCTGGCCGAGCGTGAAACTGGGCGGCATCAGCTCGAACACCACCGGGCGGTACTTGATCTTGCCGCGCAGCCGGGCGATCGCCAGCGCCAGCATGCGGCGGTGGTCCACCGCCATCTCGGCGCCCGGCAGGCAGGGCCGCTCCGGCGAAGGGACGACGCCGTGCTCGCGCAGCCCTTCCGCCACCATGCCGGCCTCATAGAGCAGCTCGTAGCGTTCCAGCACCCGCTCCTCGTCGCGGGTCTGGCCGAAGCCGAAGGCCAGCGAGAGCCGCTCCGCCCGCATCGCCCCCACCGCGGCATTGGGCGCCGCCGCCGCCCAGGCCCGCAGCCCGGGCTCGATGGCGTCGAAGATGGCGGGGCGCCCGTCGCGCCAGTCCTCCCAGGGGAAGTAGCGGTACCAGCTCTCCCACGCCGCGTCGGCATCGCCCGCCGGCCGCGCCTCGCGCACCAGCGCGAGAT
Source organism: uncultured Starkeya sp. (assembly GCA_964543245.1). Lineage (GTDB taxonomy): Bacteria > Pseudomonadota > Alphaproteobacteria > Rhizobiales > Xanthobacteraceae > Ancylobacter. The sequence goes on from CAZIXP010000049.1 coordinate 3,763, forward strand.
AGGCGACCGAGAGCGCCCGGCGGGCGTCCTCGCCGTCGGTCTCGCGGCGGTCGCGGTCGCCGAAGGTGTAGAGCTGCTCGACATGGCCGAGCACCTGGTGGGTCTGCCGCTCGACCCATGTTCGCAGGCCCTGCTCCAGCGTGCGGTGGTTGCGCTCCAGCGGGCCGGAGGGCAGCTGCTCGTGCCCGCCATGGCGCACCGCCAGCACCTTGGGGTCGTCCCCGGTGACCGCGACGATCACCGCGCTGAGGCCGATCGAAAGCGCGGTGTCGGCGGTGCCCGTCCCGGTGGCGGCATCGGGTCGGGCCGGGGACGGCAGCGGTGCAGGGCTCGGCGACATGGGCCTGGCGGGCTGGAACGGCGGAAGGGAGGCGGCGGCAGAACGGGCGAACCCGTCTGGCACGCTTGCCAGTCTAGCACGCTTGCTAGCACGCTTGCGCCCCGCGTGCGGGAATGGCAATGCGCTGGGGGGAAGACGGATGGAGGAAACGCCCATGAACCGCGTCGTTCTGCCCGGCGGCGAAGATGTGCCGCAGCTCGGCATCGGAACCTGGATGATGGGCGAGCGCCCCGCCGCGCTGCGCGCCGAGACCGAGGCGGTGCGGGTCGGCATCGAGCTCGGCATGAAACTGGTCGACACCGCCGAGATGTATGGCGAGGGGGCCTGCGAGAGCTTCCTCGGCACGGCGCTGGCCGGGCTGCGCGACGAGGTGTTCCTCGTCAGCAAGGTCTATCCGCACAATGCCAGCCGCGCCGGGGTCGCCGCCGCCTGCGAGCGCAGCCTGAAGCGGCTGCGCACCGACCGGCTCGACCTCTATCTCCTGCACTGGCGCGGCGGCGTGCCGCTGGAGGAGACGGTGCGCGGCTTCGAGCAGCTGAAGGCGCAGGGCAAGATCCGCCACTGGGGCGTCTCCAATTTCGACACCGACGACATGGAGGAGCTGTGGGAGACCCCGGGCGGCACCGCCTGCGCCGTCAACCAGGTGCTCTACAATCTCGGCCGCCGCGGTCCGGAATGGGACCTGCTGCCCTGGCTGGAGCAGCACAAGGTGCCGCTGATGGCCTACAGCCCGATCGAGCAGGGCCGGCTGCCGCAGGCCGGCGCGCTGGCGCAGGTGGCGCAGAAATATGGCGCGACGCCCTATCAGGTCGCACTGGCCTGGGTGATGCGGGCGCCCGGCACCATCGCCATCCCCAAGGCGTCGCGCGCCGAGCACATGCGCGAGAATGCCGGCGCCGCGGCGCTGACGCTGGAGCCGGCGGATTTCGCCGTGCTCGACGCCAGCTTCCGCCCGCCCACCCGCAAGCGCGGGCTGGAGATGCTGTGAGCGGCCGCGCGCGGCCGGGGGAGCGGCCTTGCCTGCCCCTCAGCCCGGTCCGCAGGGCCGGGGAGCGGGGGCGGCGCGGCGGCGCAGGCTATCGCCGGCGAGGTACCACAGCACGGCGGCGACCACGAGGCCGCCGCCCGCCAGCATCGGCAGCGTCACCGTCTCGCCCATCAGCACCCACACCCAGAGTGGCGCGAGGGCGACATCCAGCAGCAGCAGGAAGCCGGCCTCGCCGGAGCCGATATGCCGCCCGCCGATGAGGGTGAGCACGCTGGCGAGCCCGCTGGTGAGCGTGCCGAGTAGCGCGCAGGCCAGCAGCGAGCTGGCCGCCGGCCAGGCGTGCGGCACCAGCGGCAGGGCCACCACGACGCAGCCCAGCGCCGAGCCGAGGCTCAGCAGCGTGGTGTCGAGCGTCGGGTGCTTCTTGGCGAGCACCAGCATGCCGGCATAGCTCAGCGTCATCAGCAGCGAGAGCAGGATGCCGAGCAGGTCGGTCGGCCCGACCGAGACTCCGCACATCACCGCGATGCCGATCGCCGCGAGCAGCCCGGCTGCCGCGAACCGGCGGGTCAGGCGCTCGCCGGTGGCGAGGAAGGCCAGCGCCCCGCTGACGAAGGGCAGGGCGGCGTAGACCGTCATCACCGTCGCCACCGAGGTCAGGGTGAGCGCGACGATGTAGGTGGCGCTGCCGAGCACGCCGAGCAGGACCGTCGCCAGCCCGGCGCCGGAGACGGTCGCCCGCAGTGCCGCCCCGCGGTCGCGCACCGCGAGCGGCCAGTAGATCGCCAGCGCCAGCGCCGCGAAGACCGAGCGCCACAGCACGATGGACCAGGGGTCGAGCGCGGCCATGCGCACGAACAGCCCGGTGGTGCTCCACAGCACCGTTGCGCCGAGAACGGCCGCCAGGCCGAAGCGGCGCGCGGTTGGATTGGACATGGCCCCACCTTTCGTGCTTCACTAGCTTCTCCTTAAAGTAGACCGGTCGTCTAGTCATGGAAAATCCATCGCCGACCCGCGAAAAAATTCTGGCGGCCGGCATTCGGGCGCTGCTCGAGCACGGCTATGAGGGAACCGGCATCGGCCCGCTCCTGGCGTCGGTCGATGTGCCGAAAGGGTCCTTCTACCATTTCTTCCCCAGCAAGGAGGACTTCGCCGCCGCTGTGCTGGACTCCTATGTCGCCCATTACCGCGCCCACCGGCTGGCGGTGTTCGGCGACGCCAGCCGCCCGCCGCTGGCCCGGCTCGACGCCTATTTCGCCCATCTGGAGGCGGAGGCGCTGGGCGGAACCGAGCTGGCGGGGTGCCTTTACGGGGTGCTGGCGCAGTCGGTCGGCGGGCTGGGGCCGGAGCTGCGCGGCCGCCTCGCCGCCGCCTTCGCGCGGTGGGAGCAGGACCTCGCCGCCCTCATCACTGAAGCCCAGCAGGTCGGCGAGGTCGACCCGGCGCTGGACCCCGCCGACGCCGCGGCCGGGCTGATCGACTTCTACGAGGGCGCCATCGTCCGCGCCCGGGCCGGCGACGGGCCGGCCGCGTTCCGCCGGCTGCGCCGTTTCGCCCGCGCCGTGCTCGGCCTGCCGGCGGCGGCGGCGCCCTCCCGCTGACGGTGCGCGACAAAACCGGCGAGGTCGGCTAAGGCCATGCCGAGCCGGCGCTTCCGCGCCGGACGACGCGGGGGAGCCTGCCGACGTGCCGACGAAGCCGGACGACCGCCGCATCCTGTTCGACGACGTCACGCTGAGGCGCGGCGAGCGCGAGGTTCTCTCCGCTCTGTCGCTGGAACTCGGCGAGCCCCGGATCGGTCTGATCGGCGACAACGGCTCCGGCAAGAGCTCGCTGGCGCGGCTGCTGAACGGGCTTCTGGTGCCTGATTCGGGCCGGGTCCGGGTCCATGGTCTCGATTCGGCGGCGGATTCGGCGCAGTTGCCGCGCAAGGTCGGCTTCATCTTCCAGAATCCCGACCACCAGATCATCTTTCCCACCGTGATCGAGGAAGTCGCCTTCAGCCTGGAGCAGACCGGCCTGCCGCGGCGCGCGGCGGCGGCGGAGGCGCGCTCGGCCCTCGCCCGCCACGGCCGCGCCCATTGGGCGGACCGCCCGGTCCACACCCTCTCGGAAGGCGAGAAGCAGTTCCTCTGCATCATCGCCGTGCTGGTGATGGAGCCGAGCGTGCTGGTGCTGGACGAGCCCTTCTCCAGCCTCGACCTGCCGACCCGGCTGCGGCTCGAACGGCTGATCGCCACCCTGCCGCAGCAGGTGGTGCTGATCGCCCACGAGCTCGACGCCTTCGCCACTTATGACCGGGTGATCTGGCTCGATCGCGGCCGGGTGGCGATGGATGGCGCGCCCGCCGCGGTGGTCGCCGCCTATCGCGCCCAGGCGCTGGAGCGGCTGGCCCGCCCGGCCGAGCCGGCGCCGTGATCGCGCTCTATCTCTCCCGCCGCAGCTGGGCCCATGCCGTGCCGGCGTGGCTGAAGCTCGGCGTGCTGGCGTTGCTGAGCTTCCTCGTCACCCCGCTGGACAGCCTGCCGGCGATGGCGGCGCTGCTGGCCGGCGCGCTCGCGCTCTACGCCACGCTGGGGCGGGAGGCGCTGCGCCAGATCGCGCTGCTGCGGGCCATGGTGCCGCTGCTCGCGCTGCTCTTCGCCTTCCATTGGTGGAGCGGCGACCCGCGGCTCGGCCTCGTCGCGGTGCTGCGGCTGGCGGGCATGGTGCTGATCGCCAATGCCGTGACCATGACCACCCGCATGGACGAGATGATGGCGGTGGTGGAGCCGCTGCTGCGCCCGCTGGCGCTCGTCGGCGTCTCCCCGCGTGCGGTGGCGCTGGCGGTGGCGATGATGATCCGCTTCGTGCCGCTGCTGTTCGCGCTGTGGGAGGCGCTGAACGAGAGCTGGCGCGCCCGCTGCGGCCGGCGCGGCGGCTGGCGCCTTCTGGCGCCTTTCTGTATCCAGACGCTGCGTTTGTCCCATCATGTCGCCGAGGCGCTGACCGCGCGGGGCGGCGCATCGCGAGCGAGCCGCCGATGAAGAATTCCTCCGCCGACCGCAGCCTGGTCCAGATCGCGCTCTATGCCGCCGTCATCGCGGTGCTGGGGCTGATGCCGAAATTCGACCTGCCCTTCGCTGGCGGGGTGCCGATCACGGCGCAGAGCATGGGCATCATGCTGGCGGGCGTCATGCTGGGGGCGTGGCGCGGGGCGGCGGCGGTGGCGCTGTTCCTGCTGGCGGTGGCCATGGGTGCGCCGCTGCTGGCGGGCGGGCGCGGCGGCTTCGGGGTGTTCTTCACCCCCTCGGCCGGCTTCCTGCTCGGCTATCCCGTGGCGGCCTTCGCCGCCGGGCTGGTGATGCAGGGGCTGCGGCGGCGCCCGGTGCTGCCGGCGGCGCTGGCGGCGGCGGTGCTCGGCGGCATCGTGGTGCTCTACCCCCTCGGCATTCTCGGCATGTCGGCGCTCGGCAGCCTCGCCCCGCTCACCGCGGCCAAGGCCTGCCTCGTCTTCCTGCCGGGCGACGCGGTGAAGGCGGTGCTGGTGGCGCTGATCGCCCAGACCGTCGCGCGCGGCCTGCCCGACGCGCTGCTCTCGCGCGCCTGACGGCCGGTGGACCCCGCCGGCCCGCCACCCGCCGCGCCGCCCACCGCCCCGGCCGCCTCGCCGGTCGCGGCCACCCCGCCTGTCGCGGCCCCGCCCACCACCACACGGCCCGCCACAACGCTGCCCGCCACCATCGGCGCCCTTCTGCCCGCCCTTGCGGATGAGGCGCCGGACCGCCCGGCGCTGGTCTGCGACGGCGGGGCGATCGACCGCCGGGCGCTGGTGACGGGCATAGCCGCGCGCGCGGCCTTCCTTGCCGCGGCCACGGCGCCGGGGGCGGGGGTCGGGCTGGCGCTGCCGAACGGGCCGGACCTGCTGCTCGGCTTTCTCGCCTGCGCCATCTCCGGCCGGCAGGGTCTGGTCTATGACACCGGCTGGCCCGCGCCCTACCGCGCCGCCATCGAGGCTGCGCTCGCCCCGCCGCTGACCCTTCTCGGCAGCGAGCGTTTCGACCCGGCGCCGCCCGTATCCGACGTGCCGGGCTGGCCGGCGCCGCCCGCGCCGGACGCGCCGTTCTATGTCGGCTTCACCTCCGGCTCGACCGGCACGCCGAAGGGCTATCGCCGCAGCCACCGCTCCTGGGTCGAGAGCTTCGCGGTGAGCGAGGCGGAATTCGGCCTCTCCCCGGCCGATGTCGTGCTCGCGCCCGGCGGGCTGGCGGCCTCGCTGCATCTCTACGGCCTCGTCCACGCGCTGCACATCGGCGCCGAGGCGGTGATGATGCGCCGGTTCCACCCGGGCCGGGCGCTCGCGCTGATCGAGCGCCGCGGCGTTACCGCGCTCTACGCCACGCCGTCCCCGCTGCAGATGCTGGCCGAGGCCGGCGCCGGGCGCGCGCTCGGCTCGCTGCGCCTCATCATGACCAGCGGCGCCAACTGGCCGCCGGCGGGCCGGGCGGCGGTGGAGAGGCTGTTTCCCCGCGCCGCCCTCGCCGAATTCTACGGCGCCTCCGAACTCTCCTTTGTCACCGTCGCGCTTCCCGGCGAGGATGTGCCGGCGGGCTCGGTGGGGCGGGCCGCGCGCGGGGTGGAACTGGAGATCCGCGACGCCGCCGGGCGCGGCCTGCCGCCCGGCGCGGTGGGCGCGGTGTGGGTGCGCAGCGGCATGCTGTTCCAGGACTATGCCTGCGGCGGCGCGCCGATCGCGCGGCGGGAGGGCTGGATGAGCGTGGGCGATCACGGCGCGCTGGACGCGCGCGGCTTCCTCACCCTGCACGGGCGGGAGAAGCGCATGCTGGTGACGTCCGGGCTCAACGTCTATCCCGAGGAGGTCGAGGCGGTGCTCGCCGCGGCGCCCGGCGTCGCCGAGGCGGTGGTGTTCGGCCGTGCCGACGGGCTGCGCGGGGTCGAGCTGGTCGCGGCGGTGCGCGCCGCGGCCGATGCCCCGGCCGCTGCCCTCGCCGCCGCCACCCTGCGCGCCCATTGCCGCGCCCGCCTGCCGGGTGCCAAGGTGCCGCGTCGCTTCGTGCGGCTGGAGGCGTTTCCACGCACCGCGGGCGGCAAGGCGGATCTGGTCGCGCTGCGTGACGAGGTCGAGGCACGGCTGGCCGCGGGGGAGGGCGCAGCGTGAGCGGACCGGCCGTCATCCTTGCCGCGCGCCGCACGGCGGTCGCCCCGCGCGGCGGCGCCTTCGCCGAGATCGAGCCCCACCAGCTCGCCGCGCCGGTGATTGCCGCCTGCATCGCCGATGCCGGACTCGCGGCGGCGGACGTGGACGAGGTGATCCTCGGCAACGCGCTGTCGGGCGGCGGCAATGTCGCCCGCCTCGCCGCGCTCGCCGCCGGGCTGCCCGAGGACGTGCCGGCGCTCACCCTCGACACCCAGTGCTGCTCGGGGCTCGACGCGGTGCTCGCCGCGGTCCGGCTGGTGGAGACCGGCGGCGCCCGGGCCGTGCTCGCCGGCGGGGTGGAGAGCTTCAGCCGCTCGCCGCTGCGCGCCCGCCGTCCGCGCGGGGCGAACGAGCCGCCGGATTTCTACGACCGGCCTGCCTTCGCGCCCTGGCCGGAGCGCGATCCCGATCCGCTCGCGGCGATGGCCGCCTTCGCCGCGCAGGAGGGAATCCGCCGCGAGGTGCAGCACGCGCTCGCCTGCGGCAGCCACGCCGCGGCGCGGGCGGCGGCGCCACGCCTCGCCCAGGAGATCGTGCCGGTGGCCGGGCTGGAGGTGGACGCCTTCACCCGCCCGCTCACCCCGCCGCTGTGCCGCCGTGCCCCGGTGGTGGCGGGGGAGGGCGCCTGCGCGCTCGACGCCAGCGTGGTGGCGGTGGAGGCGGATGCCGCCGCGGCGGTGCTGGTGGTCTCGGCCGAGCTCGCCCGGGCGCTGGCGGGGTCGATATCCGCGCCGGGGCCGGGGCCGGGGCCGGGGCGTCGCGGCGGCGGCTGCGCCGTGCTCGGCGGCCTCGCCCGCGGCGGCCCGCCGGAATGGCCCTTCGCCGCGCTGCCCCCGGCGGTCCACGCGCTGCTGGGCCGCACCGGCCATGGCCCGGGCGAGCTCGCGGTGGTGGAACTGATGGAGTCCTCGGCGGTGCAGGCGCTCGCCAACCGGGTCGAGATCGGGGTGCCGGGGGAGCGGGTCAATCGCGGCGGCGGTGCGCTGGCCCGCGGCCATCCCATCGGCGCGTCGGGGGCGATCCTCGCGGTGCGGCTGTTTCAGGAACTGGTGCGGCCCGGCACCCGGCCGGGCGCGCTGGGCCTCGCCGCCATCCCCGCCGCCGGCGGCCTCGCCACCGCGCTGCTGCTGGCGCGGCGGCCGGCGGGGCCGGGGGGCTGACACGCGGACCGGAACGGTGGCGCGCAGAACCTTCGCGTGCGGCGGCGCGTTCCGGCCGCATACGGCGCCGCTGGCGCGTCACCGGCGCGTACGCCGGCTTCTGGAGCATGGGTTCGAGAGCGGTGCCGAGCGGCGATATGCGAAGGACCTCTTGTCGCCCTTCGGGCCAACCATGGGCTCATGCCTGACAAAACCGGAGGGGCGACCAACATCCCCACCGTCCGATGAGCCATGTCTGTCGCCGGGGCACCGAGCTCCCGGCATTCGTGTCCCTGGCGGCGAGGCGCGAGCCAGCGTCTGAAGCAAAAAGCGGCCCTCCGGTCCGGAGCGTGTAAGGCCGTAGCGTCGGATCAACCCTTTCCCGTTCTTTCGAAACGGCTGACGGCTGTTCCTCCGTGACGATGAACGAACGGATGGATGCCCGCGCAGGACCATCTTGTTTTCAAAGAGGCGGGCGAGGTTGTGGCACGTCAGCCCTTGCGACTACACCACGCCCTTCGCCGCGCCGCTTGCCATTCCCTTATCGCCGCCTTCGCCGCGCGCGGCCTCGGGGGCCGTGGCGGCCGCGGTGTCCGGTCTGCCGCCCCGCGCATCGCTCCACGCAGCCGCCCCGCCGCCTCGACGCACGAGCCCGCTCGCCACCCGTTTGCCGGCGGGCCCCGCCGTGGTGCAGACTGGCGGAATCGGTTGTGCTGACATCTGTCGTCCGCCGCCTTGTGCGGACGCCGCCTGCGACGAGTGCCATGAACGCCATCTCCTCCCGACAGCAGGACATTCTGGTGCTGGCCCGGGCGCAGGGGCGCGTCAGCGTGGAGGACCTCGCCGCCCGCTTCGACGTTTCGCCGCAGACCATCCGCAAGGACCTCAACGACCTGTGCGTGCGCCGGTTGATGTCGCGGGTGCATGGCGGCGCGGTGGTGGCTTCGGGCGTCGAGAACGTGGCCTATGAGGCGCGCCGGGTGATGGCGCAGGGCGCCAAGCGCGCCATCGGCGACGCCGCCGCCCGCGTGGTGCCGAACCGCGCCTCGCTCTTCATCAATATCGGCACCACCACCGAGGAGGTCGCCCGCGCGCTGGGCGACCATGAGGACCTGCTGGTCATCACCAACAACCTCAACGTCGCGACGCGGCTCTACCGCCATCCCACGATCGAGCTGATCATGGCGGGCGGGCCGGTGCGCCATGCCGACGGCGCCGTCATCGGCTCGGCCGCGGTGGATTTCGTCCGGCAGGTCCGGGTGGACTACGCGGTGATCGGCGCCTCGGCCATCGAGGAGGACGGCACGCTGCTCGATTTCGACTACCGCGAGGTGCAGGTCGCCCGCGCCATCATCGACAATGCCCGCCAGGTCATCCTGGTGGCCGACCGCTCCAAGCTGGAGCGCGCCGCCCCGGTGCGGATCGGCCATATCAGCGAGATCGACACCTTCATCACCGACGCCGTGCCCTCGCGCGGGCTGCGCGAGGCCTGCCAGCAGCACGGGGTGGAACTGGTCGAGGTCGGCGGCACCGAGGACGAGGGCTTCTGAGGGAGCGGGCTTCTGACGGCGGCTCTGGCGGTCGCCGCCGCGTCCGGCGCCCGTCCGGCCGCCCGCGGTGGCCGTGCCCCCTCATCATCTTGTCGGCATTTCCGCTGCTCCCCGGCAGTGTTATGGATCGGTTCGACCGTAGAGGCCGGCAGAAGCCCGCCGCCGAACCGGATTCCACAACAACATCTTCCGCTGGGGAAATGCCATGCAGCGCGAGCGCGCCGAAACCTTCAAGAACGTGCTGCGGGTGACGAGCGGCAACTTTCTGGAGATGTTCGATTTCTTTCTGTTCGGCATCTACGCGACCCATATTGCCCATACCTTCTTCCCTAACGACAACCCCTTCGTCTCGATGATGGCGACCTTTCTCAGCTTCGCGGCGGGCTTCGTCATGCGGCCGGTGGGCGCGCTGGTGCTGGGGCCCTATGTCGACCGGGTCGGGCGGCGGCAGGGCCTTATCGTCACGCTCGCCATCATGGCCTCGGGCACGGTGCTGATCGCGTTCGTGCCGGGCTATGCCACCATCGGCATCGCGGCGCCGCTTCTGGTGCTGGCGGGGCGGCTGCTGCAGGGCTTCTCGGCCGGGGTCGAGCTGGGCGGCGTCTCGGTCTATCTCGCGGAAATGGCGACGCCCGGCCACAAGGGGTTCTATGTGAGCTGGCAGTCGGGCAGCCAGCAGATCGCCATCGTGGTGGCGGCGCTGATCGGCTTCGCGCTCAACAAGACGCTTGCGCCGGAGGCCATTGCCGGCTGGGGCTGGCGGGTGCCGTTCCTGCTCGGCTGCCTGATCGTGCCGTTCATCTTCCTGATCCGCCGCTCGCTGCCGGAAACCGAGGCCTTCGCCGCCCGCCGCCACCACCCGACCTCGGCGGAGATCTTCCGCACGCTTGCGGCGAACTGGGCGGTGGTGCTCGGCGGCGTCGGCATGGTGGTGATGACGACCGTGTCCTTCTACCTCATCACCGTCTACACCCCCTCCTTCGGCAAGACCGTGCTGAAGCTGTCGGAGACCGATGCCCTGCTGGTGACGGTGGCGATCGGCCTGTCCAATTTCTTCTGGCTGCCGATCTCCGGCGCGCTGTCGGACCGGGTCGGCCGCAAGCCGCTGCTGATCCTGTTCACCGTGCTCGCCGTGCTCACCGCCTATCCCGCCCTGCGCTGGCTGGTTGCCGGCATCACCTTCGAGCGGATGCTGGCGGTGGAGCTGTGGCTGTCGTTCATCTATGCCGGCTATAACGGCGCCATGGTGGTGGCCCTGACCGAGCTGGTGCCGGAGACCGTGCGCACCGCCGGCTTCTCGCTGGCCTACAGCCTCGCCACCACGCTCGGGGGATCCTCGCTCGCGATCTCGACCTTTCTGATCGAGACCACGCAGGACAAGGCGGCGCCGGGCTACTGGCTCGGCTTTGCCGGCCTCGTCGGGCTGGTGTCGACGCTCGCGCTGTACCGGCGCCGGGAGCCGGCCCGGCCCGGCCGCGCCTGAACAGCGCCCGCGCGCGGGGCCTGAACAGCGCCCGCGCGCGGGGGATGCGGGGCCGCCGCGATTGCGCGGCAGGGGATGCGGGGGCCGCCGCGCTTTGCGATAAAGGAGCCCCGCCGCCCTTCCGGAGCCGCCGCCATGTCCCTGCCGTCCCGCCCCCTCGACGCCGCCTTTCTCGCCCGGGCCATCGATCAGGGCCGCGGCGTCGCCCCGGCCGACCTCGTGGTCAAGCAGGTGCGGCTGCTCGACGTCATCACCGGCGCGCTCACCGAGACCGACATCGCGATCTGCGGCGACCGCATCGTCGGCACCTATGACCGCTACAGCGGCACGCAGGAGATCGACGGGCGCGGCCTGTTCGCGGTGCCCGGCTTCATCGACGCGCATCTGCACGTCGAATCCTCGCTGGTCACGCCGCTGGAATTCGACCGCTGCGTGCTGCCGCATGGCGTGACCACCGCCATCTGCGATCCCCACGAGATCGCCAATGTGCTCGGCGCCGAGGGCATCCGCTATTTCCAGCGCTGCGCCCGTGCGACGCTGATGGACCTCAGGGTGCAGCTCTCCTCCTGCGTGCCCGCCACCACCTTCGAGACCGCCGGCGCCGCGCTGGAGGCGGCCGACCTCGTGGCGCTGCGGGGCGATGCCTCCGGCATCGGGCTGGCCGAGTTCATGAACTATCCCGGCGTGCTGTTCCGCGATCCCGGCGCGCTCGCCAAGCTCGAGGCCTTCGCCGGCGGCCATATCGACGGGCACTGCCCGCTGCTCTCGGGCCGCGACCTCAACGGCTACATCGCCGCCGGCATCCGCACCGAGCATGAATCGACCACCCTGCCGGAGGCGCGGGAGAAGCTGCGCAAGGGCATGAGCATCCTCATCCGCGAGGGCTCGGTGTCGAAGGACCTCCACGCGCTGATCCCGCTGATCGACGCCGATACCTCCGCCTTCCTCGCCTTCTGCACCGACGACCGCAACCCGCTCGACATCGCCGAGGAAGGCCATCTGGACTACATGATCCGCACCGCCATCGCCGCCGGGGCGCCGCTGCACCATGTCTACCGGGTGGCGAGCTGGTCGGCGGCCAACGCCTTCGGCCTCGTCGACCGCGGCCTCATCGCGCCGGGGCGGCGGGCGGACATCGTGCTGCTGGACGATCTGGAAGGCTGCCGGGTGGCGCAGGTGATCAGCGCCGGCCGGCTGGTGACGCCGGAGCTGTTCGCCTCCCGGCCGGCGGTGGCGCCGGTGGGGATGGATTCGGTCAAGGCGAAGCCGGTCGAGGCGGCCGATTTCCGCATTGCCTCGGCCAGCGCGGCGACCCCGGTCATCGGCGTGGTGCCCGGCCGCATCATCACCGAGCGGGTGATGCTGGATCTGCCGCTCGTCGCGGGGGAAAAGCAGGTCGATCTCGATCAGGACGCGGTGAAGGTCTGCGTGGTGGCGCGCCATGGCCGCAACGACAATATCGGCCGGGCCTTCGTCCACGGCTTCGGGCTGAAGCGCGGCGCCATCGCCTCCTCGGTCGGTCATGACAGCCACAACATCACCGTGGTCGGCGCCGACGACGCCGACATGGCGCTGGCGGTGAACCGCCTCATCGCGCTGAAGGGCGGCTTCGTGGTGACGGAGGGCGGGCAGGTGCGGGCCGAACTGGCGCTTCCCGTCGCCGGGCTGATGTCGGACCTGCCCCATGAGGCGGTGCACGACGCCCTGCTGCCGCTGCGGGCGGCGGCGCGGGCGCTGGGCTGCACCCTGCCGGAGCCGTTCCTGCAGGTCGCCTTCCTGCCGCTGCCGGTGATTCCGCACCTGAAGATCACCGATTTCGGCCTGTTCGACGCCGACCGTTTCGAGCTGATCCCGACCTGATCCCGACCTGAGGCCGGGGCTGCCGGGGCGGGATCGGCCGGCGGCCGGGCGGCGGCGCGGAACCCTGCCGCCCCGTCCCGGCCGGTGACCTTGGCCCGTGACCCAGGTGCGCGAGCTCGGGTCCGCGAGTTCGGGTCCGTGACGGTCTGGTCCGTGACGTCGCGGCCCGTGACCTTCTGGCTCGTAGCCTTGGCCCGTGATTTTCGGCCCGTGATTTTGGTCCGTGACGCGGCGGCGGCCGGCAGGGGCGGCGCCGGAGGCGGCACGGCAAAGCCGGGCCCGCGTGCCTCGAGCCGGGCGGCGGCAATCCTCTCGGTGTTCGCTCCATCCCTTCGGAAAAGGCGAGGCGCCCGGCTCTCCGGGCAGCATCGTGCGCCGGGCGTCGGTGGATCGCTCCATCTGCGCCCGGCGGGGTGGCTCGGCGTTGTGGCGGTTCGCCCCGATGGCGGAGAGGCGCCGGCGGCCGCACGGTCCACGGCAGAGGACAAGGCCGGCGGCGAAGGCGGGAGATGTGCCGCCGCAGATCGGCCACCGCAGATTGCACGCCCGGGTATGCCATCCTCGGTGCGGCAACAACATGGCCGCCGGCCCCGGCGCTCGCTCCGGCCGCCTCCAGCCCCGACAACCTCCCACCGCGACCGCCGGGACGCGTCCGCGACGATGGGCGTGCCGGGTGTCGGGGAGCGCGGTAAGCGCCGGAGGTTCGCCACGGCGCGCCCGCCGCTTTGCCGCGCGGGCCTGTGGGGGCAAACCTGCGCCTGCGGATCTGTGCGGGCGGGCTGCGCCGGCCGGCGGCCGCATCCAGCCGGCCTTGGCGGCCCTCGCGGGACAGCGGCGCAACCGTGAGAGGCGGCGGTGCGGCGGTCGGTCGGCGGTGTCGCCGGGAAGGTTTACGCGGGCGCCGGAGGACGGCGCCGGACCGGGGGTGGAGGCGCGCCACGGCGCTTTTCCCAAATGGTAATCAGAAAATAATCCTAGACAATGTTCCTATTTTCTGGGCATCCTTGGCCCACCTGTCCCCGCCGAAGGGACGTTCCGGAGCGACCGGGGCGTGGGATGGGGGCGGTGGCCGTGGTCGAGGGAGTAACGCACCCGAGGCGCGCGGCGGCCCAAGCCGGATGCTCCCGGGCGGTGCCAGCACCGTTCGCTGGGCGAAGCGTTCGTGGCCTCCCTCCGGACGATTGGAGGGAACGCGCGGCGTGAAGGGGCCCAAAAGTGGAGGATAACAAGATCGCTCCTCCAGGGGTCGTCCGGAGCAAGCCTAGAAACACCGCGTGCGGGGCGCCGGGAACGGCGCATCGGTTGGCTGAGTGAAGGCTTGCACCACCTTCTAAAAAACGGTGCAGGCGGCCGCCGATGGCGTCCGCCCGGTGCCCCGCACGCCCTTCAAAGGGGCGCAGGGCCTGACGCGCACCCCCGGCCGCTCGCGGCGCGGGGCTTTTGGCGCAGGAGGCGGGAATGGGCCGGCCTTCCGGTGGGGTGGCGGGGATACGCCGGTTTCGCCCGGCCGGCGGGTACGCGCCGGCTGGCGAAAGAGGCGATGCGCCGGAACCGGGGGCCGATTCCTGGCTCTCGCGCAAGACCGATTCCCCGTGCCCAACCCTTCCCGGGCCTCACTCGCGGCCCCCGCATAGCGTGAGGGCGAACCGCCCGGGCTGCCCCCCCCCCCGCAGACCCCCTCATCGGGCGACGGGGTCGATGCATCCCCGGGGCGAAACCGGGCGGGGCTTTCTGTGCAGGAGGCGGGACGGGCGAGCCCGCCGCGCCGGGCTGGCCGGCGCTGATGTGCGGGGGATAGCGGCGCAGATGCGCCGGACGGCGACGGGATGGCGCCGGGCGAAGGCGCGGGGTTGGGCCGGGGGACGAAACCCGGTCTCCCGCCAGGCCGGCTCCCCCGTGCCGAACGCCCTTTTGCGCCCGCTCGCGGGCTCTCCCGAGCGGATGGCGAACCGTCCGGGCCGGCCCCCCATGCCCTTTGCCGGGCAACGGGCTGACGCACACCCCGACGGCACCACGCGCCGGGGCTTTCCGCGTAGCAGGCAGGTGTGGGGGCCGGCGGGGGGGCGAAGCTCGGAAGGCCGTGCCGTCCCCTCAGGGGTGACGGGTAGGACCTGCGGGCCGTGACTTCAACCGGGCCGGCCGTGCCTGAGGGGACGCGCCGCGCCGCCGGCCGGGCGGGCCTTGCGTTCCAGGCGGGCACGCGGAACCGGCCTTGCCGGGTGCATGGCCGGAACCGGCAGGGCTTTCCCCGCCGCGCGGCATCCGGCGGCAGGCTTTCCGGCCAACGCCGGGGCGGCCGGCGCGCCCGTTGCACCAAGGCCACGGGCCGACGCGCCCCGATGGCGGGCGCGGCCGCGCTGCGGGGCGGGAGAGGGCAGGCGTTGCCGTCGCGCTGTCTGGGCGGGCGGCGCCTTTCCCGGGGCGAGGACCTGCCGGGGCAGTATGCGCGCCGGGCGCCGGGCGGGCGATCCGGCGGCCGGGCGCGCGCCCGGGGTTTCGGTGCAGGGGTTCTGGTGCAAGGGTTTCGGCGCAAGGGTTCCGGTACAAGGGTTTCGCCGCCAAGGTTGCGGCGCAAGGGGGCGCGGGCGAGGGGCGGTCCGGGGCGACGCCATCTCCAACGGGGACGCCCGCTCCAACGGGGCGCGGCCGCCACCAACCCGGGGCGCGGCCGCTTCCGGCCGAGGCACCGCGGCGCGCGGCCGGCGCCGGACGCCACGGGGAGGTCACCGTCGGCGGCGCGGGTGCCTGCGCCTCCCACACGAGCCGCATGTCCCGTCCCCCCGTCCCCCGTCACGCCCCGCACCCCGTCACCCCGCCGGTCCAGCGGGTCTGCCTTCTGCGCCGCGCGCCCCGTTCCGGCCCTCCGCCAACTGGACCCGGCGGTATCGCCGGTGCCGGCCCCTCCCTCTCGCCCGCGCGATCTGCTAGACCCGGCGCCCGTTCTCCCTCGCGAATACGGACCGATGCAGAAACTGCGCTCCGCCGCCTTCGTCGCCTTCCTCCTGCTGTGGACCCTGCTGCTCGCCGGCACCCTGCCGTGGCTGGCCTGGCGCGGGAATGCCGCGCAGGTGCGGCGGGTCTCCCGGTTCTGGGCCGGCGGCCTCCTGAAGGGGCTGAGGTGGCTGGGCGGGCTCGGCTATCGCGAGATCGGCCTTCCCAACCGGCCGGCGGGGCCGGCGCTCTATGTCAGCAACCACCAGTCCGCCTGGGAGACCATCGCCTTCGCCGTGCTGGTGCCGGATGTCGCGGTGGTGCTGAAGGAAGAGCTCTACCGCATTCCGGTGTTCGGCTGGTTCCTGCGGCGCTCGCCGATGATCGACATCGACCGCGCCGGCGGCGCCACGGCGATGAAGAAGATGTTCCGTGAGGCGCGGGAGGCGCTGGCCGCCGGCCGCAGCCTGCTCATCTTCCCCGAGGGCACCCGCCGCGCCGTCGACGAGCGCGCGGAGTTTCACCGCGGCGTGCTGCTGCTCTACAAGGCGCTGCGCCTTCCCGTGGTGCCGGTGGCGGTGAATGCCGGGCTCTACTGGCCGGCGCGGCGCTTTTCGGTGCGGGCGGGGGAGATCACCGTCTCCTACCTCCCGCCGCTGCCGCCGGGCCTGCCGGACGAGGCGTTCATGACGGCGATCGAGATGCGGATCTATGAGGAGCGCGACCGGCTGGTGGCCGGCGCACAGGCGCGGGCAGAGGGAGAGCGGGCATGAGCGGCGTGCTGATCGTCGGGGCGGGGCAGGGCGGTTTCCAGCTCGCCGCCTCGCTGCGGGAGGCGGGCTATGCCGGCCCGGTGCGGCTGCTCGGCGACGAGCCGGGCCTGCCCTACCAGCGCCCGCCGCTCTCCAAGGCGTTCTTGAAGGGGGAGGCGGATGCCGCCCAGCTCGAGCTGCGCCCCGCCGCCTTCTATGCCGATCATTCCATCGAAATGCTTCACGGCCGCGCCGTCGCCATCGAGCGGGCGGAACGGCGGGTGCGCCTCGCCGATGGCACGGCGCTGGACTACGAGCATCTCGTGCTCGCCACCGGCGCCCGCAACCGGCCGCTGCCGGTGAAGGGGGCCGATCTCGACGGGGTGTTCTACCTGCGCACGCTGGCGGACGCGCAGGCGCTGAAGGCCCGGCTCGCCGCGGCCCGGCAGGTGGTGGTGGTCGGCGCCGGCTTCATCGGGCTGGAATTCGCCGCGGTGGCCCGGGCGCTGGGCCATGAGGTCACGGTGGTGGAGGCCACCCTGCACCCGATGGGCCGCGCCGTTTCCCCCATTATGTCCGCCTTCTTCGCCGAGGCCCACCGCGCCATGGGCACCCGTCTCGTGCTCTCCGCCGGCGTCGTCGCCCTTCATGGCCGCGATGGGCAGGTGACGGGGGTGGAGGCGGCCGACGGCGCGCTGCACCCGGGCGGCGGCACGGTCTACCCCGCCGATCTGGTGGTGGTCGGCATCGGCGTGGTGCCCAATGCCGAGCTCGCGGCGGAAGCGGGGCTGGAGGTGCGCAACGGCATCGTGGTCGACGAGACGCTCGCCACCGCCGACCCCGCCATCTCGGCGCTCGGCGACGCGGTGTCCTATCCCAGCGTCCATGCCGGGCTCACGGTGCGGCTGGAATCGGTGCAGAACGCGGCGGACCAGGCCCGCTGCCTCGCCCACCGGCTCACCGGCAACGCGCTGCCCTATGCGGCGGTGCCGTGGTTCTGGAGCGACCAGGCCGATCTCAA
This sequence comes from uncultured Starkeya sp., assembly GCA_964543245.1. Taxonomy (GTDB): domain Bacteria; phylum Pseudomonadota; class Alphaproteobacteria; order Rhizobiales; family Xanthobacteraceae; genus Ancylobacter. Next base: position 21,024 of record CAZIXP010000049.1, read on the forward strand.
GCTGCAGATCGTCGGCCTCGCCGCGCCGACCGACAGCGCGGTGCTGCGCGGCGACCCGGCCTCGCGGCGGTTTTCCGTGTTCCGCTTCCACGAGCGCCGGCTCACCGCCATCGAGAGCGTGAACCGCCCGGCCGACCACATGCTCGGCCGCCGCCTGCTCGCCGGCCGCCCCGGCCTCACCCCGGAGGAGGCGGCCGACGAGAGCTTCGAGCTGAAGAGCCTGCTGGCGCGGTAGCCGTGAGCGGGCGTGACTCTGTAGCCGCCAGCGGCGTGGCGCGGTAGCATCGGCATTTCCGCATCCATTCGGGAATGCCGATGGCCTTTTCGCTGCGCCAGCTCCAGTATTTCGTCGCCGTGGCCGAGAACGGCTCGGTCTCCTCGGCGGCGCATACGCTGTCCATCTCGCAGTCCACCGTCACCGAGGCGCTGCGCGAGCTGGAGGCCGATCTCGGCTTCCGCCTGCTCGACCGCCACGCCCGCGGCGCCGACCTCACGTTGAAGGGCCACCATTTCCTCCGCCACGCCCGCAAGATCCTGGCGGATGTCGCCGATGCCCGGCGCGCCCTGTCCGGCGGGGAAGCGGCGGCGCTGAGCGGCCGGCTGTCGCTGGGGGTGACGCCGCTGGTCGCCGGCTACGTGTTCTCCGACCTGCTCGCCCGCTACCGCCGGGCCTTTCCCGATGTCGCGGTGGAGGCGGTGGAGGATGCCGGCGACTATCTCGAGCACCTGCTGATCGGCGGCGAACTGGACATCGCGGTGATGGTGCTCTCCCCCGGCCGCCGCTCCGCCTCGCTGCATGTCGAGACCATGGAGGTCTCGCCCTACCGGGTGTGGCTGCCGCTAGGTCACTCCGCCGCTCAGGAGGAGCGGGTGAGCATGCGCGACCTTGCCGAGGCGCCCCACGTGCTGCTCACCATCGACGAGATCGCCGAGGCGTCCGAGGTGGTGTGGCGGCGGCTCGGGCTGCGCCCGCCGGTCGCGTTCCGCACCCGCTCGGTGGAAGCGGTGCGATCGCTGGTGGCGACCGGGGCAGGGGTGGCGGTGCTGCCCGATCTCACCTACCGCCCCTGGTCGCTGGAAGGCGACAAGATCGAGGCCCGCCCGCTGGCGGAAGAGGTGCCGGCCATCGAGGTCGCCACCGTCTGGCGTCGCGGCTCGCCGCTCTCCGCCGCCGCCGCCGGGCTGCTGTCGGTGGCGGCCACGCGCCATGGCGGGCGGCCGCGCTGACCGATTGCCCAGACAATGCTCATCGGTTTTTCCGATGCCTGCCTTCTGATCTTTGGTGTGGCGCGATTGCCGTTGCGGCGCCACACTCCCGGCAAAGGCCCGCACAAGCGGCCGGAACAGAGGGAATCGACATGCGCGCAGTCCGTTCGTGCCTGCATCTGCTGGCTGGCGTCGCCAGCCTCTCGCTCGCCCTTCAGCCCGCTCTGGCCGCCGAGCTGAAATCCATCGGCAAGGGCGAGGGGCAGGTCGATATCGTCGCCTGGCCCGGCTACATCGAGCGCGGCGAGACCGACAAGGGGTATGACTGGGTCACCTCCTTCGAGAAGGAAACCGGCTGCAAGGTCAATGTGAAGACCGCCGGCACCTCCGACGAGATGGTGGCGCTGATGAACGAGGGCGGCTTCGACCTCGTGACCGCCTCGGGCGACGCCTCGCTGCGGCTCATCGCCGGCAAGAAGGTCGCGCCAATCAACACCAAGCTCATCAAGAGCTGGTCGAGCGTCGATCCCCGGCTGCAGGACGCGCCGTGGCACACGGTGAACGGCGTGCATTACGGCGTGCCCTATCAGTGGGGCTCCAACGTGCTGATGTACAACACCGAGGTGTTCAAGGACGGCGCGCCCAAGAGCTGGAGCGTGGTGTTCGAGGAGCAGGACCTGCCCGACCGCAAGTCCAACAAGGGCCGCGTCCAGGCCTTCGACGGCCCGATCTATATCGCCGACGCCGCGCTCTATCTGATGGCGCACAAGCCCGAGCTCGGCATCAAGGACCCCTATGAGCTGAACGAGGACCAGTACAAGGCCGCGCTCGACCTGCTGCGCGCCCAGCGCAAGATCGTGCAGCGCTACTGGCACGACGCCATGGTGCAGGTCGACGACTTCACCAATGAGGGCGTGGTGGCCTCCTCCTCCTGGCCGTTCCAGGTGAACCTGCTGGTCAGCCAGAAGAAGCCGATCGCCTCCACCATCCCGAGCGAAGGCGCCACCGGCTGGGCCGACACCACCATGCTGCATGTCGACGCCAAGCACCCGAACTGCGCCTATAAGTGGATGGAGCACTCGCTCGACCCGAAGGTGCAGGGCGATCTCGCCGCGTGGTTCGGCTCGGTGCCCTCCGTTCCCGCCGCCTGCAAGGGCAACGCCCTGCTGACCGACGAAGGCTGCAAGACCAACGGCGCCGAGGATTTCGAGAAGATCCGCTTCTGGCGCACCCCGGTGGCGAAGTGCCCGACCCAGGCGAATGGCTGCGTGCCTTATTACCGCTGGGTGTCGGACTACATCGCCGTGCTCGGCGGGCGCTGAACCTGCCCGCCTGATCCGCTCGCGGCCGGCCGAGCCCGTCCCGGCCGGCCGCGAGCCCCGCCGGCCGCGCTGGCCCGGGTGCCGCCCGGGCGGCGCCAACCCGTGGCCGCACGGCCGCGGCCCCCGGCACGCCGGACGGGACCACGCCCCGTCCCGCCGCCTTTCCGCGCGGGGCACCCTTTCCGCGCAGGGCCCCGCGTCCGCCGATAGTCCATCTCCCTGCCCGTCCCGGACTCCCCATGAACGCACCCGCCGCCACCGTTGCCGCCGCCTCCGCCGTCCGCTTCGCCGGGGTGGTGAAGCATTTCGGCGCCGTGAAGGCGGTGGACGGCGTCTACCTTTCCATCGCGCCGGGCGAGTTCTTTGCCATGCTGGGTCCCTCAGGCTCGGGCAAGACCACATGCCTGCGGCTCATCGCCGGCTTCGAGCAGCCCGATGGCGGCCATATCGAGATCTTCGGCGAGACGGTGGAAGGCCTGCCGCCCTATCGCCGCGCGGTCAACACGGTGTTTCAGGACTACGCCCTGTTCCCCCACCTCACCGTGGGCGAGAACGTCGCCTATGGGCTGCGGGTGCGCGGCGTCGGCCGGGCGGCGCGGGAGGCGGCGGCACGCGAGGCGCTCGGCCTCGTGAAGCTGGCCGGCATGGAGGGGCGCAAGCCCTCCCAGCTTTCCGGTGGCCAGCGCCAGCGGGTGGCGCTCGCCCGCGCCCTGGTGCTGCGGCCGAAGGTGCTGCTGCTGGACGAACCGCTCGGCGCGCTCGATCTCAAGCTGCGCGAGGAGATGCAGGTGGAACTGAAGGGGCTGCAGCGCGCGCTGGGCCTCACCTTCGTCTTCGTCACCCACGACCAGGGCGAGGCGCTCTCCATGGCCGACCGGGTCGCGGTGTTCAATGAGGGCCGCATCGTGCAGGTCGGCCCGCCGGAACAGGTCTATGAGCGCCCGGCGACCCGCTTCGTCGCCGAGTTCGTCGGCTCGGCCAATGTGCTGAGCGCGGGGGAGGCGGCCGGGCTCGGCGCCCCGGCGCGTGCCGCCAGCCTACGGCCGGAGAAGATCGGCCTCCTCGCCGCCGGCGAGCCCGCCCCGGCGGGAGTCGCCGCGCTGGAGGCTGAGGTGGTCGACGTCTCCTATCAGGGCCCGGTGCGCCGCATCACGGTGCGCACCGCGACCGGCCACGTCATCGCCGCCGTGGTGCCGGCGGCGCGCACGGTGGATGTCGGCCCCGGCGCGCAGGTGCGCCTCGCCGTGCCGTTCGCCGCGCTCCACCCGATGGAGGGCGAGCGATGAGCCTCGCCGCCTCGCTGCCGGCCCCGCGCGAGGGGCTGCGCCGCCGCCTTTCCGACGTCCTGGTGCGCCGGCGGGGGCTGCTGCTCCTGCTGATGCTGGTGCCGCCGCTGCTCTGGCTCGGCGTGGTCTATCTCGGCAGCCTGTTCGTCTTCCTCGCCCAGTCGATCTTCTCGATCGACGAGTTCTCCGGCACCATCGTGCGGGAGCCGACGCTCGCGACGCTGGTGGAGCTGTTCCGCCCGGCCAATTTCGACATCCTGCTGCGCACGGTGGCGATCTCCACGGTGGTGACGCTGCTCTGCGCGGTCATCGGCTTCCCGGTGGCGTATTACGCCGCGCGCCATGCCGGGCCGCGGGCCAAGGCCGGGTTCTATCTCGCGGTGATGATGCCGCTGTGGTCGAGCTATCTCGTGAAGGTCTATGGCTGGAAGCTGCTGCTGGCCAAGGAGGGCGCCATCGGCTGGTTCGCCAGCCATCTCGGGCTGGGCGGCGCGCTGGCCTGGTGGCTGGACCTGCCGGTGGTGGGCGGGCCGTCGCTGTCGGTCAGCTACACCGGCATGGTGCTGGTGTTCACCTATCTCTGGCTGCCTTTCATGATCCTGCCGGTGCAGGCGGCGCTGGAGCGGGTGCCGGGCAGCCTGATCGAGGCGGCCGGCGATCTCGGCGCCAGCCCGGGCGTCGCATTCCGCAGCGTGATCCTGCCGCTGGCGATGCCCGGCGTGGTGGCGGGGGCGATCTTCACCTTCTCTCTGACGCTGGGCGACTACATCGTGCCGCAGATCATCGGCACCTCGGCGCTGGTGCTGGGGCAGGCGGTCTACACGCTGCAGGGCACGGCGGGAAACATCCCGCTCGCCGCCGCCTTCTCGCTGGTGCCGATCCTGGTCATGGCGCTGTTCCTGACGCTGGCGAAGAAGATGGGGGCGTTCGATGCGCTGTGACCCTCGCGCCTGCTGCGCAGGCCCGTCCGCGGGAGACGTGCGCCGATGACCCGCCCCTCGCTCCCCCTCAAGGTCGCGGCGCTGGGCGGGCTCGCCTTCCTGCACGTGCCGCTCGGCTTCATCCTGCTCTACTGCTTCACCACGGAAGAGCGCTCCTACGCCTTCCCGCCGCCGGGCTTCACGCTGAAGTGGTTCGGCGTGGTGTGGGAGCGCGCCGACATCTGGGCCGCGGTGGGGTTGTCGCTCCAGGTGGCGTGCCTCGCCACCGTCATCGCGCTGGTGCTCGGCACGCTGGCCGCCGGCGCGCTGGCACGGGCGCGGTTCTTCGGCCGGGAGCCGGTCTCACTGCTGTTCGTGCTGCCCATCGCGCTGCCCGGCATCGTCACCGGCATCGCGCTGCGCCAGGCCTTCGGGCTGATGGACATGCCCTTCTCGTTCTGGACCATCGTGCTCGGCCACGCCACCTTCTGCATCGTGGTGGTCTACAACAACGCGGTGGCGCGGCTGCGGCGGCTCTCGCCCTCGCTGATCGAGGCCTCGAT
>CAZIXP010000050.1:0-26262 GCA_964543245.1 uncultured Starkeya sp.
ACCGAAACCCGAAGCCGGCCACGGTCGCGGGGGTCTGCCCGGGCGGCAGTCGGCCGGCGAGGTCGGCGAGCAAGGCGAGCTGCACCGCGATCGCTTCCTCCGCCTTCTCGAAGCGCGGCGGCGCCAGCAATTGGAACGACAGCGCCGAGGCGAGCGCGACCACCAGCATCACCGCGCCGACCATCAGCAGGGTGAGCCGCGCGCGCAGCGATTTGAGGGTGCCCCTGCCGCTCCTCCGCCGTGCCATCACGGGCGCGACCCCGGGGCCGGGGCGTTCGGGCGCGGCCGATCCGGGCGGGCCTCCACCGGGACGGCCAGCTGATAACCGCCATTCCGTAGCGTTTTCAATATGTTGAAGCTTCCTGCGTCGCCCAGCTTGCGCCGCAGCCGGCTCACCAGCACGTCGATCGACCGGTCGAACGCGCCGGCTTCCCGACCCTGCGTGATGTCGAGCAGCTGGTCGCGCGAGAGCATGCGGCCGGGCCGCTCCAGAAAGGCGACCAGCAGGTCGAACTCGGCGCCGGTGAGCTGGATGTCGGTTCCGGCGGCATCCAGCACCTGTCTGGTGGCGGGGTCGGCGAGAAAGCCGGCGAAGGCGAAGCAGGGCACCGCCGCTGCCGCGGGCGCGGTCGTGGCCTCGCTGGTGCGGCGCAGCACGGCGCGGATCCGCGCCACCAGCTCGCGCGGGTTGAAGGGCTTGCCGATATAGTCGTCGGCGCCGACCTCCAGCCCGATGATGCGGTCGACGTCTTCCTTGAGTGCGGTGAGGAGGATGATGGGAACACGCGAGCGTGCCCGCAGCGTCCGGCACAGGTCGAGCCCGGAGACGTCCGGCAGCATCAGGTCGAGCACGACGAAGTCGATTCGGCTGGTGGCGAGGCAGCGCTCGGCCTCGCGGCCGTTCTCGGCCACGGTGACCCGGAAGCCCTGGCCTTGCAGGTAGCGCGCCAGCAACCTGCGGATTTCCCCATCGTCGTCGACGACCAGCACATGGGCGTTGTTGTCCACGGTTCTTCCCTGCGTTCGCCTGCGTCTGCCTTAGCCGATCGCGCCGGCAGCGTCGCCGTTCTTTGGCAAACGAGCATTGCCATGGCGCCGCCAGCCATGTTCGGAAACAAGATCGGGTCCGCTGGACATGCTGGGACACGCCCGGACCTAGAGCCGCAACGTCGCTCCGCCAGCTTTCCCCGCATCGAACGGAAAGCAGGAGCGGATCGTGAAGCTGGTTTTCATAACCCTCGCGGCCACGGCACTCGGCGCGGTGGTGGTCACGGCAAGCAATGCCGCCAGCGGCGCCGGGCCGGAGACGGCCTGCCTCGCCCGCGGCGACGCGCCGATGCCCCCGCCCGGCCCGCCGGGTCTGCCGGGCCCGGGCGGCCCGCCGCGCGACGGCCGGGGGCCAGGCCCGGACGGGCCTGAACGCCGGTTCGGCGGACCGATGGCTGTGGCGGGGCGCCTCGCCGCGGCCGAGACGCTGGTCGGCATCCGCGCCGACCAGCTCGATGTCTGGCGCGACTACACCGACGCGCTCCTGGCGGCGCTCGCGCCACCCGTTCCGCCCGGCGGTCCCGCCGGTGGGCCGGCGGGCGCGGCCCCGCCGCCCAGGCCTCCCGGCACGCCCCTTCCGCCCGGCCCGCCCGCGGCGGCCGCGCCGCCGCCGGCCGCGCCCGACCCCCTCCAGCCGGTGGCGGACTTCGCCGCCGGGCTGGCCGGGAAGGCGGAGGCGGCGGCGCGCCTTGGCCGTGCGGTCGATGCGCTGAAGGCCAGATTGTCACCGGAGCAGGTGAAGCGGCTCGCTCTTGCCGGGCCGGTGCTGCCCTTGCCGCCGCCGGGTGCCTTCGGGCCTCCGGGCCCCGGACCGCAGGAGGGCGGCCCCGAGGGGTGCGGCCCCCACCCGCATCCGCCCCGCGACCGAGGCCCTGGCGGGTTCGGCCCGGACGGGATGTCGCCGCTCGACTGATCCTCTTTGCCGGCCTTCGGGCCGGCGAAGCCGGGAGCCGACATGACGCCCCCTGCCGTCTCCCGGGGGAAGCGCGCCGAAACCCACGCGGCGCGCCCTGCCCAGACGCCGGAAGGTCCCCACGGCCTTCCGGCGTTTCGGCGTTTGGCTGCCCCAAAGCTCGCCCCCAGCCCGCGCCCCCCAGCCCGCGCCTCTTTGGCGCCCTCTGCCCTTGGTTGCATTCCCTGACATTATGTCTATGCATAATTCGCGGTGCCTTCGGCGCCGGCCGGCATCCGCCCGCGCGCAGCGCGTCGGCCGGTGCGGCGATGGCATGCGCCAAAGGCGGGGAGCTGGGATGGCGGGGGCGACAGAGGGAGAGACGACAGAAGGGGAGGCGGCGCCGCTGCCGCTGCATCAGCGCATCCGCGCCGAGATCGAGGGCAAGATCCTCTCCGGCGAATGGCCGCCGGGCCACCGCATCCCGTTCGAGCACGAGCTCACCGCACATTATGGCTGCGCCCGCATGACCGTGAACAAGGTCATCGCCGGGCTCGCCGCCGCCGGGCTGATCGAGCGCCGCCGGCGGGCCGGCTCCTTCGTGGCGCAGCCCCGGCTGCAATCGGCCGTGCTGGAGATTCCCGACATCCAGCAGGAGGTCGCCGGGCGCGGCGAGACCTATGGCTATGAGCTGATCGCCCGCCGCCGCCGTCGCGCCGGTGAGGACGACGCCCCCGGCTTTGCCGGGCAGGAGGTGCTGGAACTGCGCTGCCTGCACCGCGCCAATGGCCGGCCGCTGGCGCTGGAGGAGCGGCTGGTCAGCCTCGCCAGCGTGCCGGAGGCGGCCGGCGTCGATTTCGCGGTGACCCCGCCCGGCTCCTGGCTGCTGCACCACGTGCCCTGGACCGAGGCGGAGCACCGCATCAGCGCGCTCGCCGCCAGCGCCCGGGTCGCCGCCACGCTGGAGGTGGCGAAGGGGGCGGCCTGCCTCAGCCTCGAACGCCGTACCTGGCGCGCCGCGGAGACGGTGACGGCGGTGCGCCAGATCTTCCGCGGCGATCTCTACCACCTCGTCGCCCGCTTCTCCCCGCAGGGGTGAGGCAGACGCCGGTGCGTGCCGGCAGGGCGGGCCGGAGCGGCCGCCGCCGCCCGCCCCCGCGGTCAGCCGAGGATGCCCGGCAGATTGAGCTGGTGCTCGCGGGCGCAGGCGAGGGCGATGTCGTAGCCGGCATCGGCGTGGCGCATCACCCCGGTGGCGGGGTCGTTCCACAGCACCCGGGCAAGGCGGGCATCGGCGTCAGTGCTGCCGTCGCAGACGATCACCATGCCGGCATGCTGGGAATAGCCCATGCCGACGCCGCCGCCATGGTGCAACGACACCCAGGTCGCGCCCGAGGCGGTGTTGAGCAGGGCATTCAGCAGCGGCCAGTCCGACACCGCGTCGGAGCCGTCGCGCATCGCCTCGGTCTCGCGGTTGGGGGAGGCGACCGAGCCGGAATCGAGATGGTCGCGGCCGATCACGATGGGGGCCTTCAGCTCGCCCTTGCGCACCATCTCGTTGAAGGCGAGGCCGAGCCGGTGGCGGTCGCCGAGGCCGACCCAGCAGATGCGCGCCGGCAGGCCCTGGAACTTGATGCGCCGGCCGGCCATGTCGAGCCAGTTGTGCAGGTGGGCGTTGTCGGGGATCAGCTCCTTCACCTTGGCGTCGGTGCGGGCGATGTCCTCCGGGTCGCCGGAGAGCGCCGCCCAGCGGAACGGGCCGATGCCGCGGCAGAACAGCGGGCGGATATAGGCCGGCACGAAGCCGGGGAAATCGAAGGCGTTCGCCACGCCCTCGTCCTTCGCCATCTGGCGGATGTTGTTGCCATAGTCGACCGTGGGCACCCCGGCGTGGTGGAAGTCCAGCATCGCCTGGACATGCACCGCCATCGAGGCCTTGGCCGCCCTGGCGACGGCAGCAGGGTCGCTGGCGCGCCGTTCCTCCCACTGGTCGAGGCTCCAGCCGATCGGGAGATAGCCGTTCACCGGGTCATGCGCCGAGGTCTGGTCGGTCACGATGTCCGGCCGCACCCCGCGCTTGACGAGCTGGGGAAGGATCTCGGCGGCATTGCCGAGCAGGCCGACCGAGAGCGCCTTGCCGGCGGCATTGGCATTCTCGATCATCAGCAGCGCCTCGTCGAGGCTGGTGGTGGAGGTGTCGAGGTAGCCGGTGCGCAGGCGGAACTCGATGCGGCTCGGCTGGCATTCGATGGCGAGGCAGCTCGCCCCCGCCATGGTGGCGGCCAGCGGCTGCGCCCCGCCCATGCCGCCGAGCCCGGCGGTGAGGATCCATTTCCCCGCCAGCGAGCCGCCGAAATGCTGGCGGCCCATCTCGACGAAGGTTTCGTAGGTGCCCTGAACGATGCCCTGCGCCCCGATATAGATCCACGAGCCGGCCGTCATCTGGCCGTACATGGCGAGGCCCTTGCGGTCCAGCTCGTGGAAATGCTCCCACGTCGCCCAGTGCGGCACCAGATTGGAGTTGGCGATCAGCACCCGCGGCGCGTCCCGGTGGGTGCGGAACACCCCGACCGGCTTGCCGGACTGCACCAGCAGGGTCTGGTCGTCGTCCAGCTCCCTCAGCGCCGCGACGAGGCGGTCGAAGCTTTCCCAGTCGCGCGCGGCCCGGCCGATGCCGCCATAGACCACCAGCTCGCCCGGCCGTTCGGCGACGTCGGGGTCGAGATTGTTCATCAGCATGCGCAGCGGGGCTTCGGTCAGCCAGCTCTTCGCCGTGAGGTCGGTGCCGCGCGCGGCGCGGATGATGCGGGCATTGTCGAGGCGGGTCATGGCGGGGTTCCTTCAGGTGGCAGCGGCGCGGGCGAAGGCGAGGCAGGCGTCGAGGATGCGGGTAAGGGCGGCGCGGGCCGGGGCGGCGTAAGCGGGGTCATAGGCCGGCGGCCAGTTCGCCGCCGACACCGGGCCGGGCGGCTCGGGCAGGTAGGTGCGGCAGGCCAGCTCCATCTGCACGGCATGGACGCCCTCCTGCGGGCGGCCGTAATGCCGGGTGATCCAGCCGCCCTTGAAGCGGCCATTGCTCACGGCGGAAAAGCCGCTCGCCGCCGCCTCCGCCTCAAGGGCGACCTGCAGCGCCGGCGCGCAGCTTGCGCCGCCATTGGTGCCGATGTTGAGGTGCGGCAGCGTGCCCTCGAACAGGCGCGGCACCACCGAGCGGATGGAGTGGCAGTCATAAAGCACGATGCGGGGGTGGAGCGCCCGCAGCCGGGCGATCTCGCCTTCCAGCGCGGCGTGATAGGGCGCGAACCAGCCCTCCCGCCGGGCCGCGACATCCGGGCCGAGGCCGGGGCGGTAGAGCGGCTCGCCGTCAAAGGTGGTGGTGGGGCACAGCTCCGTGGTCGCCTGGCCGGGATAGAGCGAGGCGCCGGACGGGTCGCGGTTGACGTCCACCACGGTGCGGGAGACCCGGGTGCGCACCAGCGTCGCGCCGAGCTCGGCGGCGAAACCGTACAGCCGCTCGATCCACCAGTCGCAGTCCTTCCGCGCCAGCCAGGGCGAGACCAGCTGCGCCTCGATGTCGGGCGGAAGGTCCGTGCCGGTGTGCGGCAGGCTCAGCAGCAGCGGCGCGTCGCCCCGGGTGATGTCGATGAAGGCGGGCGGGGCCACCGCTCAGCCCTCCAGCGCGGAGGGCAGCCACCCGCCGCCCAGCGCCGCGAGCGCGCCGGAGCGGATGAGCGCGGTGGCGGCGTCCATGTCCGGGGCGAAGTGGCGGTCGTCCTCCAGATGCGGCACCTGCCCGCGCAGCAGGGCGCGGGCCTCCTCCAGCACCGGGCTGGAGGTGAGCGGGGCGTGGAAGTCGCAGCCCTGCGCGGCGGCGAGATATTCGATGCCGAGCACGTTCAGCGCGTTCTCCACCATCGGCAGCAGGCGGCGCGCGCCGTGGGCGGCCATCGAGACGTGGTCTTCCTGGTTCGCCGAGGTGGGGATGGAATCGACGCTGGCGGGGTAGGCGCGCTGCTTGTTCTCCGACACCAGCGCCGCCGCCGTCACCTGCGGGATCATGAAGCCGGAGTTCAGCCCGGGCTTCGGGGTGAGGAAGGCGGGCATGCCCGACAGGGCGGGATCGACCAGCATGGCGATGCGGCGCTCGCTGAGCGAGCCGATCTCGCACACCGCCAGCGCCAGCGTGTCGGCGGCGAAGGCGACCGGCTCGGCGTGGAAATTGCCTCCCGAGAGGGCCTCGCCCTCCTCGGGGAAGATCAGCGGGTTGTCGGAGACGCCGTTGGCCTCGGTCGCCAGCGTCGCCGCCGCCTGCCGCAGCAGGTCGAGACAGGCGCCCATCACCTGCGGCTGGCAGCGCAGGCAATACGGGTCCTGCACCCGCTCGTCGCCGATGAGATGCGAGGCGCGGATGGCCGAGCCCGCCATCAGCCGGCGCAGCGCCTCGGCCGTCTCGATCTGGCCGCGGTGGCGGCGCAGCGCGTGGATGCGGGAATCGAACGGGGCGTCGGAGCCGCGCGCCGCGTCGGTCGAGAGGGCGCCGGTCATCAGCGCGGAGCGGAACAGCCGGTCGGCGCCAAACAGCCCGGCCAGCGCGTTGGCGGTGGAGAACTGGGTGCCGTTGAGCAGCGCGAGCCCCTCCTTGGGGCCGAGCTCGAGCGGGGCGAGGCCGGCCCCGGCCAGCGCCGCCGCCGCCGGCCGCCGGGCATCGCCAACCAGGATCTCGCCCACCCCGATCATCGCCGCCGTCATGTGCGCCAGCGGGGCGAGGTCGCCCGAGGCGCCGACCGAGCCCTGCGCCGGCACCACCGGGGTCAGCCCCTTCAGCAGCATAGCCTCCAGCAGTTCCACCGTGGCACGGGTGACGCCCGAGGCGCCCTGGGCGAGGCTGGCGAGCTTCAGCGCCATCATCAGCCGGGCCACCGGCACCGGCATCGGCTCGCCGACCCCGGCGGCGTGGGAGAGCACGATGTTGCGCTGGAGGGTGGCGAGATCGTCGGCGGCGATGCGCACGCTGGCGAGCTTGCCGAAGCCGGTATTGACGCCATAGACCGCCTCGCCCCGGCCGACGATGGCGGCCACCGTGGCGGCGGCGCGCTCGATGGCCGGGAAGGCGGCGGCGTCGAGCCGGGCACCGGCGCCGTCGTAGATGGCGCGCCAGTCCGGCAGCGTCACCGCGCCGGGCGTGAGGATGACGGGCGGGCGGGGGGTCATGCGCCTCTCCAGATGCGGGCGTGAAGCGGGTTGAAGCCCATGCGGTAGACCAGCTCGGCCGGGCGCTCGATGTCCCAGATGGCGAGGTCGCACCATTTGCCGGCTTCCAGCGTGCCGATCTGGTGCAGCCGCCCGAGCGCGCGGGCGGCCTCGCGGGTGACGCCGGCGAGGCATTCCTCCACCGTGAGGCGGAACAGGGTGGCGCCCATGTTCATCGTCAGCAGCAGCGAGGTGAGCGGCGAGGTGCCGGGGTTGCAGTCGGTCGCCAGCGCGATCCGCGTGCCGTGCTCGCGGAACAGCGCGACCGGCGGCACCCGGGTTTCGCGGATGAAGTAGAACGCCCCCGGCAGCAGCACCGCCACGGTGCCGGCGGCGGCCATCATCGCGGCGCCTTCCTCGTCGGTGTGTTCGAGATGGTCGGCGGAGAGCGCCCGGCAGCTCGCCGCCAGCGCCGCGCCGTGCAGGTTCGAGAGCTGGTCGGCGTGCAGCTTCACCGGCAGGCCGTGGAAGCGGGCGGCCTCGAACAGCCGCGCCACCTGCTCCGGCGAGAAGGCGATGCCCTCGCAAAAGGCGTCGACCGCGTCCACCAGCCCTTCGCCGACCAGTGCGGGCAGCATCTCCGCACAGAGATGGTCGATATAGCGGTCGGCGGCGCCGGCGAATTCCGGCGGCAGCGCGTGGGCGCCGAGAAAGGTGGCGCTGATCTCGACGCGGCGCGCCGTGGCCAGCGCCCGGGCGGCGCGCAGGCTGGCGCGCTCGGAGGCGAGGTCCAGCCCATAGCCGGACTTGACCTCGACCGTGGTGACGCCTTCCGCCAGCAGCGCGTCGAGCCGGGGCAGGGCGCCCGCCACCAGCTCGGCCTCATCGGCGGCGCGGGTCGCCTTCATGGTGGAGACGATGCCGCCGCCGGCGCGGGCGATGGCCTCATAGGACGCGCCGGCGAGCCGCAGCTCGAACTCATGGGCGCGGTTGCCGCCATGGACCAGGTGGGTGTGGCAGTCGATGAGGCCGGGGGTGATCCAGCGCCCCGCGCAGCGGGTGGTCTCGGCGGCCTCGAAGGCGGGCGCGTCGGCGGCCGGCCCGGCATAGAGGATGCGGCCGTCGCGCGCGGCGATCAGCCCGTCCTCGACGAGGCCGAGGCCCTCGCGGCCGGGCGCCAGCGTCGCCAGCCTCGCCTCGCGCCAGATGCGGTCGCAGCGCATGTCCACCTCGGTTTCGTCGTGGGACGGGTGACAGGGAGGTTCGATAATGTCTATACATAACGGGACGCGATCGCGCTTGTCCAGAGCCTGCCGAAGAGAGGGATGACCGTCATGAGCCTCACCACGCCGCCGGCGGACCGTGCCGCCGTAACCCCGCTCCGGCTCTGGTTCGAGACGCTGCTGCTGCCGGAAGGCTGGGCGCAGGGGGTGGCGGTGGACATTGCCGGCGGCCACATCGTGCGGCTGGAGCCCGGCACCGCCGCGGAGCCGGGGCGCGAGCGCCACGCCGTCGGCCTGCCCGGCCTGCCCAATCTGCACAGCCACGCCTTCCAGCGCGCCATGGCCGGGCTTTCCCAGGTGCGCGGCCCCTCCGCCGACAGCTTCTGGACCTGGCGCGAGGTGATGTATGCCGCGCTCGACCGGATGACGCCGGAGGATGTCGAGGCGGTGGCGGCGCAGGCCTATGTCGAGATGCTGGAGGCCGGCTTCACCCGGGTCGGCGAGTTCCACTATCTCCACCACGACCGCGACGGCACGCCCTATGCCGACCCGGCCGAGCTCGGCGCGCGCATCGCCGCCGCGGCGGGCGCGACCGGCATCGCGCTCACCCTGCTGCCGGTGTTCTATGCCCATGGCGGGTTCGGCGGGCAGCCGCCGGCCCCGGGGCAGCGCCGCTTCGTGAACGACCTCGACGGTTTCGCCCGGCTGATGGCGTCGAGCGCGCGGGCGCTGGCGCCGCTGCCGGACGCGGTGCTGGGCCTCGCCCCGCACAGCCTGCGGGCGGCGACGCTGGAGGAGATCGCGGCGCTGCTGGCGATGACGGCCGGCCCGGTTCATGTCCATGTCGCCGAGCAGACCCGCGAGGTGGAGGACTGCCTCGCCTTCAGCGGCCGCCGCCCGGTGGAATATCTGCTGGACGGCGCGCCGGTGGACGCGCGCTGGTGCCTGATCCACGCCACCCACATGAGCGAGGCGGAGACCGCGCGGCTGGCCCTCAGCGGGGCGGTGGCCGGGCTCTGCCCGATCACCGAGGCCGATCTCGGCGACGGCATCTTTCCCGGCGCCGCCTTCGCCGCGGCGGGCGGGCGCTATGGCGTCGGCTCGGATTCGAACGTGCGCATCGACGCGGCGGGCGAACTGGCGCTGCTGGAATATTCCCAGCGCCTCGGCAACCGCGCCCGCAACGTGATGGCGCTGGCGCCCGGCCGCTCCACCGGGCGCGCCCTGTTCGAGGGCGCGCTGGCCGGCGGCGCGCAGGCGCTCGGCGTCGCGGCGCCGGCAGGGGTGGGGCGGGCAGGGGCGGGGCGGGCGGTAACAGGGTTGGCGGTCGGCGCGCCGGCCGATCTCGTCAGCCTCGATGCCGGGCGGGCGAGCCTGGCCGGCCGGGCCGGCGACGGGCTGCTCGACGCCTGGATTTTCGCCACCCGCGGCGGCGGGGTGGACAGCGTGTGGCGGCGCGGCGAGAAGCTGGTCGCCGGCGGCGTCCACCGCGACCGCGCGGCGGTCGAGGCGCGGTTCCGGGCGAGCCTCGCCCGGCTGGCGGGCTGAGGCGGCGCCGGGCGGATCAGTCCGCCCGGACTTCCAGCGCGTGGTAGCGCCGGCCGAAATAGATCAGCCCCTCGCGGGCGTCGCCGGCGGCAAGCCCGATGACCTCGCAGATCAGCACGTCGTGGGTGCCGACCTCGACGGTGCGCACGATGCGGCAGTCGAACGAGACCGCGGCGCCCACCAGCATCGGCGCGCCGGTGTGGGCGGTGCGCCATTCCCCGAGGGCGAAGCGCTCGGCGGGCGGCAGCTTGCCGCCGAAGCCGTTCGACAGCTCCTCATGGCCGCCCGCCAGCGTGTTGACGCAGACGACACCATTGGCGTGGACGATGGGGCTCGCCGAGGAGCCCTTGTTGAGGCACACCAGCAGCGTCGGCGGGGAGTCGGTGACGCTGCACACCGCCGAGGCGGTGAAGCCGGCGCGGCCGGCCGGCCCGTCGGTGGTGATGATGTTCACCGCGGCGCCGAGGCGGGCCATGGCGTCGCGGTAGTCCTGCCGGGTCACCTCCGGTGGCGCGGCTTCCGCCGGAATGGCGGGTTCCATCGGCTGGCACTGTCCCATCGCCGTTCCTTTCCGGGTCGGGCTCTCTCTTGAGCCGGCTAAAGGGCGCGGCCGGCGTGCGGCCGCGCCGGGGTCCTCAGAATTCGCGCAGGTTGTCGCGCAGAAGCTGGTGCTTGTATTCGGTCCGCACCAGTCCCCGCGCCTGCAGCTCAGGCACGAGGCCGTCGCAGATCTCCGCGATGTAGCGGCGGGAGACGCGCAGCACCGGCGTGGTGATGAGGAAGCCGTCGCCGCCGACCTCGGCCATCGCCGCGCCCATCTTCTCCGCGACCTGCGCCGGGGTGCCGATCAGCTCCATGGAGGAGACGAGGCCGCCGCCGCCCGCCGCCGCCAGCTCGCGCAGCGTCTTGCCCGAGCCCCACTGCTGGAACTTGTCGAGCGTGCCGGACTCGCCATTGGTGACGAGCTTCTCCGGCAGCGGCTTGTCGAGCTCGTATTTCGAGAAGTCGATCTCGGTGATGGCGGAGATGGAGATCAGCACGTCGGTGACGAAATTGTCCGACATGGTGACGTTGCGGTAGCGGGCATGGGCCTCTTCCTCGGTCTCGCCGAGGCTGGGGCAGATGCAGAAGAACACCTTGATGTCGTCGGGGTTGCGCCCGATCGCCGCGGCGCGGGCGCGGATGTCGGCGCGGAAGGCCTTCATGCCCTCCACCCCGTTCGCCACCGAGACGATGGCATCGGCGTAGCGGGCGGCGAAGTCGCGCCCGCGCGGGGAGGCGCCGGCCTGCAGGTATACCGGGCGGCGCTGCGGCGAGGGCACGGTATTGAGCGGGCCGCGCACCTGGTAGTAGGTGCCCTTGTGGTCGATGGTGTGGACCTTGGAGCCGTCGGCATAGACGCCGTTCTTGCGGTCGAGCACGACGGCGTCGGGCTCCCAGCTGTTGAACAGCTTGTCGCAGACCTCCATGTATTCCTCGGCCATGGCGTAGCGCTCCTCGCGGGGCGGGAGCTGGTCCATGCCGAAGTTCTTCGCCATCAGGTCCTCGGCCGAGGTGACGACGTTCCAGCCGAAGCGGCCCTTGGTCAGGCTGTCGATGGTGGAGGAGAGCCGCGCCAGCATGAAGGGCGGGTAGGCCATGGTGGACATGGTGGCCACCACGCCGAGATGCCGGGTCGCCATGCCCATCGCCACCGCGAGCGGGGCCGGGTCGGCCTTCGGCACCATCATGGCGTGTTTGAGCGAGATGTCGCGCGAGCCGCCATAGGTCTCCGGCACCATCAGCTTGTCCTCGATCATGATGAGATCGAAGCAGGCGCGCTCCATGGCCTGGGCCATCTCGATGTAGAACTGGCCGTCCCACGGATTGCCGCCCTGGCCGAAGGGCTCGCGCCACTCGTCGGGGGTGAAGTTCATGAACCAGGCGAGATGGAAGCGTTTGTCGGCCATGTCCTACGTCCTTGCACGATGGCGGCCCGTCGCCGGGCGCCGGCGGTCAGTTGCTTGAAACCAGCTTGAGGCGGGCTTCGGTTCGGGCGGCTTCGAAGCGGCGGGATTCGCGCACGATCCGGCACTTGGCCTCGAAGTCGGAAGCGATGGTGGCGCCGAAGCGCTCGGGCGCCTGCGGGTCCTTGCGCGGGCGGTCCACCGCGATGACCCGGGTGCCGAGCAGGAAGGCCTCGGCGAGATCGTGGGTGACCATGACGATGGTCATCTCGTGCTCCTCCCACAGGTCGCGCACCAGCTCGTGCATCGACTTGCGGGTGCCGGGGTCGAGCGCGCCGAACGGCTCGTCCAGCAGCAGCACCTTCGGCTTCATGATCAGCGCCTGGGCGAGGGCGAGGCGCTGCTGCATGCCGCCGGAGAGCTGCTGGGGGTATTTCGCGGCGTGCTCGGCGAGGCCGACGCGCTCCAGCAGCGCCATCGCCTCCGCCTCCAGCGCCCGGCGGCGGGCGCCGAACAGCCGGCCGAGGAAGGGCGAAGCCACCCATTGCGGCCCGCGCATCACGTTGGCCAGCACCGTGAGGTGCGGAAACACCGAATAGCGCTGAAACACCACCCCGCGGTCGGCGGTCGGCTCGGGCGCGATCGGCTCGCCGTCGATCAGGATGCGGCCGCGGCTCGGCTGCTCCTGGCTCAGCAGCATGCGCAGCAGCGTGGTCTTGCCCACCCCGCTCGGGCCGATGATGACGAGGAACTCGTGGTCGGCGAGCGACAGGTTGACCCGCTCGAGCACGATGCGCGCGTCATATTCCTTCCAGACATCCTCGAAGACGATGGTGGTCATCTCAGCCCTCCCGGATCCGGTCCCAGGGAAAGGCAAAGGCGTTCAGCCGCCGCAGCGCCCAGTCCATCAGGAAGGCCAGCAGGGTGATCCAGGCGACATAGGGCAGGATCACGTCCATCGCGAGGTAGCGCCGCACCAGGAAGATACGGTAGCCAAGCCCGCCCTCGGCGGTGATGGCCTCGGCGGCGATCACATACAGCCAGGTCGCGCCGAGCGAGAGTCGCACCGAATCGATCAGCCGCGGAAGCACCTGGGGCAGCAGCACGCCGCTGATCATCTGCCAGGTCGAAGCCCCCAGCGTCTGCGCCTTGATGATCTGCTCGCGCGGGATCGAGGCGACCCGCAGCATCACGTCGCGGATGATGAAGGGGGCGACGCCGAACACGATCAGCACGATCTTGGAGACCTCGCCGAGGCCGAACAGGATGAACAGGATCGGCAGCACAGCGAGCGGCGGGATGAGCGAGAACGCCGCCATGAAGGGCTCGAAGGTGCTCCTGAGATAGGGGATGAAGCCGATCAGGATGCCGAGCACGAGGCCGAGCGCGGCGGCGATGCCGAGGCCGACGAACAGCCGCCAGAGGCTGAGCCAGGTGTCCCACCACAGCAGGTACTGCCGGGTGGCGATGTCGACCGTGGTCGCCAGCCGGGTGATGGCCGCGCCGAAGGCGGCGAAGCCCGGCATCAGCTTGTCGTTGGGGTCGATGGCCATGCGCTCGCCCGAGGCGACCATGTAGATCAGGATCACCACCACGAAGGGCAGGATGCCGAGCACGGTCCGGACGCCGGCGGAGGGCGTGTAGTTGATGATGCGGCGCATGGGGCCTCCGGCACGGCGTGCGGGGTTTACGGCGCGAAGGGCGGGGAAGGGGGTCGGGAGCCGGGGGAGCCGCGGCACAGGGCGCGGCGGCTCCCCCGCGAAATCAGAGCTTGCCGTCGACGGCGAGCTTGGTGGCGGTCGGGTCGACCCGCATCTTGATGTTACCCTTGTCGCCGAGCACCGTGCCGTCGGCGACCGCGATGCCGATGCTGTCGACGCTGGTGGCGCCCTGCCCGAACAGGCCCTGGGCGAAGCAGAAGGTGCGGATGCTGTCCCAGATCTTGGCGTTCTCGGCCGCGGTGAGGAAGGCGTAGGCCTCGGCCGGCGTGTAGAAGAAGTGCGTGGTGTCGATCTGGCCCTGCAGGCCGCCGGCATCGGTGCCCATCGCGCTCGTCATCACCGCGCGCATCTCGTCCGCCTGCGGCCCGCCGGCCTTCAGGATGGCGAGGGCCTCGTACCAGGCGCCGACCACCGCCTTGGCGAAGTCCGGGTTGTCCTTGAGGTTGGCGGTCTTGGCGACGAACACGTCCATGATCTCGCCCGGGATCTGCGAGCTGTCGAAGAGCTTGGTGGCGCCCTTCACCTTCAGCATGTCCTCGGTGAGCGGCTTCCAGGAGACGGCGTGCTTCATCGCGTCCTGGGAGACGAAGGCGGCGGAGATTTCGGCGTCCGAGATGTTCACCGTCTTGGTGGCGGTGGGGTCGTCGATGCCGGCCTTCTGCAGCGCGCGGTTCAGCAGGTAGTGCGAGACGGAGTACTGCAGCAGGAACACATCCTGTCCGGCGAGCTCCTTCACGTCCTTGGCGGTCTTGGAGATGACGATGTCGTTGCCGTTGGAATAGTCGGTGATGAGGAACACCGAGGTGTCCACCCCGCCCGCGGCCGGCATGGTGAGGCCGTCCATGGAAGCGACGCCCATGGCGTCCAGTTCGCCGGCGATGAACTGGTTCACCCCGCCCACATAGTCGTTCACCAGGATGAGGTCGACGTCGATGCCGTATTTGTCGGCCCACTTCTTCATCAGGCCGGACTGCTTCATGTAGGCGAACGGCATGAAGCCGATATAGACGTTGTAGCCGAGCTTGAAGCTCTTCTTGGCGGCGGCGTCGGCGGCGGTGAGGCCGCCGGCCATGGAGGCGGTGACGGCGGCGATGACGAGGGCGGCACGCATCAGGCGCTTCATGGGAGGGCGGCTCCTGGGTGAATTTCGCTGGACACGCCTATTAAGCGGGGACTTAATATCGCAAATCAAGCCCAACTATTGTGCAGCGTAATTCTTGGGCAGAGTGCCGGCGGCACGGACCGGCGGAGGCAGGCATGGCATTGACGGCAAAGGCCCCGCGCCGGCGGTTGAACCCGGTGGAGCGGCGGACGCTGATTTTGGAAGAGGCGCTCCGCCTGTTTGCTGAGCGGCACTACTCGGTGGTGTCGGTGCGCGACATCGCGCTCGCCTGCGACATCAATGTCGGGCTCATCTACCACTACTTCGAGAGCAAGGACGATCTGGTCCGCTGCGCGCTGGAATACGCCATCGGCCAGCTGATGGCCGGCTATGCCGCGCGCCGCCCGACGCTCGAGGATGCCCGCGCCGAGATCGGGGCGTGGCTCGACACCCACATCACCATCGCCCCGATGCTGACCCGCATGGTCAAGCTGATGTCGGACTACGCCTCCTCCGGCGTGCGCACCCGCGAGATCGATGCCCAGCTCGCCGGCTTCTACGATGGCGAGCGCGCGCTGCTGGAAGCCGCGCTTGCGCGGGGTGTCGCGCGCGGCGAGTTCCGTTCGCTCGACGTCGCGCGTACTGCCCGCCGCATCGGCCTGATGCTCGACGGCATCTTCTACGCCTCGGAGAGCCGCGGCGACGACCGCATCGTCGAGGACATCCGCGATCTCGCCGATTTCCTCGACGAGACGCTGCGGCCCGTCCCGCCGGCGGGTTAGCTCACGCCGGCGAGTTAGCTCATGCTGGCGCCCGTCTTAGCTCACGCCGGCGCGGCCTGCCGCTTCAGCTCTTCCAGGAAGGAGCCGACCAGCGGATTGCCGGCGGCCTCGCGGCGGAAGGCGGCGAAATGCTGGGACGGGTAGCGGTAGGTGTGCGGCCGCATTTCCCGCATCTGGTCGCGCGCCACCCAGTCCTCGCCGATCGGGCAGGGCAGGAAGCCGATGAAGCGCCCGGACAGGATCATCATCGCCTGCGCCTCCATATGCACCACCGTGCCGGCGGGGCGGGGATGGCCGACCCGGTAGAGGTCGTCGAGATGGCGATAGCCGCGCACGCTGAACAGCGAGCGCTCGATCGCCTCCTGGGTCACCGCGGCGTCGGGCGCGGCGAACAGCTCGTGGCCGCGGCCGCAATAGAGCCCCTGCATCTCCCGGTGCAGCGGGACATAGACCACCCCCGGCGCCTTCTGCGACAGCGGCCCCACCACGATGTCGCGGGCGCCGTCGGCGATGGCGCGCTCGAGGTCGTGCGGGGTGCCGAGCTCGAGGTCGATGCGCACATCCGCGGCGCGCTCCATGAAGGCGCGCAGCGTCTCCTGCAGCGCCAGTGCCGGGTTGTGGGCGACGCCGTCGACCATGCCGATGCGCAGCCGGCCGATCAGCTCGCCATTCATCGCCCCCACCCGCTGCTGGAAGCTGTCGATGTCGGCGAAGAGCTGCTGCGCCGCCTGCCGCGTCGCGGTGCCGAGCGGGGTGAGGCGGAAGCCGCGCCGCCCGCGGACGCAGAGCGGGCCGCCGAGCTTGCGCTCCAGCGCGGCGAGATGGCTGGAGAGCGTGGACTGCGAGAGGTTGAGCGCGATCTGCGCCGCCGGAAAGCTGCCGGCATCGGCCAGCGTGATGAAGACGCGCAGCAGCCGCAGGTCGATGTTGTCGAGCCGGCGCATGGTCGTTCTCCCGCTCCCGATGGCGGCGTGCATGCATCGAGAATTCTCGATGTTCATTTCGATTAAAACAGATTTCCTTCCATGTGAATTGCGGCGACCATGCCCGCATTCCCGACAGCCGCACCGCCGGAGCCGCCAATGCCGACCCGCCCTTCCGCGAGCCGCCGATGAGCGCGCCTCCCCCCGCCGCGCTTCCCTTTGCCGGCCTCGGGCTGGAGGGCAGGCGAGTGCTCGTCACCGGCGCCAGCCGTGGCATCGGCTATGGCATCGCGGAGGCCTTCGCCGCCGCCGGCGCCGACCTGCACATCCTTGCCGACGACGAGGGCGTCTTTGCCGCCGCCTCGCGTCTGGGCGCCGCCGGCCACCGCACCGACATCACCGACGCCGCCGCGGTCGAGGCCGCGCTCGCCGCGGTCGGGCCGCTCGACGTGCTGGTGAACAATGCCGGGCTGGAGCTGCTCACCCCGCTCGACGACGGCAGCGCGGAGAATCTCGCCCGCTTCCGCCGCATCCTCGACATCAACGTCACCGGCACCTTCCTCGTCACCCGCGCCGCGCTGGCGGGCATGGGGGCGGGCGGGCGCATCATCAACACCGCCTCGATCTGGGGCCGGGTCGGCGAACCGCTGTTCGGCGCCTATGTCGCCTCCAAGCACGCGATCATCGGGCTGACCAAGAGCTGGGCGAAGGAGCTTGGCCCGCGCGGCATCACTGTGAACGGGGTCTGCCCCGGCTGGGTCCGCACCGAGGCCTCGCTGCGCTCGCTCGCCGGCATGGCGGCGCGCCGCGGCCGGCCGGAGGACGAGCTGCTCGGCGAGATCGTCGGCGCGCAGGCATTGCCCGGCCTCATGGAGCCCGCCGACATCGCCGGCGTCTACCTGTTCCTCGCTTCCGCGCTGGCCGCCAACGTCACCGGCCAGTCGCTCGGGGCCGACCGCGGAGAAGTGCCATGGTAGCCGTGCTCAACGGGCGCCGCGCCCTCGTCACCGGGGCCGCCAGCGGCATCGGCCGTGCCATCCTCCTCGCCTTCCGGCAGGCCGGGGCGCAGGTCGCCGGCCTCGACCGGCTGCCCGCCCCTGCCGACGACGACGCCTGGGTCACCGCCGACCTCGCCGATGCCGGGCAGATCGACGCCGCGGTGGAGGCGGCGGTCGGCCTGCTCGGCGGGCTCGACGTGCTGGTGAACTGCGCCGGCATCGAGGTGGAGGCCCCGCTCGCCCGCTTCGAGCTGGCCGATCTCGACCGCATGCTGGCGGTGAACCTGCGCGCGCCCTTCCTCGTCACCCGGGCGGCGCTGCGTTCCATGGGCGAGGGCGGGCGCATCATCAACATCGCCTCGGAACTGGCCTTCCTCGGCCGGCAGAACGCCTCGGGCTACTGCGCCACCAAGGGCGGCATCCTCTCCGCCACCCGGTCCTGGGCGCGGGAGCTGGCGCCGGCCATCCTGGTCAACGCCATCGCGCCCGGCCCGGTCGACACCCCGCTGCTGAACTTCGACGCCATGACCGAGAGCCAGAAGCAACTGGAGACCAACAACCCGATGGGCCGCATCGGCCGGCCGGAGGAGGTGGCCGCCGCCGCCGTCTTCCTCGCCTCGCCCGCGGCTTCCTTCACCACCGGCCAGTGCCTGAGCGTCGACGGCGGCGCCGCGATGCACTGAACCTTTCCCCACACGCTGCCGCGATGCACTGAACGTCTCCCGCACGCTGCCGCGATGCACCGAGCCTTCCCCCCGCACCCGCAGGACATTCACCCGATGGTCGACAGCGTCTTCATGGCCGAGCTGAGCTGGCCGGAATATCAGGCCAGGATCGCGGCCGGCGCGCCGGTGTTCCTCGCCCTCGGCGCCACCGAGCAGCACGGCCCGCACTCTCCGCTCAGCGTCGACGTCGTCATCCCCACCGCGGTGTGCGAGGCGGTGGCGCGCAAGGTCGGCGGCCTCGTCGCGCCCACCGTGCCCTATGGCTGCAAGTCGAAGCCGCGCTCGGGCGGTGGCGAGAGCTTCCCCGGCACCACCAGCCTCGACGTCTCCACCTTCATCCTCGTGGTGCGCGATGTCGTCCGCGCGCTGGGCCGCGACGGGGTGAAGCGCCTCGTGGTGGTGATCGGCCATTTCGAGAATGGCTGGCCGGCGGTGGAGGGCATCGATCTCGCCTTCCGCGAGCTGGCGCGCGAGGGCATCGCCGACATGAAGGTGATGCGGCTGGAATATTGGGACTTCGTCCACCGCGCCACCCATGAGCGCATCTTCGCTCCCGGCAGCTTCCCGGGCACCGAGCTGGAACATGCCAGCCTGATCGAGACCTCGCTGATGCTGCATCTGCGCCCGGAGCTGGTGGAGATGGACAAGGTGCCCTCCGACGGCCCCGCGACCTTTCCCGCCTACGACATCTGGCCGACGCCCGAAGGCTTCGGCCCGCGCTCCGGCGTGCTGGCGGATGCCCGCGGCTCCAGTGCGGAAAAGGGCCGGCTGCTGATGGACGACCATGTCGCCCTCATCACCGAGGCGGTGACCGCCGCCTTCAACCTCTGACGGAACCGCCGACGTGACCCTGAAGACCCTTGCCGATTTCCAGCCGGTCGATTCCGGCACCACGCCGCGCTATTCCGGCATCCCGACCTTCATGCGCCTGCCGATGGCACGGCCGGAGGAGGTCGACGTCGCGCTGGTGGGCGTGCCGTTCGACGGCGGCACCACCAACCGCGCCGGCACCCGCCACGGCCCCCGCGAGATCCGTAACCAGTCGAGCCTCACGCGCCGGGTCCACCACGCCTCGGGCCTGTCGCCCTACGATCTGGTGAAGGTGGGCGATTGCGGCGACGCGCCGGTGAACCCCATCGACCTGATGGAATGCCTCGACGCCATCACCGCCTTCTATGCCGGCATTCGCACCGCCGGGGCCACCCCGGTGACGGCGGGCGGCGACCATCTCATCTCGCTGCCGATCCTGCGCGGGCTGGTGAAGGACAATGCGGCCCTCGGCGGGCCGGTGGGCATGATCCATTTCGACGCCCATTCTGACACCTATGACAGCTTTTTCGGCGACCACCGCTACACCCACGGCACGCCCTTCCGCCGCGCGGTGGAGGAAGGGCTGCTGGACCCGAAGCGGGTGATCCAGATCGGCCTGCGCGGCGCCATCTCCGACGCTTCGAACTACGATTACGCCAGGTCCGTCGGCATCCGCATCGTCTTCATCGAGGAGCTGATCGAGCGCGGCATCGCCGATGTCATGGACGAAGCGCGGGCGCTGGTGGGCGCGGCGCCGACCTATGTGTCGTTCGACATCGACATCATCGACCCCTCGCAGGCGCCGGGCACCGGCACGCCGGAGATCGGCGGCGTCACCACCCGGGAGGCGCAGCAGCTGGTGCGCCGGCTGGAGGGGCTGAACATCATCGGCGCCGACCTCGTCGAGGTCTCGCCGCCCTTCGACCCCTCCGGCCTCACCGCCCTCACCGGGGCGACCCTGATGTTCGAGCTGCTCTGCGTGGTGGCGGACAGCGTCGCCCGCCGCAAGGCGGGCTGAGCGGCACCGCGCGGTCGCGGCAAGCGGCTCCGCGCGGCAACGGCACCGCCGCGCGCGGCGGCGCTGCTCGGTCGCTGGCCGGCGATTATTCCGCCGCCACCGCGACGCGGGGACAGGCGCCGCGCACCTCCTCGTCCACCGCGGTCTCGAAGCGCTCGAAATTCTCCACGAACAGCGCCACGAGCGCTCGCGCCGCCGCCTCATAGGCGCTGGCGCTGGGCCAGCCGCGGGCGGGATTGAGGAGCTGCGGCTCGATGCCGGGCAGCGAGGTCGGCACCGATACGCCGAAATAGGGGTCGGTGCGCATGTCGACCTCCGCCAGCGAGCCGTCGAGCGCCGCCGCCACCAGCCGGCGCGTCACCGCCAGCGGCACCCGCCGCCCGGTGCCCGCCGGCCCGCCGGTCCAGCCGGTGTTCACCAGCCAGCAGGTGGCGCCGTGGCGCTGTACCAGGTCGCGCAGCCGCGCGGCGTGGGTGGAGGGGTGGCGGGCCAGCGTCGGCCCGGCGAAGCAGGGCGAGAAGCCGGCATGGGCCGGCTCGCCATCGTCCGGCGCGGCCGGGGCGCCGTAGCCGGAGAGGAAGTGATACATCGCGGTGGCCGGCTTCAGCCGGGCGATGGGCGGCAGCACGCCGCGGGTGTCGCGGCAGAGCAGCAGGATGGCGCGGGGCGCCGGCGCGCGGCCGCTGAGGCTGGCATGGGGCACCACGCGCAGCGGGAAGCTGGCGCGCGGCGTCTCGCCCAGCGCAGTGCTGGCATAGTTCGGCTCGCGGGTGTCGGGGTGGAGCGCCACATTCTCCAGCAGGGTGCCGAACCGGTTCACCGCGGCGTGGAGCTCCGGGGCGCGCTCGGCGCTGAGTCCTTCGGTGCGGACGTGGCAGCCGCCTTCGAGATTGATCAGCCCCGAGGGCGCCCAGCCATGGCTGTCGTCGCCGATGAAGGTGCGGCCCTCATCGGCGGCGAGCGTGGTCTTGCCGCTGCCGTCATGGCCGAGGAACAGGGCGGCGTCGCCTTCCTCGCCCAGCGTGACGGCGCCGTGCAGCGGCAGCACGCCGCGGCCGGGCAGCACGTGGTCGAGGCTGAGCTGCACCGCGTTGCGCAGCTCGGCGCCCTCATTGGTGCCGCAGACCAGGATTTCGCCGCGGTCGAGATCGACCGCCACCGCCGCCGGGCCGGAGAGGCCGTGGCGCTCCGGGTCGGCCTTGAAGCCGGGCAGGCAGAGCAGGGTGATGTCGGGCACGAACTGCGCCAGCGTCTCCCGCGCCGGGCGGCGCAGCAGGGTGCGCAGGAGGAGCCCCTGCCAGGCCTGTTCGCAATAGGCCCGCAGGTTGACCCGCCAGTCCGCATCCGCGCCGGCGTGAAGGTCCTGCGCGAAGATGGAGCGGCCGGCGGCGTGGGCCAGCATGTCGGCCTTCAGCCGGTCGAACGCCTCGCGCTCCAGCGGCTGGTGGCCTTCCCACCACGCCTCCTCGGACGCCGCGTCGCGCACCACGCGGCGGTCGGTCGGGGCGGCCGCGGCGAGCGGCCCGGTATCCACCGACAGCGCGCCGGAGGCGGCGAGGCGCGCTTCGCCGCGGGCGATCGCCCGCTCGTACAGCGCCGGTTCGGCAAGATTCCAGAACACGATACCCGATCCGTCGAGGCCGTAGGCGGCAGCGCCCGTAGCGGTGTTGCGGGTTCCGGTTTCCTGCATGCTCATCTCCTCAGGCGAGGGCCGGTTCGGGCCGCCGTCTCCTCCAGGGGGTCCCGCGCGGGGTGGGACTGGAAAGGTCGCACCTGATGTCTTCCCCACCACTTGTGCTGATAATGTGGCGGGGGACCAAGTTGTGACCGCCGCCCCCGGCCCGGCACCGGGAGCCGCGGCCCCGGCCCGCCGCGGCAGGCTGACGCAGAGGCGGCGCGCTTTGCGGGCGCCGCGGCGGGGCCGCGCCCGCGCCCGCGGCCGCCCCCGCCGGCCCGGCGAGGGCGGCGGCGGCTGGGCTTTCCCCGCCGGGGGTGGGTGGAGCCGGGCCTTCCCGTCCGCCGGCGCGGCGGTACCGGGATCGGCCGGCGCGCCCGATCCGGTGAGGGGCAGCCCGCCGGCCGGCGGCGGACCGGTCGATTTGATGGTAGAGATCGCGTGTCCGGATCGGGCGTGCCCGACCCGCGCGCGGCGCAGCCGGGTCGGGACAGGGCAGGGTGCCGGCCCGGCCGGACTAAGGCAGGCGCCGGCGCAGCCGGGACAGGGCAGTGGGCCGGCGCAGCCGGCCGGGACGGAGACGGGAATGCGGGTGCGCTGTCACGAATGCGGTCTGCGCCGGCAGCCCGCCTTCAAGCCCAAGACGAGCGAGGAGATCGCCTTCCTCGACACGCTGAAGCGCGACCACCTCACCGTGCCCGCCGGGACCTCGCTGATCCATCAGGGGCAGGAGGACGCCGACCTCTACACCCTCTTCTCCGGCTGGGCCTTCCGCTACAAGACCCTGCCGGACGGGCGCCGCCAGATCCTGCATTTCCTGCTGCCGGGCGACTTCATCGGCCTGCAGGCCTCGATGTTCGGCGCCTCGCTCTATGGCGTCGAAACCCTGACGGAGGCGGAATTCTGCGTGTTTCCCCGCCAGCGTGTGTGGTCGCTGTTCGAGCGGGTGCCGCAGCTCGCCTTCGAGGTGTCGTGGCTCGGCGCCCATGAGGAGAGCCTGGTCGACGAGAATCTGGTGTCGGTGGGGCTGCGCAACGCCGCCGAGCGGGTGGCGGCGCTGATCCTGACGCTGCACAAGCGCTGCCGCACGCTCGGCCTCGTCGCCAATGACGACAGCTTCGCCTTTCCGCTGAACCAGGGCCACATCGCCGACGCGCTGGGGCTGTCGCTGGTCCACACCAACAAGACCATCGCCCGGCTGCGCCGGCTCGGCCTGTTCACCCTCGGCACCGGCCGGCTGCAGATCATCAACCCGCGGGTGCTGGAACGGCTCGCGCAGTACTACGACGACGAGCTGGCCCCGCGCCCGATCATCTGAGCGGCGGGTTGGCCTCACGCCGACGGAGCGGCGCGGGTCGCCCGCGCCAGCTCCACCATCATCCGGTGCAACTCCTCGGCCGCGGTGATGCGGCGGGGGAAGTCGAGCCGGCGCACCACGCCGTCCGCCATCAGGCCGCAGCCCTCGGGGTCGACGTCGATCAGCTGCCACGCGCCCGGCGCGGCGCCGAGCAGCACGGTGGCGTAGCGCGCCACGGCGTCGGCATGGTCGGCGTTCATATGCACCACCGCGCCCTCCTCGGCCGCCAGCACGCCCTCGGCGCCGGCGAGGGAGGTGAGGATCTCGGCGGCGGGGAGGTCGACGATGCGGCCGAAGCCGGCGACGAGATGGCCCTGCGCCGGCTCCAGCCGGTAGAAGCCGAAGTCGCGGAAGCCGGCGAACAGCGCGGCGTCGGGGTGCCGGCGCAGGAAGCGCCGGCGGGCCGCCTCGTCCGGGGTCGGCACGACATGGCCGGTGAGGGTGAGGCGGGCGCGCCGCAGCTCCTCGCCGGGGGCGGCGCCGGGCCGGCCGCGCTCGTCGAGCAGCAGCGAGGCGCGCGAATCGGCCTTCAGGTTGCGGGTGTGGCGGGCAAGGCCGGAGAGCAGCAGCGTCGGCGCCCCGTCCGGCAGGGTGCCCACCTGCACCAGCGAGGCATAGGGCGTGCCGTCGGAATCGAGGGTGGCGAGCGCGCCGGTGGTGGATTCCCGCAGCAGCGTGCGCGCCACGCGCGCGGGCTCGAAGCCTTGATCGGGCTGGATTTCGGCGTTCATCCGCGGCCTCCCTCTTTCCCATGCTGCGACCCCGCTGCCAGGGCGGCAACGGGGCAGGTCCGGCGGGCCGCCGGCGACGGTGCGGACGTCCGGCTTGGCCATGCGCCGAAAAGCGCGCTATTTTCCCCGTCGCCTGTTGCCTGTCACATTCTGGCCACGCCGGCACGGTTCACCGCGAGCCACCTGAATTTCGCGGCCGAACAGGAAAGCTCGCTTCATGCCGACCATCGCCCTTGTCGACGACGACCGCAACATCCTCACCTCGGTGTCGATCGCGCTCGAATCGGAAGGCTATCGCATCCAGACCTACACGGACGGCGCGACCGCGCTCGACGGCTTCCGCTCCAATCCGCCGGACCTTGCGATCTTCGACATCAAGATGCCGCGCATGGACGGCATGGAGCTGCTGCGCCGCCTGCGCCAGAAGAGCGACATGCCCGTCATCTTCCTCACCTCCAAGGACGACGAGATCGACGAGCTGTTCGGGCTCAAGATGGGGGCGGACGACTTCATCAAGAAGCCGTTCTCCCAGCGCCTGCTGGTGGAGCGGGTGAAGGCGGTGCTGCGCCGCTTCGCCCCCAAGGACGGCGCCCTGCCGCGCGAGACCGACAGCGCCAAGGTGCTGGAGCGCGGCCAGCTGCGCATGGACCCCGAGCGCCACACCTGCACCTGGAAGGGCGAGAACGTCATCCTCACCGTCACCGAGTTCCTCATCCTGCAGGCGCTTGCCACCCGCCCGGGCGTGGTGAAGAGCCGCAACGCGCTGATGGACGCGGCCTATGACGATCAGGTCTATGTCGACGACCGCACCATCGACAGCCACATCAAGCGGCTGCGCAAGAAGTTCAAGGTGGTGGACGACAACTTCGAGATGATCGAGACGCTCTATGGCGTCGGCTACCGCTTCAAGGAGTAGCGGGCCTTTGCTCGACCCGGACTCCACGCGCCCGCCCGCCGCCGGGGACGAGCCCGGCGCGCCCGCGCGCGACCCGGCGGCCCGGCTCGCCCGCCGCCGCACCGTGCGGCTCGGCCCGCTCGCCGACCTGCTGGCGCTGCTGCGCCGGGTGCGGCGCTTCGTGGCGTTCAAGAGCTTCTCCAGCCTCACCCGCCGCATCGTCTTCCTGAATCTCACCGGCATGTTCCTGCTGGTGTCGGGCATCCTCTACCTCTCCGAGTTCCGCGCCGGCCTCATCGACGCCCGGGTGCAGAGCCTGCTGGTGCAGGGCGAGATCATCGCCGGCGCCATCGCCGCCTCGGCCCAGGTCGAGACCAACGCCATCACCATCGATCCCGAGCGGCTGCTGGAGCTGAAGGCGGGCGAGAGCTACGGGCCGGGCGAGGAGGGCTTCGCCCCGCTGGAATTCCCCATCAATCCCGAGCGGGTCGCCCCGGTGCTGAAGCGGCTGGTGGAGCCCACCGGCACCCGTGCCCGCATCTATGACCGCGACGGCGCGCTGCTGCTGGATTCCCGCTCGCTCTATTCGCGCGGCGAGATCCTGCGCTTCGAGCTGCCGGCCCCCACCACCCGCAAGCCGAACTGGATGGAGCGCGGCTGGAACAGCCTGCAGATGTGGTTCCAGCGCGGCGACCTGCCGCTCTACAAGGAGCTCGGCCCCAATAACGGCAAGGGCTACCCCCAGGTGGAGCAGGCCCTGCTGGGCCAGAAGGCCAGCGCGGTGCAGGTGAACGACCGCGGCCAGGTCATCGTCTCGGTGGCGGTGCCGGTGCAGCGCTTCCGCGCCATTCTCGGCGCGCTGCTGCTCTCCACCCAGGGCGGCGAGATCGACGAGGCGGTGGCGGCGGAGCGCTTCGTCATCGTGCGGGTGTTCCTCGTCGCGATGGCGGTGATGGTGCTGCTGTCGCTCCTGCTGGCGGGCACCATCGCCGGGCCGGTGCGCAAGCTGGCGGATGCCGCCGAGCGGGTGCGCCGCCGCACCCGGCAGCGGGTCGAGATTCCCGATTTCACCCAGCGCTCCGACGAGATCGGCCATCTCTCCGGCGCGCTGCGCGACATGACGGACGCGCTGTATTCCCGCATCGAGGCGATCGAGAGCTTCGCCGCCGATGTCTCGCACGAGCTGAAGAACCCGCTCACCTCGCTGCGCTCGGCGGTGGAGACGCTGCCGCTCGCCCGCAGCGACGCCTCCCGCGCCCGGCTGCTGGAGGTGATCCAGCACGACGTGAAGCGGCTCGACCGGCTGATCACCGATATTTCCGACGCCAGCCGGCTCGACGCCGAGCTGCAGCGCCAGGAATCCGCGCCGGTGGACCTCACAAGGCTGCTCGGCACCGTCATCGGCGTGCAGAACGACGTGCGCCGCGGCGACGGCGTCACCATCGCGCTCACCTATGAGCAGGGCAGCGGCGCCAATGGCTCCTTCGTGGTGCCGGGCCATGATTCCCGGCTCGGCCAGGTGATCAACAACCTCATCGACAATGCCCGGTCCTTCTCCCCGGCCGGCGGCGAGGTGCGGGTGACCTGCCGGCGGCTGCGCGACCAGGTCGAGATCGTCGTCGACGACGACGGGCCCGGCAGTCCCCCGCACGCGCTGACGCGGATCTTCGAGCGCTTCT
>CAZIXP010000051.1:0-26178 GCA_964543245.1 uncultured Starkeya sp.
TCCTCCCCGGCGCGGACGATGTGCTCGAGGCGCTGTCGCCGCTGCGCGAGCGCCTCCCCGACAGCAGCCTCGACGAGCCGGACACCCTCCTCGACGAGGGCGAGCCGAGCGAAGGCACGCGCGCCCGGGTGCTGACCCTGCTCGGCCCCTCCCCGGTGAACACCGACGACCTCGTTGCCCTCTCGGGCGCCGGGGCCGGCGAGGTGCAGATCATCCTGCTCGAACTGGAACTTGCCGGCCGACTCGAACGGCACCCGGGTGGGGCCGTGTCCCTCGTCTGAGGAGCCGCTCAGTTGCGGCGGCGGGTCGGCTCGCGGGCGACCACGATCGACCTCGCCTCCTCGCGCGCCATCTCCAGCAGATAGCGCAGCGTGTCCCACCCATGTCCATGCGCGATGTGCGCCAGCTCCGCGACAAGAGCCGCGACATATTCCGCGGCAACCCTCTGCTCATCCGGGCTCTCTGGCATCGGTTCAAGCCCCTGCGTTCGACACGGCGGCACCATAGCGTCGCGCGATCGGGAAGCACAACCTGAGATTATCATATCTAAGTGATATATACTTTAAGAGGTAATCCGTCTCGCCTGCGACCCCGGGATGCGGTGGCGAACCGCCGTCACCCGCCCGGAAAGCAGGGGCTGGACCGGAAGCACGCATGGCGGCATTTGACAGACCGGGAGGGCTCCCCCATTTTCCGGCCTCCTCTCGGGGCTGAAATTCCTCCAACCTACGCGGCGGGCGCATGCAGGTCGTCATCGTCGAATCGCCGGCCAAGGCGAAGACGATCAACAAATATCTCGGGCCGGGCTATGAGGTGATCGCCTCGTATGGCCATGTGCGCGACCTGCCGGCCAAGGACGGCTCGGTGGACCCGGAGCAGGATTTCCGCATGCTCTGGGACGTCGACCCCAAGGCGCAGAAGCGCCTGGCCGACATCGCCCGCGCGGTGAAGGCGGCGGACGCGCTGATCCTGGCCACCGACCCCGACCGCGAAGGCGAAGCCATTTCCTGGCACGTGCTGGAAGTGCTGCGGGAAAAGCGCGCCCTCAAGGACCAGCCGGTCTCGCGCGTGGTTTTCAACGCCATCACCAAACAGGCGGTGACCGAGGCGATGAAGAACCCGCGCGTCATCGACGCCGCGCTGGTCGACGCCTATCTCGCCCGCCGGGCGCTCGATTATCTCGTCGGCTTCACCCTGTCGCCGGTGCTTTGGCGCAAGCTGCCGGGGGCGCGATCGGCCGGACGGGTTCAGTCCGTGGCGCTGCGGCTGGTCTGCGACCGCGAGCGCGAGATCGAGACCTTCGTCACCCGGGAATACTGGTCGATCGCCGCCCAGCTCGCCACCCCGCGGCAGGATGTGTTCGAGGCCCGCCTGGTCGGGGCCGACGGCCAGAAGATCACCCGGCTGGACGTTGGCACCGCGGCGGAGGCGGCCGCCTTCCGGTCGGCGCTGGAAGCTGCGGCGTTCCGGGTGCGCTCGGTCGAGGCAAAGCCCGGCCGACGCCATCCCTACCCGCCCTTCACCACTTCGACGCTGCAGCAGGAAGCCAGCCGCAAGCTGGGCCTCGCCCCCGCCACCACCATGCGGATCGCGCAGCGGCTGTATGAGGGCGTGGACATTGGCGGCGACACCGTCGGCCTCATCACCTACATGCGCACCGACGGCGTCGACATGGCGCCGGAGGCGGTCGAGGGCGCCCGTGCCGTGATCGGCCGCGACTATGGCGAGCGCTATGTGCCGTCGGCGCCGCGCAAATACACCACCAAGGCGAAGAACGCCCAGGAGGCGCATGAGGCGGTCCGCCCGACCGACCTGTCGCGGCGGCCGAAGGACGTGGCGCGCATGCTGGAGCCGGATCAGGCCAAGCTCTACGAGCTGATCTGGCTGCGCACGGTCGCCAGCCAGATGGAATCGGCCGAGATCGAGCGCACCACGGTGGATATCGAGGCCGTCGCGGCCGGCCGCAACCTCGAGTTGCGCGCCACCGGCTCCGTGGTGAAGTTCGACGGTTTCCTCGCGCTCTACCGCGAAGGGCGCGACGACGCCGCCGAAGGCGACGACGACGAGAACCGCCGCCTGCCCGCCATGGCCGCGGGCGAGCCGCTCGCCAACAAGGGCATCAAGGCCGACCAGCACTTCACCGAGCCGCCGCCGCGCTATTCGGAAGCCTCGCTGGTGAAGCGGATGGAAGAGCTCGGCATCGGCCGTCCCTCGACCTATGCCTCGGTCCTCGCGGTGCTGCGCGAACGCGAATATGTCCGGCTGGACAAGCGCCGGCTGGTCCCGGAGGACAAGGGCCGCCTGGTCACCGCCTTCCTCGAAAGCTTCTTCGAGCGCTATGTGGAGTACGACTTCACCGCCGGCCTCGAGGAGAAGCTTGACCGCATCTCCGCCGCCGAGCTCGACTGGAAGGACGTGCTGCGCGACTTCTGGCGCGACTTCTCCGCCGCGGTGGGGGAGACCAAAGAACTGCGCGTCTCCGAGGTCATCTCCGCCCTCGACGAGATGCTCACCGCCCACATTTTCCCGCCGAAGGAGGACGGCAGCGACCCGCGGCTGTGCCCGACCTGCGGCAGCGGCCGGCTCTCGCTCAAGGTCGGCAAGTTCGGCGCCTTCATCGGCTGCTCGAACTACCCGGAGTGCAAATATACCCGGCCGCTGGCGGTTCAGCAGGGCGAGAACGGCGAGGCGGAAAGCAGCGGCACGCGCTCCCTCGGCGTCGACCCCGCCACCGGGCTGGAGGTGACCGTCCGCGACGGCCGCTTCGGCACCTATTTGCAGCTGGGCGAGGCCAAGGACGGCGAGAAGCCCAAGCGCTCCAGCCTGCCAAAGGGCCTCAGCCCCGCGGCGGTGGATCTGGAAACGGCGCTGGCGCTGCTGTCGCTGCCGCGCGAGATCGGGCGCAACCCGGAATCGGGCGAGCCGATCCTTGCCGGCATCGGGCGGTTCGGCCCCTATGTCCAGAGCGGAAAGATCTACGCCAATCTGGAAGCCGACGATGACGTGCTCGCCATCGGCCTCAACCGGGCCATCGCGCTGATCGCCGACAAGCAGAATCGCGGTCCCGGCCGGCGCGGCACCCCGGCCGGACGCGCGCTGGGCGATCACCCCACGCTGGGCGGGCCGATCACGGTGCGGCCGGGCCGCTTCGGCGCCTATGTCAATCATGGCAAGGTCAATGCGACGCTGCCCAAGGACATGGCAGCGGACGATGTGACGCTGGATCAGGCGGTGGCGCTGATCGCGGCCAAGGCCGAGTCCGCGCCCTCCCGCCCTGCCCGGGCGCCAAAGGCGGCGGGCAAGGCCGCCACTGCCAAGACGTCAACGGAGAAGGCTCCGGCAGATAAGGCGGCTTCGACGGAGAAGGCCGGGAAGGCTGCTGCCAAGAAATCCGCTGCCAAGCCCGCCGCCGGGAAAGCCGCCAAGGCGGCGGCCAAGCCTGCCGCCGCGAAGCCGGCGCGTCCGCGCAAATCCGCGGAAGGCTGACCCGCCACGTCGCGGTTCGGCGGGGCGAGCCTGCGGCCGCAGAAGCGACCGGCGCCGTCAAGCGCCGGGCCGCTCACTCCAGCGCGGGGGCGGCGTGGACGCTGGTGCGCAGCGGCCGTTCCTCCATGGCCAGCACCGCCATCAGCGAAGCGGCAAGCGCCACCGCCGCCGCCGCGAACACCCAGCGGAAGGCCGCGGCGAGCACGGCGGCGTCGCCGTGATGGAGCAGCAGGCTCTCGCCGAGCGCACCGCCTTCCAGCCCGGCGACCCCGATCAGGATGGCGCCGAAGGCGGCGGTCAGCACCGCGCCGCCCAGCGAGCGGAAGAAATTCATCGCTGCCGTCGCCGTGCCGATCTGCGGCAGCGGCACCGCGTTCTGGATCGCCACGGTCGAGATCGGCAGGACCGTGCCAAGCCCGATGCCGGCGAAGCCGAGCAGCACGACCAGCCCGGCCACCGGGACCGCGGTCGAGCCTACCGCCAGCGCGACCAGCGCCAGCGTCCCGACCGTGAGGCCCGCCATCGGAATGCGCTTGTAATGGGTGATCCGCCCCATCGCCCGGCCGGTACCGGTGGCGCCGATCACCACGCCCGCCATCAGCGGGATGAGCGCCGCGCCGGACTGGCTCGCCGAAAGGTGCAGCACGCCTTCGAGATACAGCGGGATCTCGATCGAGAGGCCGATCAGCGTGCCCATGGCGAAGGCCGCGGCCACCACGCCGGTGCGCACCACCTGGTTGCCGAGCACCGAGAGCGGCAGCAGCGGTTCCGCGGCGAAACGGATGCGCAGGCCAAACAGCACCCACAGCGCCGCGGAGGCGCCAATGAGGCCGCCGACCTGCGGCGACAGCCAGGGATAGCGCCCGCCGCCCCAGCTCAGCGCCAGCAGCAGCGCGACGGTTGCGCCCGACATCAGCAGCGCCCCGAGCAGGTCGAGCCGGTGCGGATGATGGTGTGGCGGCAGCCGCCGCAGCGAGCGCTCGCTCATGACGGCGGCGAGAAGGCCGAGCGGGACATTGATCCAGAAGATCAGCGACCAGTGCAGGTGCTCGGCCATGAAGCCGCCCATCACCGGCCCGGCAATGCTGGAGGAGATGAAGACGGCGGCGAAATAGCCCTGGTAGCGCCCGCGCTCCCGCGGCGCGACCATCACCCCGATGATGGTCTGGGCGAGCGAGATGAGCCCGCCGCCGCCGATGCCCTGAAGGGCGCGGGCGAGCACGAGGCTCACCATGTTGGTCGCGAGCGCGCAGGCCACCGAGCCGATCAGGAACAGCCCGATGCCCGCCAGCAGCACCGGCCGGGGACCATAGATGTCGGCGAGCTTGCCGGTCAGCGGCGTCACGGCGGTTGCCGTCAGCAGATAGGCCGTCACCACCCAGGGCAGGTTCGCCACGTCGCCGAAGGCGAGGCCGATGGTCGGCAGGGCGGTGGAGACGATCGTCTGGTCCAGCGCGCTGAGGAACATGGCGAGCATGATGCCGACCATGATCGTGCGAATCGCGGCATGGTCCAGCTCGGCGGGAGCCGCGTCCTGCGGGGTGCGCGCATCCATCGGTAGGGGTCCGTCACGTTGCAGCCATCGCCCCCCGGCGACGGCGGCACCATGCCGCGGTCACGCCGGAATGCAAGCGCAGAGCGATCACTTCTGGGTTCCATGAATGGAATGATGGAAACCATGAACAAACGCGATGGATGTCCGGACGTTCCCCGCGCGCGTTCCCCGGTCGACGCGGCGGCGAGGGTCGGCTAGCGTCGCAGCCACCAGACCGAGGAGACCTTTCCGCACGTGCGCAAGCCTTCCAAGCCCAAAGCGCCCCCGAAGCCCCGCCTGCCGCGCGGTCTTCCCTCCAAGGAGGAGCTGACCGCCTTCGTCGCCGCCCATGGCGGCGATGTCGGCAAGCGGGAGATTTCGCGCGCCTTCGGCCTCGACGGCCAGGATCGTATCGCGCTGAAGGCGATGCTGCGCGAACTCGCCGAGGAGGGCATCGTCAGCCGCAGCCGCCGCAAGCTGCATGTGCCCGGCGAACTCCCCGCCGCCGTCCTCGCCGAGGTGACCGAGCGCGACGAGGATGGCGAATTGATCGCCGTGCCGGTGGACTGGGACGAGGAGGAGCACGGCGCCCCGCCGCGCATCCTGGTGAAGCTGGCGCGCAGCAGCCGCATCGGCGGCCGGCTTCCCGGCCCCGCGCCAACCATCGGCGACCGGGTGCTGCTGCGGACGGAAGAGATCGCCGACGCCGAAGGCGAGGTGCGCCATTACGGCCGGGTGCTGAAGCTGCTGGAGAAGGCCCGCTCCCAGGTTCTCGGCATCTACCGCAAGGGCGGTCGGGAGGGCGGCGGCCGCCTCGTGCCGGTGGACAAGCGCAATATGGGCCGCGAGCTGGCCATTCCCGACGGCCAGGAGAACGGCGCGGAGGATGGTGATCTCGTCGCGGTCGAAATCCTGCGCCATCATGCCTATGGCCTGCCCACGGCGAAGGTGCGCGAGCGGCTCGGCTCGCTGGCGAGCGAAAAGGCGCTCAGCCTCATCGCCATCCATGGGCACGGCATCCCCCATGTGTTCCGCCGCGAGGCGCTGGCCGAGGCGGAAGCGGCCCGCCCGGTGACACTGGCACACCGCGAGGACTGGCGCGACCTTCCGCTCGTCACCATCGATCCGCCCGACGCAAAGGATCACGACGACGCCGTGCACGCGGTGATCGACGAGGATCCCGCCAATGCCGGCGGCTATGTCGTGACGGTGGCCATCGCCGACGTAGCGAGCTATGTCCGCCCCGGCGGTGCGCTGGACCGGGAGGCGCTGGTGCGCGGCAACTCGGTCTATTTCCCCGACCGCGTGGTGCCGATGCTGCCGGAGCGCATCTCCAACGACCTGTGCTCGCTGCGCCCGCTGGAAGATCGCCCGGCGCTCGCAGTGCGGATGGTGATTGGTCCGAACGGGCGCAAGCGAAGCCACAGCTTCCACCGGATCATGATGCGCTCCGCGGCGCGGCTCGCCTACGCCCAGGCCCAGGCCGCCATCGACGG
Organism: uncultured Starkeya sp.; assembly: GCA_964543245.1. Taxonomy (GTDB): domain Bacteria; phylum Pseudomonadota; class Alphaproteobacteria; order Rhizobiales; family Xanthobacteraceae; genus Ancylobacter. Next base: position 6,517 of record CAZIXP010000051.1, read on the forward strand.
GCGGACCGACGACGTCACTGGCCCCCTGCTGGAGCCGGTGCTGCGGCCGCTCTATGCCGCCTATGGGCTTGTGAAGACGGCGCGCGATGCCCGCGAGCCGCTGGAGCTGGACCTGCCGGAGCGCAAGGTGCTGCTGACGCCCGAAGGCACGGTGGACCGCGTCATCGTTCCCGAACGGCTCGACGCCCATCGGCTGATCGAGGAGTTCATGATCCTCGCCAATGTGGCGGCGGCGGAGACGCTGGAGGAGAAGCGCACGCCGCTGCTCTATCGCGTCCACGACGCGCCCTCGCTGGAGAAGGTTGCGGCGCTGCGCGAATTCCTTCAGACCATGGACATCAAGCTGCCGAAGGTCGACACCCTGCGCCCGGCGCATTTCAACGCCATTCTCGCACGGGTGGCGGACACCGAGGTCGCGCCGCTGGTCAATCAGGTGATCTTGCGCTCGCAGGCGCAGGCGGAATACGCGCATGAGAACTACGGCCATTTCGGCCTGCATCTGCGCCGCTACGCCCACTTCACCTCGCCGATCCGCCGCTATGCCGACCTCATCGTCCACCGGGCCCTGATCCGCGCGCTGGAACTGGGGCGCGACGGGCTGCCCGACAGCGCGACACCCGAGGTGCTGGCGGAGGTGGCGGCCCGCATCTCCGCCGCGGAGCGCCGCGCGATGGCCGCCGAGCGCGAGACGATCGACCGCCTCATCGCTCACCACCTCGCCGAACAGGTCGGGGCGGTGTTCAAGGGCCGGATCGCGGGCGTGACCAAGGCCGGGCTGTTCGTCGCGCTGGATGACACCGGGGCCGACGGTTTCATTCCCGCGGCAACGCTGGGGCAGGATTACTACCGCTATGACGAGGGCCGCCACGCCCTGATCGGCGAGCGCTCGGGGGAAGCCCACCAGCTCGGCGACCGGGTCGAGGTGCGCCTCGTCGAAGCCGCGCCGGTGGCGGGTGCGCTGCGGTTTGAGCTTCTGTCCGAGGGACACCATGTACGCGGCGCCGGCCGCAACGAACGCGGCCATGGCCGCCGTGGCGACGCACCCGTTCGCCGCGGCCCGCCACGCCCGGGGAGACGCCGATGAACACGCCACGCCGCCGTCCTGCCGCCCCGCCCCGCCCGATGGGCCCCGCCATCGCACGCGGCTTCCGCCTGCGCTGCCCGGCCTGCGGCGAAGGCGCGATGTTCGGCGCCTATCTCAAGGTGAACGAACACTGCCCGGCCTGCGGCGAGGAGCTGTGGCACCACCGCGCCGACGACGCGCCTCCCTATGCCGTGATCACCGTGGTCGGCCACATCATCGTGCCGCTGGTGCTGGCGGTGGAGATGGCGTGGCATCCGCCGGAATGGCTGCATCTGGCGATCTGGTTGCCGCTGACCCTCGTGCTCAGCTTGGTGCTGCTGCCGCCGCTGAAGGGGGCGCTGATCGGGTATCAGTGGGCGATCCGGATGCACGGCTTCGACCGAACCAGCGACGAATACGACCCGGTGCCGCCCAGCCGGCGCACCGTCCCGGCGGACGCGCCCATCGCATGACCTCCACCGACGTTGCCGAGAAACTCGCCGGCATCAAGGCCGCCGGCGCGCATGCGAACCGGCGTCCGGTCGACGCCGCAACCCTCATCCTGGTGGACCGCAGCGGGCGCAAGCCCCGCATCCTGTTCGGCCGCCGCCATGAGCAGCAGGTGTTCCTGCCGGGGAAATACGTGTTTCCCGGCGGCCGGGTCGACCCGGTCGACCGACGCATGCCGGTGTTCGGCATGCTCGATGCCGACAGCGAGCGCCGGCTGCAGGCGCGCGTCGTGCGCCCCAGCGCCGCCCGCTCGCGGGCGCTCGCGCTCGCCGCCATCCGCGAAACCTGCGAGGAAACCGGCCTGCTGCTCGGGACCCGCGACGCCGGCGCCCCGGAGGGCGTGCCGGACGCGTGGCGCCCCTTCGCCGAGGCCGGCGTCTACCCCGATCTCGAGGCACTGCGCTTCGTCGCCCGCGCCATCACGCCGCCGCGGCGCTCCCGCCGCTACGACACCCGTTTCTTCCTGGCGGAAGCCAGCGCCATCGCCCACCGGGTCGGCGATGTGGTGGGGCCGGAGTCGGAACTAACCGAACTGGTGTGGGCCGGGTTCGACGACGCCCGCCGGCTTGACCTGCCGATCATCACGCAGGCGGTGCTGGAGGATGTCGAGACGCTGCTCGCCGCCGGGCCTTATATCCGGCCGACGGTGCCGTTCTACTATATGCGGGGCAGCCGCTTCCACCGGGACACGCTGGACTGAGACAGGCCGGGCCCCTACAAGGCCCGCATGCTGGCCCCTGCCCCCGTCACCGGTTCCCGTACCGCCTCCATCGCCGCCGCAATCGGCACCATCGCCGTGGTCGGCGTCGGCCTCGGGCTGACCGTCCCGCTGCTGGCGATCGAAATGGAATCCCGCGGGGTGCCCCGCACGCTGATCGGGCTGAACACCGCCGTCGCGGGCATCGCCAACATTGTCGTGGCGCCCTTCGTCACCGGCATGGTGCGGCGCCACGGCGTGGGAACGCTGCTGTTCGGGGCGCTGGCCCTCACCGCCCTGAGCCTGCTGGCCTTCAAGCTCACCTCCTCCTTCGCGATCTGGTGCGCCCTGCGCTTCATCGCCGGTGCCGCCTTCTGCGTGCTATTCGTGGTGAGCGAGTTCTGGATCAACGCCGCCGCGCCGCCCGAGCGGCGCGGGCTGGTGATGGGGATCTATGCCACCGCCATGTCGCTCGCGGTGGCGGCGGGGCCGGCGATTCTGGGGGTGACGGGCTCGGAGGGCTGGGCGCCCTATATCGCCGGCGCGGTGATCTTCTCCGCCGGCATGGTGCCCGTCATCATCGGCGCCTCCGGCGCCCCGGAGGTGCATGAAGAAAGCCGGCTCAGCGTCTTCGCACTGCTGCGGATCGCCCCCAGTGCCAGCCTTGCCGCCTTCATCTTCGGCGCGGTCGAAACCGGCGAGATGAGTTTCCTCGCGATCTACGGCATCCGCCGCGGCCTCGACGAATCGAGCGCGGCGATGCTGATGACGGTCGCCCTGCTCGGCGGCGTGGTGTTCCAGCTTCCGCTCGGCCTGCTGAGCGACCGGATGAGCCGGCGCAAGCTGCTGCTGGCCTGCGGCGCGACCGGCCTTGCCGGGGCGCTGATCCTGCCCTGGCTCGCCATTGACGGCTGGGCGATCCGGGCGGTGCTGTTCGTCTCGATCGGCGTGGTGGCCGGGCTCTACACCGTGGGCCTCGCCCATCTCGGTGCCCGATTCCATGGGGCGGAGCTGGCGGCGGCCAATTCGGTGTTCGTCATGCTCTACGCCATCGGCCTCACCATCGGCCCGCCGCTGGTCGGCGCCGGCATGGATGCCATTGATCCGCATGGCTTTGCCGTGACACTGGCGGCGCTGATGGCGTTCTATGTCGCCGTGGTGGCCTGGCGGGTGGCGCGGGTTCCTTGACATTCGGCCCGCGATCTAGGATAGGAACGTCAACGAGCGGCCTTGTGGTCGCGCGATCAGCTTCATATCGGCGTGGCCGGAATTGTCCCCGCGCCACCCACAAGGAGACCGGCCATGGCCAAGGCGGCGACCATCAAGATCCGGCTCGTGTCGAGCGCCGACACCGGCTTTTTCTACGTGACCAAGAAGAACTCGCGCACCATGACCGACAAGCTGGTCGTGAAGAAGTACGACCCGGTCGCGAAGAAGCACGTCGAATTCCGCGAAGGCAAGATCAAGTGATCTGAGCCATCCGGCTGATGACAGAAAAGGCGCCTCCGGGCGCCTTTTTTCGTTTTGACGTGCAATGAACGTAGAACGCGGCCCGTGCCGCCAGCCTCCGGATTCCGCACGCAGCAGGCCCCGTCCTGTGGGGCGACCGGCGGGCGACGGGCCGGAGAGGCCATCCGGCAGCGTCGCCCGCCGGCCTGACCCTACGGACCCGGGAGATGCGGCGGACCCAGGCACCCCGCAGGGTTGTCGGAGTTCCCGGAGGCTAATCCAAAGCGTAACGATTGCAATGTCGAATTATGTGCGCACCCTCGGCTTTGATGCCGGACCGCGCCCTCAGTCGTCGTTCACGAAATGGCGCACGGTCTCGAGGAACTTCGCCACCGAGATCGGCTTCGACAGATAGGCTTCGCAGCCACCTTCGCGAATCCGCTCCTCATCGCCCTTCATGGCGAAAGCCGTGACGGCCACCACCGGAATGGCGCGCAGTTCCGGGTCGGCCTTGAGCTGGCGGGTGACATCGAGGCCGGAGACCTCCGGAAGCTGGATGTCCATCAGGATGAGGTCCGGCCGATGCTCGCGCGCCAGCTCCAGCGCCTCGACGCCGCTGCGGGTCTCCACCGTGGCATAGCCGTGCGCTTCGAGCAGATCATGGAAGAGCTTCATGTTCAGCTCGTTGTCTTCCACGATCATGACGGTCTTCGGCATGGAAGCGTTATCCCCGGCCGTTCGCCCCGGCGGCGTCCGGCTGCTATAAGACTCGGAACGAAAAGGCCGCATGGACGGTGGATTTCGGACGCTCCACCCTACCCTCCATTCCTTACGGAACCGCAAATGGCGCTCGGCAGATCATCCGGAAGAAACCGCCCCCTGACCACGGCGGCGGCGGCGCGCGAGGTTGCCGTCGGCGCCCTCACCTTCCTCATCGCCGATCCCGAGCGAATCGGCCCGATGCTGGCGGAGAGCGGCATGGCCCCGGGCGACCTGCGCGGCGCGGTGGGCTCGACCGCCTTCCAGGTCGGCGTGCTTGACTACCTCATCGACCGCCAGGACCTGCTGGTCGACTACGCCGCTGGCGCCGGCATCGACCCCGGCCATGTGGTGGCCGCTCGCGAGATCCTCGCCCATGAAGGCGCCGGCGGGCGCGAGCGCTGAGGCCGCCATGGCGCCGCTTCCGGGCTTCTGCCGGGACTGCCTCGCCGAGGCGACGCGGGAGGGGCGCTGCCTTTCCTGCGGCAGCCCCCGCGTGGTGCGCCACCCCGAGCTGTTCCAGCTCCATATCGCCCATATCGACTGCGACGCGTTCTATGCCTCGGTCGAGAAGCGGGACGACCCTTCGCTGCGCGACCGGCCGCTGATCATCGGCGGTGGCCGGCGCGGGGTGGTGTCCACCGCCTGCTACATCGCCCGCATCCGCGGCGTGCGCTCGGCCATGCCGATGTTCAAGGCGCGCGAGCTGTGCCCGGAGGCGGTGGTGATCCGGCCGAACATGGCGAAATATGTCGCGGTGGGGCGGCAGGTCCGCGAGCGCATGCTGCGCCTGACCCCGCTGGTCGAGCCCTTGTCGATCGACGAGGCGTTTCTCGACCTGGCCGGCACCGAACGCCTGCACGGCGAGCCACCGGCGCGGACGCTCGCCCGGCTGGCGCGGGAGGTCGAGGCGGATATCGGCATCACCCTGTCCATCGGGCTCGCCGCCAACAAGTTCCTCGCCAAGATCGCCTCGGATCTCGACAAGCCACGCGGCTTCGCGGTGATCGGCGCCGCGGAGGCGAAAGCCTTCCTCGCGCCGCGCTCGGTTGGCTCGATCTGGGGCGTCGGACGGGCGACGCAGGAACGCCTCGCCCGCGACGGCTACCGCCTCATCGCCGATCTTCAGGCCGCCGGCGACATCGACCTCGCCCGGCGCTACGGCGCCGAAGGGCTGCGGCTCGCCAAACTGGCGCGCGGGGAAGACAGCCGGCGGGTGAACCCGGAGCGCGAGACCAAGAGCATCTCTGCCGAGACCACCTTCGACAGCGATGTCGACGGGCTGCGGGCGCTGGAACAGTCGCTGTACCCGCTGGCGGAGAAGGTGTCGGCGCGGATGAAGAAGGCCGGCTTTGCCGGCCGGACGGTGACCCTGAAGCTGAAGACCGCGGATTTCCGGCTGGTGACGCGGGCGCGCTCGCTGGACAGCCCGACCCAGCTCGCCCACCGGATCTTCTCCAGCGCGCGGGAGCTGCTCGCGCGCGAGGCCACCGGCGCGGTCCGCTACCGGCTGATCGGGGTGGGACTTTCGGAGCTGTGCGATCCAGCGCTGGCCGACCCGCCGGACCTCATCGACCCCAGCGCCGCCAAAAAGGGCGCGGCGGAACGCGCCATGGACGCGCTCCGGGAGCGATTCGGCGCCGGAGCGATCGAGACCGGGCTGCGGCTCGACCGCCCTCGCGGCGCCAGCGAACCGGCTATTTCGAGCACGGCTCCTCGGGCAGCGCCTCGTACGCGGTGAGCGTGCCGCGCAGGACGAAATCGCCATAATCCAGCTTCAGCGCCCGGCTGACGCCATTGGCATAAAGATCGAAGCTGATCACATAATCCGGCGTCTCGGCGGCGGCGCCATGCTCGTAATAGCTTACCGTCACGGGATATCGGGCGAGGCTGGCGAGGCCGGAGAGCGCGGGCTCCACGCCGTCCTGCTCGGTCGTCGCTTTTCCGATCACGGACAGGGTGTCGTAGACCTTCCGCCCATTGGGCGAGCCGTCGAAGACCCGGGCCTCCAGCACCGCATCACCTTGCGTGGCGGCGGTGATCATCTTCACCACATGCTGGGTGGGCAGGACGACCGCCTCCCCGAGCGACGCGCTGCCGGCTTCCGGCTTGGTGGTGCGCACGTCGAGCACGCCGCCCTTGCGCTCGGCCACGCCGTCGGCATCGTCCCGCGACTCGCCGTTGACGGTGTTCTGGATGCGGAAGCGATAGGTGTCGGCGGCGCCGTCCTCCCAGGTCACCGTGTTCAGCGCGCTGCGGACACGGTCACCGCCGTCGGTCTCCAGCTCCGTCACCTGGCGCAGGTTCACGGAATAGCCGCTGCAGGCATTGCCCTTGAGCTCGTAGACGATCTCGCCGCGGGCCGCCTCCACGCGCTTCGCCGCCTTGGAGCCATCGAGCGAGAGTTCGTACACGGCGCGGTGCGGCGTGAGCTGCACGGCCTGCGCGGCGCCGAGCGGAAGGGCGGCGAGCAGGGTCGCGAGCGCCAGGCGGGCGAAGCTGGCGGGGAAGGCGACGGTCATCGGCACGGCTCCCGTGAGAGATGGCCGCAGCCGGGAGGTAATCCTCCTTGCGTGGCGGCGGCGGATCGTCCAAACATCCCGCCCGAACACAGGCGAGAACAAGGGCGAAAGTTGGAACGCTATCGTTTCAGCCCTCTGGCGGAGAAGCAACACATGTCGGGAACGGTCGAATCGAAGCTGGCGGCGCTCGGGATCGTCATCCCCACGGCGACCGCCCCCGCCGCCAATTACGTGCCCACCGTCCAGACCGGCAACCAGCTCTGGATTTCCGGGCAGATTTCCATCGCCGACGGCGTACTGATGACCGGCAAGCTGGGCGACGACGCCGATGTGGAGGCGGGCCGCGCCGCCGCCCGTCAATGCGCCATCAACCTCATCGCCCAGATGAAGGCCGCCCTCGGCGACCTCGACCGGGTCAAGCGCGTGGTGAAGCTGGTCGGCTTCGTCAATTCGGCGCCCGATTTCACCGATCAGCCGAAGGTGGTGAACGGCTGCTCCGACCTGCTGGTCGAGGTGTTCGGCGATGCCGGCCGCCATGCGCGTTCGGCGGTGGGGGTGGCGGCGCTGCCGTTCAATGTCAGCGTCGAGGTCGAGGCGGTCGTCGAGATCGCCTGATCCGTCCCGGAGCGTCCCATGGAGCCGTCCCCTTCCCTCGACTGGCTGCTCGCGCGGCCGATCGCCCATCGCGCCCTCCATGACGCGGCCGCCGGACGCGTCGAGAACATGCCCGGCGCGGTCGACGCGGCCGTGGCCGGCAACTACGCCATCGAGGTCGACGTCCAGCTCACCGCGGATGGCGAGGTGGTGGTGTTCCACGACGATACGCTCGAACGGCTTACCCTCGGCAGCGGCTGGGTGAAGGACCACACCCTCCACCAGCTCCGCCAGGTTGCGTTCCGCGCGACCGACGAGCGCATCATGACCCTCACCGACCTGCTGGAGCGGGTCGCGGGCCGGGTGCCGCTGCTCATCGAGCTGAAAAGCCGCTTCGATGGTGCGACGCAGGTCGCGGCCCACACCTGCGCCCGCCTCGCCGGTTATCGCGGGCCGGTGGCGCTGATGTCGTTCGATCCAGACCTCGTCGCTGCCGTGCGCCATATGGCGCCGCATCTTCCGCGCGGCTTCACCATGGAACAGCGTTACGAGGACCCGGAGTGGGATTTCCTCGACCACGAGACCAAGTTCGCCTGGGGCCATCTGCGCCACGCGCCGCTCACCCGCCCGCACTTCCTCGCCCACTATGTCCGCGAGATCGACTCGCCGGTGGTGGCGATGGCGCGGGCGATCTCCGGCCTGCCTGTGCTGGCCTGGACCGTGCGCACCGCCGATGACCGCCAGAACGCGCGGCGCCATGCCGACCAGATGATCTTCGAGGGATTTCTGCCCTGAAGTCGGGCCTGCCATTCCCAAGGACGTGAGCGGGCTTTCGCGTCCGCGCGTTCCGGGCGAAACTGTCGGTCCACACGCGGCGCGCCGCCGCACCTCCCCGCCTGACGCCTGCCATTCGCCATCATGCACGAAGCACCCCTCCGCCTGCGCGTCGAGAACCGGCTCGCCGCCATTCCCGCCGCCGCGTGGGATGCCTGCGCGGGCGAAGGCGCGACGGCGGGAGCGCGGGCCAATCCCTTCATCACCCATGCCTTTCTGTCGGCGCTGGAGGAGTCCGGCTCGGCGACCGCGAAAACCGGCTGGTTGCCGCAGCACCTCGTGCTGGAAGACGCGGAGGGGGGCGTGCTGGGCGTATGCCCGGCCTATCTCAAGTCGCATTCGCGCGGCGAATATGTCTTCGACGAAGGCTGGGCCGACGCCTATGAGCGCGCCGGCGGCCGCTATTATCCCAAGCTGCAGGTTTCCGTGCCCTTCACCCCGGCGACCGGCCCGCGGCTGCTGGTTCGGCCGGGGCCCGGGGAAGCCGCGGTCCGCGGCGCGCTGGCGCAGGGGCTGACCGCGCTGGCGGAGCTGCGTAGCGCCTCCTCCGTCCACGCCACCTTCCTCCAGCCGGACGATATAGCGCCGCTCAATGGCCGCGCGGATGGCCTCCAGCCGGACGACGCCGCCGCCCTGGAAGCAGCCGGTTTCCAGCCGCTCAACTACCAGCAGTTTCACTGGCACAATGAGGGCTATGGCAGCTTCGAGGATTTCCTCGGCGCCCTCGCCTCCCGCAAGCGCAAGGCGATCCGGCGGGAGCGGCGCGAGGCGGTGGAGAGCGGCATCGAGATCCGCTGGCTCACCGGCTCCGACATCACCGAGGAGGCGCTCGACGCCTTCTTCGCCTTCTATCAGGAGACCGGCTCGCGCAAATGGGGCCGGCCCTACCTCACGCGCAGCTTCTATTCGCTCGTCGCCGAACGGATGGCCGACCGCATTCTGCTGGTCATGGCACGACGCGCCGGCCGCTGGATCGCGGGAGCCATCAACTTCATCGGCGCCGACACCCTGTTCGGCCGCCACTGGGGTGCGGTGGAGCATCACCCCTTCCTGCATTTCGAGGTCTGCTACCATCAGGCGATCGACTTCGCGATCGCGCACCGGCTTCGCGTGGTGGAGGCGGGGGCGCAGGGCGAGCACAAGCTGGCGCGGGGCTACCTGCCGGTGACCACCCGCTCGGCGCACTGGATCGCCGATCCCGGGCTGCGGGAGGCGGTGGCGGCCTATCTGGAGCGCGAGCGGGCCTATGTCGCCGAAGCGGGCGAGGAACTCTCCAGCCTCAGCCCCTTTCGCCACGCCAGCGACGAGCCCTGACCGCGAAGCGGTTTGGCGAACCTGACCGCGAAGCGGCTTGACCCGCCTTGACCGCGAAGCGGTTCGTTGCCATCGAAGCCCATCCGGCAACCGACGGGAGTCCCGCATGTCGACCTACGACCCCAACAACATCTTCGCCAAGATCCTGCGCGGCGAACTGCCGGCGCACCGCATCTACGAGGATGACCGCGCGCTGGCCTTCCTCGACATCATGCCGCGTGCGCCCGGCCATGCCCTGGTGGTGCCCAAGGCGCCCGCGCGCAACATCCTCGACATCGAGGCCGCCGACCTCTCCCATGTCGCGCAGGTCGCGCAGAAGGTGGCGCGGGCGCAGATGGCCGTCTTCGACGCCGACGGCATCACGGTCCAGCAGTTCAACGAGACCGCCGGCGGGCAGGTGGTGTTCCACCTCCACGTCCATGTCATTCCGCGGCAGGAAGGTGTCGGCCTGAAGCCGCCGCAGTCGGAGATGGAACAGCCGGACGTGCTCGCCGAACAGGCCGAGCGCCTGCGCGCCGCTCTCGCCGGCTGAGGACGGAACGCCCCGCTCAGTGCAGGCCGAGCCACCAGGCCCCACCGATCAGCGTGGCCTGGGCGGCGAGAACGCCGACGAGAACGGAGCGGCGGCAGAGCACGAAGCCGCCGACCCCGACCGCCAGCGCCCCGAGCCGCAGCCACAGCGGCAACGCCAGCAGCGCACCGCTCGGGGTGAGCACGAGACGGGCGACCACCGCGGCCAGCAGTGCGGTGGCCACCGCCCGCACCCAGCGCATGACCGCGCCGTTCTCGTCGAGCCCCCGCCCAACGACGACGCCCAGCACCCGCCAGACCTCGTTCGGCAGGAATCCCACCAGCAGCACGACCAGCACCGCGCTCCATTCGCCGCCGAACACGGTCATGTCCGCCCTGCCTTGAGGCGGGAGAGGCCCTCTGCGGCGAGAAAGGCAATGGTGCCGCCGCCGACCCCGCTCCAGAACAGGTCGAGCCCGCCCGGCGACCCCGCAACCAGCGGCGCCAGCACAGCGCCGGCGGCAAACGCGAACCACACCATCGGAATGGCGGCGATGCGCACCAGCAGAATGGAAAACGAAATAGGCGTCAGCATCAGCAGGCCGACCGCGAGCGGCCCGGGCAGGCCGCTCATGAGGTAGAAGCCGATCGTCGTCCCCGCCACGCACATCAGCGTCAGGCCGGAGCCGAGCCCCAGCGCATAGGCCGGCCGGCCCTCGGTCGGCACGGCCGGAAGCTGCCGCAGGGCCTCCACCCACATGGTGACGGCGACGAAATGGGCGCAGATCAGCTCAAGCCACAGCCGGGGCCGCCGCCCGCGCATCAGCGGCATCAGCGACACCACCATGGGCAGAAGCCGGACGCCGGACAGGCCGACCGCCAGCGCCAGCGCCGGCAAGGCGGTGCCGTCTCCCAGACCGCCGACCAGAATCACCTGCGCCGGAAGCGCCCAGACCAGCAGGGTGGAGACGAGCGTGGGGGCGAAGGGAATTCCGAGCCCATGCGCCAGCCCGCCAAAGCCGATATAGGCGGCGATCAGCACGAGACCGGGCACCGCCGTGGCGCCGCGCATGCCGGCAAAAAACCAGTGGCGGCGCGGTCGGGGCGCCGACGACGGGCCGGCTTCGCTCGGGGGAAAAGATGACGCCATGTGCTAACTCTGGCGCCCTCATCGCGCCCCGCGGGCGCAAGGTCAACCCCACCCTTCGTTGCGGCCGGCAACAGAGGCCGGCCGCAACGGGATCAGGTCGGCGCCACTCAGGCCTTTACCAACGGCACCTTGGGGGTGGTGCTGCGGGCGCCGCCGGAAGGCTTGCGCGGCGGCTTCGGCTTGGCCGGCGCGGCGGCCGCCTTGCGGCGCGGCGCCTTCTTCTCCGGCTCGATCTTCTCCGGCTTCGGCGTGACGGGCCCGTCGGGGAATTCGAAGCCGAGCGTGGTCTCGCCCTCTTCCTCCTTCACCACGACGCGCACATGGCCGCCATTCTTCAGCCGGCCGAACAGCACCTCGTCGGCGAGGGGCTTCTTGATGTACTCCTGGATCACCCGACCCATGGGGCGGGCGCCCATCTGCTGGTCATAGCCGCGATCCACCAGCCACGCCGTCGCCTCGTCCGACAGCTCGATGGTGACGTTGCGGTCAGCAAGCTGCGCCTCGAGCTGAAGAACAAACTTCTCGACCACCAGCCCGATGATTTCGCCGGTGAGATGGGCGAAGGGAATGATGGCGTCGAGACGGTTGCGGAACTCCGGCGCGAAGAGGCGATTGATCGCTTCCACGTCGTCACCCTCCCGCTTGGTGCGGGTGAAGCCGAAGGCCGACTTGGTAAGATCGGCCGCGCCCGCATTGGTCGTCATGATGAGGATGACATTGCGGAAATCGACCTGCTTGCCGTTGTGGTCGGTCAGCTTGCCGTGGTCCATGACCTGCAGAAGGATGTTGAACAGGTCGGGATGCGCCTTCTCGATCTCGTCCAGCAGCAGCACGCAGTGCGGATGCTGGTCGATGCCGTCGGTCAGCAGGCCGCCCTGGTCGAAGCCGACATAGCCGGGAGGCGCGCCAATCAGCCGCGACACGGTGTGGCGCTCCATATATTCCGACATGTCGAAACGCAGAAGCTGGACACCGAGGGTCGAGGCGAGCTGCTTGGCGACCTCGGTCTTGCCGACGCCGGTGGGGCCGGAGAACAGGTAGGAACCGATCGGCTTCTCCGGCTCGCGCAGGCCGGCACGGGCCAGCTTGATGGAGGCGGAGAGCGCTTCGATCGCCTTGTCCTGGCCATAGACCACGCGCTTCAGCGTGGTTTCGAGGTTCGCCAGCGTTTCGGCATCATCCTTCGAGACCGACTTCGGCGGAATGCGGGCGATGGTGGCGATGGTCGCCTCGATCTCCTTGACGCCGATCGTCTTCTTGCGCTTGGCCTCCGGCAGCAGCATCTGCGCCGCGCCGCTCTCGTCGATGATGTCGATCGCCTTGTCCGGCAGCTTGCGGTCGTGGATGTACCGCGCCGACAGCTCCACCGCCGCCTTGATCGCGTCGTTGGTGTAGCGCAGCCGGTGGTAGTCCTCGAAATAGGGCTTCAGGCCCTTGAGGATCTCGATCGCATCCGGAACGGTCGGCTCCGGAACGTCAATCTTCTGGAAGCGGCGGACCAGGGCGCGGTCCTTCTCGAAGTACTGGCGGTACTCCTTATAGGTGGTGGAGCCGATGCAGCGCAGCGTGCCCGAGGCCAGCGCCGGCTTGAGCAGGTTCGAGGCATCCATCGCGCCACCCGACGTCGCCCCCGCACCGATGACGGTGTGGATCTCATCGATGAACATGATCGCGTTGGGATAAGCCTCGATCTCCTTCACCACCTGCTTGAGGCGCTCCTCGAAGTCGCCGCGGTAGCGCGTGCCCGCGAGCAGCGAGCCCATGTCGAGAGAGAAGACGGTGGCGCCGCGCAGAACCTCCGGCACCTCGCCATTGACGATGCGCCGGGCCAGCCCTTCGGCAATGGCGGTCTTGCCGACGCCGGGGTCGCCGACGAACAGCGGGTTGTTCTTGGAGCGGCGGCACAGCACCTGGATGGTGCGCTGGATTTCGCCGTCACGGCCGATCAGCGGGTCGATCTTGCCTTCGCGCGCCTTCTTGTTGAGATTCACGCAGTAGGCGTCGAGCGCATCGGCCTTCTTCTTGGTGTCCTCCCCGGTCTTCGTCTCCGTCTCCTCCTCCGCGCCCCGGACCGGCCGGCTTTCGGACATGCCAGCGCGCTTGGCGATGCCGTGGCTGATGTAGTTCACCGCGTCGTAGCGGGTCATGTCCTGCTCTTGCAGGAAATAGGCCGCGTGGCTCTCCCGCTCGGCGAAGATGGCGACGAGCACGTTCGCGCCCGTCACTTCCTCGCGGCCGGAGGACTGCACATGGATGACCGCGCGCTGGATGACGCGCTGGAAGCCGGCGGTGGGCTTGGAGTCGTCGCCGGCATCCTGGACGAGGTTGTCGAGCTCGGTGTCGATATATTCGACGAGATTGCGGCGGAGCTTGTCGAGATCGACATTGCAGGCCCGCATCACGGCGGCGGCGTCCTGGTCGTCGACAAGAGAGAGCAGGAGGTGCTCGAGGGTGGCGTATTCGTGGTGGCGTTCGTTGGCGAGCGCGAGGGCCCGGTGAAGCGACTGCTCGAGGCTGCGGGAGAAGGTGGGCATCGGGACCTCTTCGTTTAGCCGCTGCTGCGCGTCACTTCTTCTCCATGACGCACTGCAGCGGATGTTGATGCTTTCGGGCGAAGTCCATCACCTGCGTGACCTTGGTCTCGGCCACCTCGTATGTGAAGACGCCGCATTCCCCGACCCCATGCTGGTGCACATGGAGCATGATCGTGGTCGCCTCCTCCCGGCTTTTGTTGAAGAACTGCTCAAGCACGTGCACGACGAACTCCATTGGCGTGTAGTCGTCGTTGATGAGCAGCACTCGGTACAGGCTGGGCCGCTTGGTCTGCGGCTTGGTGCGCGTGATGACGGCCGTGCCGGGCGCGTTGTCGCCGCGCCGTCGACGCTCGTCATCGGCCATCATGAAGCTTATGTGGCAGGTCGGCACGTCCGCGAGCATCGCGTTATCCAATTCCTCTCCCGGCCGGATGCTCGGGAATGACGACACCTATAATATGTTCGCCTCCTGGCTTGCGCCAGAGTGGCGATGCGCGATTGCCGGGACGGAAGACAGGCAGAGGCGGCGCACCGTCATCATCTCACTACAGAGTGATGACGGCGTCGAGCCACCTCGCGCCATCGGATGGGAGCTCTCCCCTGCGATCATACGCCACCCCTCCCCGCCGCACCCTGGGAGGCGCGGGGCGGCCGGGCGGATGGCGCGAGCCGGGCGTCCGAACGAAAAAGGGGCCCGCGCCAGCGGACCCCTTTCAGAACTGTTTTTCGAGGCTGCGCCGTCGTCGGCTCCTGTGAGCCGGCGGCGCGCTCTCACTTCACCGCGAACTTGCCGATCAGGCCTTCATACGGCTTGTAGGTTTCCTTGGCGAGATCGGCATAGAGCTCGCCGAGCTTGGTCGCCTCGGCGACGAAGCCCTCATAGGCGCTCTTGAAATAGGCGGACTGGATCTCGACCGCCTTGTCAAGCGTTCGGGCGCCGAAGAGCTGCTCGGCGGCGGCGGTGCCGTCCTCGAACGACTTCTTCGAATAGTCCGCGACCTCGACCGCGATGGCCTGGAAGCCCTTCGACACGGTGCCGAAGCTCTTCATGGCGAGATCGACGTTCTCTTTCCCGAGCTTCTGCATCTCTTCGATGTTCTGCAGCATTGGGGCAACTCCCTTTAGCGTTCCCTGCCGCCGGCATGACGGCGCGCGGCCGACCATGGCTGACGCGTCATGATCAATATCGCATCGCACCATCGGCGTCAACGGATATTGTGCAGCGCAAAAAGCGTTCTCGCGGCTCTGCCCCGCCAGCGCCCGGGAACCGCTCCAATTTACGAGTTCGTAACTGCGCTCTCGGTAACCTTCGGGATGTGGCTGGCACGCAACTTTCGCGACAGCCTCGCACAAAAATATGTCGTCGGCTGACAATCAGCCAGAGTAGTGGTGGTGGTCCGCACGTGAGGGCCGCAACGTAGACGGGACGGGTCCATGCGGGTTCCGGCGACTTTCGGCACGTATTGCCTGCGTGCCGGCGCGCTCCTGATGGTGCTGGCGGTGGCTGGTGCGGGTGTTGCCGAGGCGAAGACCACAAAGAAGAAGCGGACCGCGGCGCGGCCGGCCGTAACCCAGCAGGCGCCGAAGACGGCAGCGGCTTCGGGTGTGTGGAAGCACGGCTATTCGGAAATCGTGGTCGATGCCAATACCGGGCGCGTCCTGCGCGAGCAGGCCGCCGACGAGCTGCGGCATCCCGCCTCCGTCACCAAGGTCATGACGCTCTACCTGCTGTTCGAGCAGGTCAGCGCCGGCAAGCTGCGGATGGATTCGGAGCTGACGGTCTCGCGCTATGCGGCGGCGCAGCAGCCTTCCAAGCTCGGCGTGAAGCCCGGCTCGACCATCACCGTCGAAGACGCGATCAAGTCCCTCATCACCCGTTCCGCCAACGACGTCGCCGTGGTCATCGCCGAGAACATTGCCGGCGATACCGCCACCTTCGGGACCATGATGACCCGCAAGGCCCGCGCGCTCGGCATGTCGCGCACGGTGTTCGTGAACCCCAACGGCCTGCCCGACCCCCGCCAGGTCACCACGGCGCGCGATCTTTCCATCCTCGCCCGTGCGATCCAGGAGCGTTTCCCGCGCTATTACCCGATGTTCGCCACGCGCACCTTCTACTACAAGGGCGCGCCCATCGGTAACCACAACCGGCTGCTCGGCAAGATCGAAGGCGTGGACGGCATCAAGACCGGCTATACCGCCGCCTCCGGCTTCAACCTGATGACGAATGTGCGGCGCGATGGGCGCCATCTGGTCGCCGTGGTGATGGGCGGCCGCACCGCCGCCTCCCGCGACCAGCAGATGGCCGCGCTGCTCACCACCTATCTCCCCGTGGCCTATGCCGGTCGGCAGATCGTCGCCCCCGTGGCGGAGAACACGGCGGCCGCAGCCGCGATGCCCGCCGTTGCCCGCGCCACGGCCCCGGCCCCGCTCCCTGAACCGGCGGTCGCGGAAATGAACGAGGACGAGGCCGAGATGACCACGGCCGCGCTGCCCCAGGACGCGCCGGCGGAGCCCCGCGTCGCGGCAGCGGCCGCCGCCTCGGCCCCGCCGCCGGCTCCGGCCGCCACCCGCATCATGTATGTCGCGCCCTCGGCGCCGCAGGAGGTCGCCGTTGCCGCTCCTGCCGCCGGCTCCGTCGCCCCGATCGTGCCGACGCCGGTGAAGACCATTGCCGTGCCGCGCCCCAGCGCGCCGGTGGCCACGATCAGCGGACAGCCCGGCACCCTCGGCACGCTGACCTTCGCCGCCGCCAGCATGGGCGGCAGCGCAGCCCCGGCGCCGCGCCCGGCGACACGGCCGGTTCAGGTCGCCAGCGCCGGCCCGGTGACCCTGCCCGCCCAGCCGGCGCCGGCTGCGGCGCCGGCTGCGGCCGCCAAAACGGCGACGACCGCGCCCAAGGCCGCCACGCGCTCCGGCTGGGGCATCCAGATCGGCGCGTTCGGCTCGGAAGAGGACGCCCGCGCCCATATGGCCAAGGCGAAGTCGATCGGCGGCGCCGCCCTGCGGCAGGCCGAGCCCTTCACTGAGGTCGCCCGCAAGGGCTCCTCCACGATCGTTCGTGCCCGTTTCGCCGGCTTCGATGCCCAGGCCGCGGCACAGAATGCCTGCAGGGCCCTGAAGCGCGGCGATTTCGCCTGCATGGTTTTCCGGAATTGAGGGCGGTGTCAGCGATGTCGACGCATCAGGATATCCTTGGCCTCATTGACCCGCGCCGCGAGGTAGTTCGACCCGCCCTGGTCGGGATGGAGCTTCTTCATAAGGCTCCGGTGAGCCTTGGCGATGTCGGGCACGCTCGCCCCCGGCTGAAGGCCCAGGACATCGTGGGCCTCCTCTTCCGTCATCGTGCCACTGCGCGGCGGCGCAGCGCCCCGCCCGCCCGGATCGCCCTGAGCGTGTTCACGCCAGCCGGGCGCCCGGCGGTCAAGATAAGCTTCGAGTAGCCGCCGGCTCTGCTCGTCGCTGCCCCGTCCCAGCTCGAGAAGCTGCGTCAGGTTGAGCTGGTCGAGCATCTGGCCGGCGAAGGCACCGGCAAGGACGCGGCCGGACAGGACGCCGCTGTCATGGTCGAGGCTCATGTCGAGCTGGGCGGTGCGGATGCGGGACACCCGGCCCGGCGAGGGCCGCCGCCGGCCGAACAGCCCGCCCGCCTGCCGCGTCGCGCTCCAGCCCAGCAGCGACAGCCCGAACAGCCCGAGCGGCAGGCCCGTCGCAACCTGGCCTTTCAGCAGCAGAAACCCCGCCAGCGCCAGCGAGGCCCAGCCCCCCAGCGCCCGCAGCGTGCGCGCGAGGCGCTTGGGATCGGCCCGGCCCAGCATCTTGAGCAGGTAGATTCCGCCCCCGAGGATCAGGGCGCCGAGAAGCAGATTGATCATTGGCCGCCCCGCATCGACTGGAGCAGGCGCCCGGCGGCGGCTCCGCCGCCCGGCTGCCCGGCCAGCCGGGTCAGCGCCGCGGTTCCGCCCGCCGCATAGGCCGCGGCGGCGCGCAGCAGGCTGCGCAGCTCGCCGGCCGCGCCGGCGTCGAAGCGCGACCACGCCCCGCCCGTCAGCCGCGCCACCTCGCGATAGGCGGCGGTGACGGCGGGATCGCTGCCTTCCTGGAACATGAAAGCGGGAACGCCGCGCACGGCCAGCCGCCCGGCGGCGGTGCAGACCGCGTCGATGCCCTCCTCCATCGCGTCCCCGACGAAAACGAACGCGCTGACAGGGCTTTGCGCCGCCTCCGCCTCGACATGCCGGATCATGCGGCCGATCTGGGTCGGGCCACCCTGGCAACCGACTTTGGCCATCAGGGCGGCGAGCCGGCTCGCCTCCGGTGTCCAGCGCGAGGCGCGGCATTCGGAGGGTCCGCGGTAATAGACCAGCTGCACCTCCAGCCCGCCCAGCGCCGCCGCCTCCTCGAACATGGCGGCCTGCAGTGTGCAGGCGAGGTCCCAGGTCGGCTGCCGGCTCAACGTGGCGTCGAGGCCGAACACCAGCCGGCGCGCCGCGCTTCCCGGAGAAACGATGGCCGGAGAAGGGGTTGCGGCGAGCTGTTCGAGGAAGGCATCGACCTCCCCCGTCTGCCCGCCCGTTGTCGTCACCCGTCGAGACACCATGCTCACGCTCGTTGATCACCCCCACACCGGCCGCGCGGATCGGCGCGGTTGACGGTTCAGGGGTGCTTGATAGGTTCCCCCACCCACCGCGCCACTGGGGCGCCACAGGGCGGTTTTCGGCAATGTATGACGGATTGAAGCGGATTCGAACGGTCTCGGCGCTACGCCGGCAGGTCGAGGCGTGGCGGGCGGCGGGCGAGCGGGTGGCGCTGGTGCCGACCATGGGCGCGCTTCACACCGGACACATCGCGCTGGTGCGGGCCGCCCGGCGCCGGGCGGACCGGGTGGTCGCCTCGGTCTTCGTGAACCCCGCGCAGTTCGGCCCCAACGAGGATTTCTCCCGCTATCCCAGGACCTTGCCCGCCGACATGGCGAAGCTCGCAGCGGCGCGGACCGACGCGGTGTTCACCCCAGACGTCGCCGAAATGTATCCCGAGGGCTTCTGCACCACGGTGTCGCTGGGCGGCCCGGCCGAGGGGCTGGAGAGCGACTTCCGCCCCACCCATTTTGCCGGCGTCGCCACCGTGGTGGCGAAGCTCTTCACCCAGTGCCGGCCCGACCTCGCCTTTTTTGGCGAGAAGGATTACCAGCAACTTCAAGTCGTTAGCCGGATGGCGCGGGATCTCGATCTCGCCGTGAAGGTGGTCGGGGTGCCGACCGTGCGGGAGGCGGACGGCCTCGCCCTCTCCTCGCGCAACATTTATCTCTCGGCGGAGGAGCGCCGGCTGGCGCCATCGATCTATCAGGCCCTCGCCGCCGCCGCCGACCAGATCGCGGCCGGCGCGCCGACCGACGTGGCGACGGAGGAGGCCCGGGTTTTCCTCGATTCGCGTGGCTTTGCCGTCGATTACGTCGCGGCGCGCCACGCCCTGACTCTCGCGCCGATTGGGTCGATCGCCGACGGGCCGGTCCGCATCCTCTGCGCGGCCCGGCTCGGCCGCACCCGTCTCATCGACAATGTGCCGGTGCCGCCGGCGAAGAAAAACGCTTAATCCATTTGGCCTTAAGCCCTTTCTTCACGGCATCGGCACCGTCTTGAGCGTATCCGGCGAACGTTCCCGTATACGTTCAAGGTTGTTGTCTTGCCGCATTTTCTTCACGCGAACCGGAATCCACTTCGCTCGAA
>CAZIXP010000052.1:0-23866 GCA_964543245.1 uncultured Starkeya sp.
GCTTGCCATCCAGGGCTGTGACGACCCCTACGGCACGCTGGCGCAGATCGACCACGCGGGCTTCGACATCGGTGATGGATTCGGCGTTTTCCGCCGCGTCGAACACGGTGCCGGCAACGGTGAACGCCACCGCGCCGCCGATCAGGCCGCAGGCGAGGGCGAGACCGGCGACGAGCAGCGGCCCGGGCGAGCGCCGGGCCGGGGCGGCCGGCGGCGCGGCAGGGCTTTCGCGCGGCTCGTCGACGCTGGCCGCGGCCTCGGGGGCGGCGGGGGGCGAGGGGCCTTCGACGCCGCCATCGGACGCGGCCGACGCGTCACCTGCGGCCGCTTCACCCGCAGGGGCCTCACCGGAGGGGGCTTCGTTGGCGGCGGTGGTTTCCGACGGCGCGGACGTCGCCACCTCTGCCGGCGTGCTCTCGCCGGGCACCGGCTCGGCGGCGGGTGCTCCGCCCGGCGCGGGCTCGGCAGGCGTCACGTCCGTAGCCGCGAGGTCGATGGTCGGCGGCGCCCGGCGGCGACCCTTGCGACCGCCGAGCGCGCTCGCCGGCTCGTCGGCCACCGGCTCGGCCGCCGTCGGGGTCACACCCTCTGCCGGCGTGCTCGCGCCGCTTGCGGGAATGGTCTGGGGATTCGTCTCCGGAGTGCCGGAGTCTCCCGCCGGATCGTCCTTCGCCACGTGCTCACCTCACGATCACATCCGCCGATCTTGTCCCTAGCGGGATAGACCGCCGCACCTCCGGCTGCAACAGCCTAGGGCCCTTGTGGTTCAGGCGCCAACAAGGGCGAGCAGCGCGTCCTCGGTGGGTTCCGCAGCGACCTGCGTGGCCGCGCCGATCGCCGCGAGGGGGGCGGCAACGCTGCGGGACAGGCACAGATGCCGGCAGCGCAGCAGGGCCGGCCCCAGCCCGGCGGCCGTGCAGCAGGCGGCCAGCGTCGCCGCGGTCTTTGGCGAGAAGTGCAGGGCCGCGTCAATCCGTCCCTCCGCCAGCGCGGCCTGCGCCTCCGTGCCGAGGGTCGCCGCCGGGCAGGTGCGGTAGATCACGAAGAGGTCGACGGCGATCCCCGCCGGCGCCAGCGCCTCGGCAAGATCCACCGCGCGATCCTCCCCCGCCACGTGCAGCAGCCGGCTGCCGGGCGGCAGCCTCTCCCTCAGCAGCGCGGCGAGGGCGGCGCCGTCGCCGCTGGCGACGTGCGTCACCGGAAACAGGCCCTCGGTCGCCGCCGCGGTCCGCCGGCCCACGGCGAAGAGCGGCCACCGCGCCAGTGTCGGCGCTTCCGGCCGCACCCGCAGCAGCCGGGCGCCGTTCACGCTGGTGAGCGCCACCGCGTCGAACCCGCCGGGCGGCAGGGCGCCGCCGGCCAGTGGCTCCACCCGCAGCATGGGGTCGATCAAGACTTCGTGTCCGTCCGCCTGCAGCCGCGCCGCTGTCGACACGGCATCGGGCTGGGGACGGGTGACGAGCAGGCGCATGGTTCAGCCGGCCAGCAGCCGGCGCGGCGCGCGGGCCTTCACGTCGCGGCCGGCCTCGGCGCCGAGCGCGACGGCGTCGCCGACCGAACCGGCGCAGGCCGCCTCCACCACCTCGCTGCCATCCGGCGCCAGCAGCAGCCCCCGGAAGGAGACGCGGTTACCCTCGACCCGGGCCAGACCGGCGATGGGGGTGCGGCAGGAGCCGTCCAGCTCGGCGAGGAAGGCCCGCTCGGTCGCCACCGCGATGCCGGTGGCGGTGTCGACGATCGCGGCCAGCAGTTCCTCGGTCGCCGCGTCGCCGATCCGGCTCTCGATGGCGACCGCGCCCTGGCCCACCGCCGGCAGGAACGCGTCGGTGGACAGGACGGCGCTGGCCCGCGCGGCCATGCCCAGCCGGGAGAGGCCGGCGAGCGCCAGCAGCGTGCCGTCGAACTCGCCGTGGTCGACCTTGCCGAGCCGGGTCTGGACATTGCCGCGCAGCAGCGAGACCCTGAGGTCCGGCCGCAGGCGCCGCAGCTGGGCCTCCCGCCGCAGCGAGGCGGTGCCGACCCGGGCGCCCTGCGGCAGGTCGTCGAGCGAGCGTCCCTCGCGCAGAATCAGCGCGTCGCGCACATCGGCGCGGGGGAGATAGCCGCCGATGTGCAGCCCGTCGGGCAGCCGCGTCGCCATGTCCTTGGCCGAATGCACCGCGAGGTCGATGCGCCCGTCCAGCAGCGCCTCCTCGATTTCCTTGGTGAACAGCCCCTTGCCGCCCGCCTCCGCCAGCGCCCGGTCGGTGATCGCGTCGCCGGTGGTGCGGATGATCTCGATCGTCACCGCCTCCGGCGCCCAGTCATGCGCCGCCACCAGCGCGTCGCGCACGGCATGGGCCTGCCACAGCGCGAGCGGGCTGCCGCGCGTGCCGAGCTTGAGCCGGGGGCGGGGATGGGGAAGCGATTGCGTCATGACATCGTGCGGTGCTAGCGGTTCATGGAAGGGTCCAGAACACCCGTCGACACCCCAAAGTCAACGTTGCGCCCGGCGTCGGCGCTCCGAGATGGCGAAAGGCCCACGGTTCCGATGGACGACCTGCTGCTGCTGGGCATCGAGACGACCTGCGACGAGACCGCCGCGGCCGTGGTGCTGCGCCGGCCGGACGGCACCGGCGAGATCCGCTCCAACGTCGTGCGCTCCCAGGTGGACGAGCACGCCATCTATGGCGGCGTGGTGCCGGAGATCGCGGCACGGGCTCACGTCGAAGTGACCGACCTTGTGGTCGCCCAGGCGCTGAAGGAAGCCGGCATCGGGCTGCGCCGCCTCAGCGGCATCGCCGCCGCCTCCGGCCCGGGGCTGATCGGCGGCGTCATCGTCGGGCTGACCACGGCGAAGGCCATGGCGCTGGCGAGCGGCAAGCCGCTGATCGCGGTGAACCACCTCGAGGCCCATGCCCTCACCGCCCGGCTGACCGACGGCGTGGCCTTTCCCTATCTCCTGCTGCTGGTCTCGGGCGGACATACCCAGCTCGTCTGCGTCTCCGGGGTCGGCCGCTACGCCAAGCTCGGCGGCACGATTGACGACGCCATCGGCGAGGCCTTCGACAAGACCGCCAAGATGCTCGGGCTGCCCTATCCCGGCGGTCCCGCGGTGGAGCGGGCCGCCGAGCGGGGCGACCCCACGCGCTTTGCCCTGCCGCGCCCGCTTTCCGGCCGGGCGGAGCCGGATTTCTCGCTGTCCGGCCTCAAGACTGCGGTGCGGATCGAGGCCACCCGGATCGCGCCGCTGTCCGAGCAGGATGTCTGCGACCTCTGCGCCTCGTTCCAGGCCGCGATCGTCGACGTTATCGCCGACCGGGTCCGTGCCGCCCAGCGGGTGATGCGCGAGCGTGGCGAGAAGCCGACCGCGCTGGTGCTCGCCGGCGGCGTCGGTGCCAACCAGGCGGTGCGCAAGACGCTGCACAAGGTGGCCGCCGAGGGCGGCACCCGCCTCGCCGTGCCGCCGCCTGCGCTGTGCACCGACAATGGCGCGATGATCGCCTGGGCGGGGGCCGAGCGTCTCGCCCTCGGCGGCCGCGACACGCTGGACGTGCCGCCCCGCGCCCGCTGGCCGCTGGACGAGGCGACCTTTGGCGTGGCCGCTGCCGCGGGGCAGGCCGGCGGATGAGCGATTTTCCCGTCATCGGGGTCATCGGCGCCGGGGCCTGGGGCACCGCTCTCGCCAATGCCGCCGCCCGCGCCGGCCGCGCGGTGCGGCTCTGGGCCCGCGACCCCGAGCAGGTGGCGGAGATGGCGCGCCGCGGCGCCAGCCCGCGGCTTCCGGGGGTGCGGCTCGACCCGGCGGTGCGGCCGACCGCCGACCTCGCCGAGGCTGCCGCCGTCGACGCGGTGCTGCTCGCGGTGCCGGCGCAGGCCAGCCGCGTCGCGGCGCTGGAACTGGAAGCGCACATCGCCCGCGGCACGCCGGTGGTGACCTGCGCCAAGGGCATCGAGCGCACCAGCACGCTGTTCATGACGCAGGTGCTGGAGGAGGCGTGCCCGCGCGCGGTGCCTGCCATCCTCTCCGGGCCGAGCTTCGCGGTGGACGTCGCCGCCGGCCTGCCGACGGCGGTGACGCTGGCGACCCGGGATCCGGCACTGGCCCGCGCGCTGGCCCAGGCCCTCGGCTCCGGGGCGTTCCGGCTCTACCACAGCGAGGATGTGCGCGGGGTCGAGATCGGCGGCGCTGCCAAGAACGTGCTGGCGATCGCCGCGGGCATCGTGGCGGGGCGCGCGCTCGGCGCCAGCGCCGGCGCCGCCCTCATCGCCCGCGGCTTCGCCGAGCTGATGCGCTTCGGCAAGGCCTATGGCGCCCGCACCGAGACGCTGACCGGGCTCTCCGGGCTCGGCGATCTCATCCTCACCGCCTCCTCGGAGCAGTCGCGCAACCATGCGCTCGGCGTCGCGCTCGGCCGCGGCGCGGCGCCCGACGGCAAGCTCGCCGAAGGCGCACAGACCGCCCCAGTGCTGGTGCGGCTTGCCCGCGAGCGCGGTGTCGACATGCCCATCGCCCACGCCGTCGACGAGGTGGTGAGCGGCCGCCTCGACATCGACGCCGCCATCGGCTCGCTGCTGGCCCGCCCGCAGAAAGCCGAGACCTGACCCCCGCCTTCCGAACCCGAACCGCCCGAGACACGGCACGACCATGGCGCACTGGCTCTACAAATCCGAACCCTTCAAATGGTCGTGGGACCAGCAGGTCGCCGCGGGCGCCGCCGGCACCCACTGGGACGGCGTGCGCAACCACCTCGCCAAGCAGCAGCTTCTCGCCATGCGGAACGGCGACCGCGGTTTCTTCTACCATTCCAACGAGGGCAAGGAGATCGTCGGCATCGTCGAGGTGATCCGCGAGGCCTATCCCGATCCGTCCGACCCCTCCGGCAAATTCGTCATGGTCGACATCAAGGCGGTGGAGCCGCTGCCCCGCCCGGTCGGCCTTGCCGCCATCAAGAACGAGCCGCGCCTCGCCGAGATGGCGCTGATGCGGTTCTCCCGGCTCTCGGTGCAGCCGGTGACGGACGCGGAATGGGCGATCGTGCTGGAGATGGCGGGGGCATGAGGGCGCCCGGCGCGGGCCCGGCGGAGCGCCCGTGAGCGGCGCGCGCGGCACGCCGCTCGCCATCGAGGACCCGGCTCGCTTCATCCGCACCGAGACCCGGCTGCGTGCGGTGCCGATGGTGCCCGAGATCGTGCTCCACCTCGCCGACGAGGCGGTGCCGATCTGGCAGCGCACCGAGGAGGAGCTCGGCGCGATGGGGCTGCCGCCGCCGTTCTGGGCCTTCGCCTGGGCCGGCGGGCAGGCGCTGGCGCGCCACATCCTCGACCATCCCGCCATCGTCGCCGGGGCGCGGGTGCTGGATTTCGCTTCCGGCTCCGGCCTCGTCGCCATCGCCGCGGCGCGGGCGGGCGCGGCCGGCGTCGAGGCGGCCGACATCGACCCCTTCGCCGCCCATGCCATCGCCCTCAACGCAGAGGCGAACAGGGCGGCGGGCATCGCCGTCGTCTCCGCCGACCTCGTCGGCACCGACCGGGGCTGGGATGTCGTGCTCGCCGGCGACATCGCCTATGAGCGCGACGTCGCGGAGCGGGTGTTCGCCTGGCTGGCGGCGCTCGCCGCCCGCGGCGCCGGGGTGTGGATCGGCGATCCCGGCCGGTCCTACCTGCCGCGCGATCGGCTGGAGAAGATCGCCGACTATGCCGTGCCGGTTTCGCGCGAGCTGGAGGACAGCGACATCAAGCACACCAGCGTGTGGCGGCCGCGCGTGGGCTGACGGGCGAGCCGCGCGGCGGCCCCGACCGCACCGCAGCAAACACCCCCTGCCAAAGTTCGGGGCCACCCGAACTTGTCCCGCGTCAAGGCGCTGCCCATAATCGCGGGGAATAACAAGGGTGCGGCGCCGCGCAGACGAGATCGCCGCGTTCATACGCTAGGGGAGAACGCCATGTCCGAAACGCTGTATGAGGTGCCGTCGTCCTGGGCCAGCCGGGCCTATGTGGACGATGCCGCCTATCGCGAGCGCTACGCCGCTTCCGTCCGCGACCCCGAAACCTTCTGGCGCGAAGAGGGTCGGCGCATTCATTGGTTCACCCCCTACAGCACGGTGAAGAACACCTCCTTCGCGCCCGGCGCGGTGTCGATCAAATGGTTCGAGGACGGCGAGACCAACGTCGCCTGGAACTGCATCGACCGCCATTTGCCGCACCGGGCCGACCAGACCGCCGTCATCTGGGAGGGCGACGACCCCTCGGAATCGCGCCACATCACCTACCAGGAGCTGCACGACGAGGTCTGCCGCTTCGCCAATGTGCTGCGCAACCGCAATGTCGAGCGCGGCGACCGCGTCACCATCTACATGCCGATGATTCCCGAGGCGGCCTTTGCGATGCTGGCCTGCGCCCGGCTGGGCGCGATCCATTCGGTGGTGTTCGGCGGCTTCTCGCCCGACAGTCTCGCCGGCCGCATCCGCGACTGCGAATCGAAGGTCATCATCACCGCCGACGAGGGTCTGCGCGGCGGCCGCAAGGTGCCGCTGAAGGCCAATGTCGACGCCGCCATCGCCAAGGTCACCGGCTTCGAGGTCGAGCATGTCGTGGTGGTGCGCCGCACCGGCGGCGCGGTGGACATGAAGCCGGGCCGCGACGTCTGGTATCATGAGGCTGCGGAGCTGGTGACGAGCGACTGCCCCGCCGCGCACATGAACGCCGAGGACCCGCTGTTCATCCTCTACACCTCGGGCTCCACCGGCCTGCCCAAGGGCGTGCTGCATACAACCGGCGGCTATCTCGTCTATGCCTCGATGACGCACCAGTACGTGTTCGACTACCACGACGGCGACATCTACTGGTGCACCGCCGATGTCGGCTGGGTGACCGGGCACAGCTACATCGTCTATGGCCCGCTTTCCAACGGCGCGACCACGCTGATGTTCGAAGGCGTGCCGAACTACCCCTCGCCCTCCCGCTTCTGGGAGGTGATCGACAAGCACAAGGTCAGCATCTTCTACACCGCCCCGACCGCCATCCGGGCGCTGATGCAGTCCGGCGACGGCCCGGTGACCAAGACCTCGCGCGCCTCGCTGCGGCTGCTCGGCTCGGTGGGCGAGCCGATCAACCCCGAGGCCTGGGAGTGGTACCACCGCGTCGTCGGCGAGGATCGCTGCCCGATCGTCGACACCTGGTGGCAGACCGAGACCGGCGGCATCCTCATCACCCCGCTGCCCGGCGCCACCGCGCTGAAGCCCGGCTCCGCCACCCGGCCCTTCTTCGGCGTGGTGCCGCAGATCGTCGATGCGGAAGGCCACGTGCTGGAGGGGGCCTGCGAGGGCAATCTGGTCATCGCCGATTCCTGGCCCGGCCAGATGCGCACGGTCTATGGCGACCATGAGCGCTTCATGCAGACCTACTTCTCCACCTACCCCAACAAGTACTTCACCGGCGACGGCTGCCGCCGCGACGCCGACGGCTATTACTGGATCACCGGGCGGGTGGACGACGTCATCAACGTCTCCGGCCACCGCATGGGCACGGCCGAGGTGGAAAGCGCCCTCGTCGCCCATCCCAAGGTCTCCGAAGCTGCGGTGGTCGGCTATCCCCACGACATCAAGGGCCAGGGCATCTACGCCTATGTCACGCTGATGGCGGGGGTGGAGGCCAGCGAGGAACTGCGCAAGGAACTGGTGGTCTGGGTACGCAAGGAGATCGGCCCGATCGCCTCGCCCGACCTCATCCAGTTCGCGCCGGGCCTGCCCAAGACCCGCTCGGGCAAGATCATGCGGCGCATCCTCCGCAAGATCGCGGAAAACGAGTTCGGCAATCTCGGCGACACCTCCACCCTTGCCGACCCCAGCGTGGTGGACGACCTCGTCAGCCACCGGCAGAACAAGAAGGAGGCCGGGGCCGCCTGAGCTCCGGCGCGCATCGCCCGAAGCGCGATCGCGGCGCGGCCCGTCGGTGAGTGGTGGGCTGCGCCGCCTTGGCAACAGGCAGATCGTCCATTATACGGGACGTATGTCTGATAAATTAGATGATACCACCACCCGTCTCGCCCGCCGCGTCCGGCTGGAGCGGGAGGCGCGCGGCTGGTCGCTGGCCGAGCTGGCCGAACGCTCCGGCGTCGCCAAGGCCTCGCTCAGCCGGATCGAGCGCGAGGAGATGAGCCCCACCGCGGCGCTCCTCGTGCGCATCGCGGCGGCCTTCGAGCTCACCCTGGCGGGGTTGCTGCTGCGGGCGGAAGGGGAGGGCAGCCGCCTTGTCCGCGCCGCGTCGCAGCCGGTGTGGACCGATCCGGGCACCGGCTATGTCCGCCGCCAGCTCTTCGCCCGACCGGATCATCCGCTGGAAGCGGTGCGGGTCGAGCTGCCGCCGGGCCGGGCGGTGACGCTGCCGGCGGCCTCCTACGCCTATATCCGGCAGATTCTCTGGGTGATGGACGGGCGCCTCGTCCTGCACGACGGCGCGGAACGCCATGAGATGGCGGCCGGCGACTGCTTCGGCTTCGGCCCTCCGGTGGACGTCACGCTCGCCAACGAAGCTGCCGCACCCTGCATCTATCTCGTCGCTCTCACCCGGAGCTGATGCCATGACCACCATCTCGCCCGCCCCGATAGCCATGCCCGCGGCTCCCGACGCCTCTACGAGGGCCGCGTCGGGCGGCGCCGTCATCCGTCCGCTGGAACGGGAGGCGGCGACGGTGGAGGCGCTGGCCGCCCTGCTGGTGGCGACGGTGGCGGGTGGCGGCTCGGTCGGCTTCATGGACCCGCTGCCGGCGGAGACGGCCCGCCGCTTCTGGGAGGGCGCGCTGGCTGCCGCCGGCCGGGGCGAGCGGAGCGTCCTCGGCGCCTTCGTCGGCGACGAACTCGCCGCCACGGTGACGCTGGTGACCGGCCTGCCGGAGAACCAGCCCCACCGTGCCGAGATCGCCAAGATGATGACCGCGCCCGCCCATCGCGGCCGGGGCCTGGCCAGCGCCCTGCTGGCCGAGGCCGAGCGCCTGGCGGTGGCGCAGGGTCGCACCCTGCTTGTGCTCGACACCGCCGAGGACGGCGGCGCCTCCGGCCTCTATGAGCGCCACGGCTTCGTCCACGCCGGCACCATCCCGGGCTACGCCCTGAAGCCGCAGGGCGGCCTCACCGGCACGAGGCTCTACTGGAAGCGGATCGGTGCGGGATGAGCGGCCGTCAAGACTCGCGCGCTCCGCGCGCCGCGGGCATGTTCGACCGGGTTCAGGTCAGGAGCTTCAAGACCGCCGCGCGGTAGCTGCGATAGACCGG
Source organism: uncultured Starkeya sp. (assembly GCA_964543245.1). Classification (GTDB taxonomy): domain Bacteria; phylum Pseudomonadota; class Alphaproteobacteria; order Rhizobiales; family Xanthobacteraceae; genus Ancylobacter. The sequence goes on from CAZIXP010000052.1 coordinate 9,252, forward strand.
CATGATGGTGTCGAGCTTGATGGCCTCGTTCGCCCCGTGGACATTGCGGCAGGTCACGCCGAAGCCGCAGGTGGCATCGATGCCGAACGAACTCAGGAAGTTTCCAACATTGGAGGGGCCGCTGACCTGAAGCTCCGGCGGCGTGCCGAATTCGGCGGCAGCGGCATCGCGCAAGGCGCGGACCAGCGCATCGCCCGCACCCAGGCGATAAGCAGGCCAGCTCTGCTCGGCCTCGATCCTGGAGGCGCGGTCGGTCGGCATCTGCCGGTCGACCTCCTCCACCAGAGCACGCAGATGCTGACGCGCCACGGCCTTGGTGAAGGTCGGGGTGAGACGATAGTCGACCCGCAGGAAGCAGTAGTCGGGCACGCTGGAATAGCCGCGCCCTCCCGTGATCGCGGTGCAGGTCTTCTGCGGGCCGATGCCGAAATCCGACGTGTCGTCCGCGTCCGGCAGTGGCGCGGCGGTCAGCGCCGTCACCAGCCGGGCGGCCTTTTCAACGGCGTTCTGCCGGCTCGGCTGGCTCGCGCCGCTGTGCGAGGAAACGCCGTAGAGCGAGACTTTCGCGCGGTAGAAGCCGCGGGCGCCGATCTTGATCGACCCGTTGCCGGGATAGCCGATATACACCCCTTTGATATGGTTCTGCTCGGCCGTCAGCTGCTTGACCGCGCCGAAACGCCCGGTGTGTTCGTCCGAGTCGAGCAGCAGGAGCAGGCGGCCCTGCAGGGTGTGTGCGATCGGACGCAGCTCCGCCATGAGCATGCAGAAGATCGCTACCCCGACCTTGGAATCCGCCGTTCCCCGACCCACCATCCAGCCATCCGTCACCAGCGCCGCGGTCGGCTTGCAGCCCTCCCACGTGTCGGGCTCGCCGAAAACCGCGGTGTCGAGGCAGGCCGTGAGTGCGAAAGCCGGGCCTCGCGGCGGGCCGATTTCCGCCAGCAGCCCGATGGCCCGGTTCTTTGGCCGGCGGTTCGGCGCCTCATAAAGCCGCGAAGGCACGCCGGCCTGATCAAGCCAGTCGGCCAGATAGTGGAGTGCGGGAGCCTGGGGATCGATGCCGCCCTGGGTCGGAAAGCGCACGAGATCGGCCGTCAAGGCCGCAATCCGTTGCTGATCGATGGCCGCCGCCGCCGGGGCAGCGCCGCTACGCACAAGGGAAAGCCGGCCCTGGTGTGCCACCGCCATGTCAGGCCCCCGTCACCGGCGGCCGGCGGTATATGCCGTCCGCCAGTGCCCTGAGCTGCGCCACCATGCCGGCCACGATTTTCTCATCATCTATGACGATACCGGTATCGAAGGCCCAGGGCGAATTCGGGGACTGGGTGATGATAACAGCCTTGCTTTCACTTGCACATATGAAGCGCTCGGGCCATTCGCCTCCATAAGGCGTTTCGACGATCTTGATCTTGTCGCGTGGCCAGCCTGCAACGGCGGCCGCGGCAGACCTTATGCGTTCGATATGGTCGCGTAGAGCCTGATGGTGCGGCGGGCCGACAAGGATGCGGACATAACAGATCGATGCCGACTGGGTGATCTTGCGTTCAATCGACCGCAGATAGTCCTCGTCCCGGGAACGCGAGCCTGTCACGATGATGATCTGTTTGGCCTTTGCAACCACGCTCTCCGCTGATTGGTATATTTCATTTTTCAATTCTTCGCTATCCCGGATAATTCGAACATTATTATCTTGTATTTTTGCTTTATCTCGATCAGATATCAAAATAGTTATGTAATAAATCAATGAAACGATGGCGGATGCGCCGAGCGTTAATATCGTGACGATGAATTTATTCATTTCGAGTATGGGGAAGTTGTAGGTAAGAATGGTCATAAGCGTGCCGAAACACGTCGTCGTGACGGCAAGTATCTTACTAAGCGCCAAGAACATTGCCCGTCCTGTAATGCGATGAATGGTGTTGCGGCCTCAGGTTGCAATGTGCGGTACAATCGCCCGGCGTTCAATCCGCCATCGCGGGCGTTGCGCCCTCCCGTTGGAGCCGGGGCGAGGGGTCGTTCTCCCCTCATCGCTGCCTTGACGTCGCCACCCTCGCAAGGCAGCTTCCGCGCGCATTTCGGGCGCGTCCGGCCGGGCCGCCCGCAGCCGAGCCCCGCCCGGGGTTCGCGACCGCTCTCGAAGGATCGCCCACCACCGATGCGCAGCTATCTCGATTTCGAAAAGCCCGTGGCCGAACTCGAAGCCAAGCTCGAGGAGCTTCGCGAGCTCTCCGCGAAGGGCGACGCGGTGGCGATCGGCGACGACATCACCCGGCTGGAGACCAAGGCCGCCGAGGCGCTGGCCCAGCTCTACGCCAATCTCACGCCCTGGCAGAAGACGCAGGTGGCCCGCCACCCCCTGCGCCCGCACTTCTCGGATTTCGCCGCCGCGCTGTTCGAGGAGTTCACCCCGCTCGCCGGTGATCGCAAGTTCGGCGACGACATGGCCATTCTCGGCGGGCTCGCCCGCTTCCGTGGCCGCGCCGTGTGTCTGCTGGGGCAGGAGAAGGGCTCCACCACCGAAACCCGCATCAAGCACAATTTCGGCATGGCCCGGCCGGAGGGCTACCGCAAGGCGGCCCGGCTGATGGAACTCGCCGACCGCTTCCAGCTGCCCGTGATCTCGCTGGTCGATACCGCCGGTGCCTTCCCCGGCCTCGATGCGGAGGAACGCGGCCAGGCCGAGGCAATCGCCCGCTCGACCGACGCCTGTCTCGCGCTTGGCGTCCCCAATGTCGCCGTGATCATCGGCGAGGGTGGCTCGGGTGGCGCCATCGCGCTCGCGACCGCCAACCGCGTGCTGATGCTGGAGCATTCGATCTACAGCGTGATCTCGCCGGAAGGCGCGGCCTCCATCCTCTGGCGCGACACCGCCAAGGCCCAGGAGGCGGCGACCAGCATGCGGATCACCGCGCAGGATCTCGCGCGATTCGGCATCGTCGACACCATTATCGCGGAGCCGCCGGGGGGGGCGCACCGCGATCCTGCCGCGGCCATGGCGGCGACGGGGGACGCCATCGAGGCCGCGCTGAATGGGCTCGAAGGACTGGATGCCGCCGGCCTGCGCAAGGCGCGGCGGGAGAAGTTCCTGGCCATCGGCCGGGGGCTTTGAGCGAAACCGCCGTCTTGAACGGCGGCGACGGCACGGGAGGATGGCCGCAGGGCCATTGCCGGTGCGGAGATACGGGGCAGGGAGTGGCCGCAGGGCGGCCGCCCGGATGACGTGATTGTGAGGGGGTGGCGGCTGCCGCGGCCTGCTTGCGGTAACCGCTCCGCAAGGGTAACGCTCTTAGCCATGATACCCGTCGACGCCGTGGGAAACGGGGAGTGCAGGGTTTGAAGGCTGTGGTGACATCGGGGATCGGGGCGTTTCTGCGGCATCGTGGGCGCGCGGTCCTGTTCGCCTCGGTCGCGGCGCTCGCCCTCGCGGGATGCAACGGCAGCAGCGGACCCGGGCCCAATGCGCGCTCGATGAAGCGGCTTTCCCCGGAGACGGTGGCGCTGATCCAGAGCAAGGGCATGTCGCAGGACAGCCCGGTCGTGGTGCGCATCTTCAAGGAGGAGTCGGAGCTCGAGGTCTGGAAGCAGAAATCGGACGGCGAATACGCCCTGCTGAAGACCTATCCCATCTGCCGCTGGTCCGGCGAGCTGGGGCCGAAGGTGAAGGAAGGCGACCGCCAGGCGCCGGAGGGCTTCTACACCATCACCCCGGGCCAGATGAACCCGAACTCGAACTACTACCTCGCCTTCAACATGGGCTTTCCCAACGCCTATGATCGCGCCTGGGGCCGCACCGGCGCCAATCTGATGGTGCATGGCGACTGTTCGTCATCGGGCTGCTACGCCATGACCGACGAGCAGATACAGGAAATCTTTGCGCTCGGCCGCGACAGCTTCATGGGCGGGCAGCGCTCCTTCCAGGTGCAGGCCTATCCGTTCCGCATGACGCCCAAGAACATGGCGCGGCATCGCGACAACCCGAACATGCCGTTCTGGCGGATGATCAAGGAAGGCTACGACACCTTCGAGATCACCAAGCTGCCGCCCAAGGTGGACGTCTGCAACAAGCGCTACGTGTTCAACGCCACCCCGGCCGACCCGGCGCAGCGCTTCGAGCCGAGCGCGGCCTGCCCGCCTTATTCGGTGCCGGACGACCTCGAGCAGCAGCTCGCCGCCAAGCGCGCCGCGGATGACCGCGCCATGGCGATGATGGCGCCGCTCACCCCGGTCGAGCCGGTGAAGACCGGCAAGGACGGCGGCATGAACGAGGTGTTCCTCGCCAAGCTGCGCAACCCTTCGGCTTCCGCGCCGGGCTCGCTGCCGCCGGTGGTGAAGCCGCCCGGGCTGGATTACGGCGTGGCCACCAATGCCCCGGCCGACATTCCGCTGCCCGGCGTGACCCCGCCCGGCGAGAGCGGGCCGAGCCCGGCCGATTCGGTGGCGCTGGCGACCGCCGATGTGCCGGTGCCGATGGCGCGGCCCGCCGATGCGCCGGCGGGCACGCCGTCCGAGACCCAGCTCTTCGCCCGCGGCCTGCCCGCCACCCCGACCACGCAGGTCGCCGCCGTGGCGCCGGCGGACGACAGCTCCTCGTTGCTGAGCTCGGTGGCGCGGCTGCTCGGCCGCAGCGACAGCGCGGACTCGACCGGGCAGGGCTCGCCCGCGGTCAATGCCGCCAATGCCGCTTCCTCGGGCTTCTCGCTCGGCCGGCTGTTCGGCCAGGAGGAGGCGCCGCCCGCGCTGACCCCGGCGCAGGCCACCCTGCCGGCGGAGGTGCCGACCGCGCCGGTGCGTCCGATCGCCCCCGGCGAAACCGTCTCCGCCGACCTCGCGCCTCCGGCCCAGTAGGCCGGCCGCCAGATCGCGCCGCGGCGAGCCCCCGGTCGCGTCACGCCGCGGCCGGTGCCGGCCGGCGTGGGGCTGCCCTGTCCACCCGGGAGGGGAGGCCGGACAACATCGCCGGAGTGGCGGGGTGGATCGCCATAATCCGATGTTTTCCCGTGGTGGCGGCCGCTAGGATCGGGTGCATGTTCCCGGAGCCGGCCTATCCATGACGTCGTCGTCCCTCACCCCCGCCGCCGGTTCGCTCGACAGCCGGGCCGGCTGGCCGGTGGTGGCCGGCACCCACGTCCTCACCGCGGTCATCTTCGGTTCGTCCTACGCCTTCGCGGCGCTGTTTCCCGGGCTTTCGGCGGAGTTCCAGGCCTCGCGCGGGGCGACCGCGCTGGTGTTCTCGCTCTCGGCGGCGATCTACTGCTCCATGGGTGCGTTCGCGGGGCCGCTCGGCGACCGCTTTCCCCCGCGCGTGCTGGCGCTGACGGGACTGGCGGTGATCATTGCCGGCTATGTCGCCGCGGCCTTCGCGCCCACGCTCGCGCTGCTCTATGTCTTCTACGCGGTTGGCGCCGGCATCGGCATCGGGCTGTGCTACGTGCCGGCGCTGGGGGCGGTGCAGTCGTGGTTTCTGCGGCAGCGGGCGCGGGCCTCCGGCATCGCCCTGGCCGGCCTTGGGGTCGGCACGCTGGTGCTGCCGGCACTTACGGCGAGGCTGATGCCCGAACTCGGCTGGCGGGGCGGGCTGCTGATGCTGGCGGGCGTCTGCGCCGTGCTCGGCGTGCCGGCGGCGCTGCTGATCCGCCGCCGCGCCTTCGCGGTGAACACGGCGCGGGCCACCCGCTCGCCCGGCATGGCCGTGCTGTGGCGGGATGGCCGCTTCCGCCAGCTCTACCTCTCGATGATGCTGGCGTCGTTCTGCATTTATATCGCCTATGTCCATCTGGTGCCGGCAACGCAGGACATCGGCCTGCCGCTCGAGACCGGGACGCTGCTGGTGGGGCTGATCGGGGTCGGCAGCGTCGGCGGGCGCTTCGTGCTCACCGGCTTCGGCGACCGGCTGGGGCCGCACCGGCTGCTGATGCTGCTCACCTTTGCGCTGGCCGGCTGTTTCCTGCTCTGGGCGGCGGCGACCAGCTTCGCGCTGCTGGCGGCCTTTGCCGTGCTGTTCGGGCTGAGCTATGGCGGCTGCGTCGGGCTCTATCCCGCGGTGGCGGCAGAGCTGTTCGGCGCCCGCCACATCGGCGCGGTGCTGGGGCTGCTTTACACCGGCGTCGGCGTGGCCGCCCTGCTGGGACCGACGCTGGCGGGGCTGGTTTTCGACCTTACCGGCAGCTATGCCGTGCCGATCCTCGTCAGCGCGGCGGCGGCGGCGCTCTCCGGCCTGCTCATCATCGGCCTCGGCCCGCGCGACGAGAGCGAACACCTCACCTGAGGGCGCGCCGGGAGCCCCGCGGACCCATCCTCATGAAAGCGGGCGCGGTTGCCCGCGCCCGCGTTAGCCTGTCCTGCCCGACGCCTCAGGCGAAGCGGCCGTGGCAGTGCTTGAACTTCTTCCCCGAGCCGCAGGGGCAGGGCTCGTTGCGGCCGACGCGGCCCCAGGTCGAGGGATCGTTCGGGTCGCGGTTGGCGGCGGCGTCGGCGTCCTCCGCCGGGGCCAGCGTCACCGCGAGGTCGGTCTCGGCAAGAGCCAGCTCGTCGTCCCCGGTCACCGGGTCCATATGGTGCGCCACCATCTGGGGCAGCGGCTCCGGCTCCGGCGGCGGCGCCGTCATGATCTCCACCCGCATGAGCTGGGAGGTCACCGCCTCGCGCAGGCTGGCGAGCATCGCCTCGAACAGCTGGAACGCCTCGGACTTGTACTCGTTCAGCGGGTCGCGCTGGGCATAGCCGCGCAGGCCCACCACCTGGCGCAGATGGTCGAGCGTCACGAGATGCTCGCGCCAGAGGTGATCCAGCGTCTGCAGCAGGATCGACTTCTCGACATAGCGCATGAGGTCCGGGCCATATTGCGCGGCCTTCGCCGCCATGACCTCGTCGGCCCGGGCGCGGATGCGCTCGCGCATCTCCTCGTCGGCGATGCCCTCTTCCTTCGCCCAGTCGGCGACGGGCAGGTCGAGCCCCAGCCGCTGGCGCAGCGCCTCGGCGAGACCCTCGGTGTCCCACTGCTCGGGATAGGCATTGGGCGGCACGAACTTGGTGACCATGTCGTCGACCACGCCGTGGCGCATCTCGGCGACGGTCTCGGCGACGTCCTCGTCCTGCATCAGCTCGACGCGCTGTTCGAACACCACCTTGCGCTGGTCGTTCATCACGTCGTCGTATTTCAGCAGATTCTTGCGGATGTCGTAGTTACGCGCCTCGACCTTGCTCTGCGCCTTCTCCAGCGCCTTGTTGATCCAAGGATGGACGATGGCCTCGCCCTCCTTCAGGCCGAGCCGCTGGAGCATACCGTCCAGCCGGTCGGAACCGAAGATGCGCATCAGGTCGTCTTCCAGCGACAGGAAGAACTTGGAGTGGCCGGGGTCGCCCTGGCGGCCGGAGCGGCCGCGGAGCTGGTTGTCGATGCGGCGGCTTTCGTGCCGCTCGGTGCCGAGCACGAACAGGCCGCCGGCTTCCAACGCCTTCTTCTTCAGCCGCGCGATCTCGTCGCGGATGGCCTGCTCGGCGGCGGCGCGCTCGGGACCCTCGGGCAGGTGGTTCAGCTCGTGCGAGATGCGCATCTCGGCATTGCCGCCGAGCTGGATGTCGGTGCCGCGGCCCGCCATGTTGGTGGCAATGGTGATCGCGCCCGGCACGCCGGCCTGGGCGACGATGTAGGATTCCTGGGCGTGGTGGCGGGCATTGAGCACCGCGAACACCTTGTCCTCGGTATGGCCGCTGTCGCCGTCATAGAGCGGGCGGAACGCGTCGGGGTCGGTGAAGTCCTTCTGGCGGAAGCCGCGCGCCTTCAGCAGCTCGGCCAGCAGCTCCGACTTCTCGATCGAGGTGGTGCCCACCAGCACCGGCTGGCCGCGCGACTTGCAGTCGGTGATCAGGTCGATGATGGCGTTGTATTTCTCGCCGGCGGTCCGGTACACCTCGTCGTCGTCGTCGACGCGCTTGACCGGCAGGTTGGTCGGGATCTCGATCACCTCGAGATTGTAGATGTCCTGGAATTCCGCCGCCTCGGTGTTCGCCGTGCCGGTCATGCCGGCCAGCTTCTCGTACATGCGGAAGTAATTCTGGAAGGTGATGGAGGCGAGTGTCTGGTTCTCGGGCTGGACCTTGACGCGCTCTTTCGCCTCGAGCGCCTGGTGCAGCCCTTCCGAATAGCGCCGGCCCGGCATCATGCGGCCGGTGAACTCGTCGATGATGACCACCTCGTCGTTGCGGACGATGTAGTCCTTGTCGCGTTGGAACAGCGTGTGGGCCCGCAGCGCCTGGTTGACGTGGTGGACCACCGAGACGTTCTCGATGTCGTACAGGCTGTCGGACTTCAGCAGTCCGGCATCGAGCATGAGCTGCTCCATCTTCTCCATGCCGGCTTCGGTCATGGTGACGGAGCGCTGCTTCTCGTCGACCTCGAAATCCTCCTTGGTGAGGCGGGGGATGTACTGGTCGATGGTGTTGTAGAAGTCGGAGCGGTCGTCGAGCGGGCCGGAGATGATGAGGGGCGTGCGCGCCTCGTCGATGAGGATGGAGTCGACCTCGTCCACCACGGCGTAATGGTGCGGGCGCTGCACCATCTGCGCGAGGTCGTACTTCATGTTGTCGCGCAGATAGTCGAAGCCGAGCTCGTTGTTGGTGGCGTAGGTGACGTCGCAGGCATAGGCCTCGCGCCGCTCATTGTCGTCCATGCCGTGGATGATGATGCCCGTGGTGAGGCCGAGGAAGCGGTAGACCCGGCTCATCCACTCGGCGTCGCGGCGGGCGAGATAGTCGTTCACGGTGACGACGTGGACGCCCTTGCCGGTGAGGGCGTTGAGGTAGACCGGCGCGGTGGCGACCAGGGTCTTGCCTTCGCCGGTGCGCATCTCGGCAATGCCGCGCTCGTGGAGCACCATGCCGCCGATGAGCTGCACGTCGAAATGCCGCTGCCCCAGCGCGCGCTTGGCGGCCTCGCGCACGGTGGCGAAGGCCGGCACCAGCAGGTCGTCCAGCGTCCGCCCCTCGGCGAGCTGCTGGCGGAATAGGTCGGTGCGCGCCCGCAGCTCCTCGTCCGAGAGCTTGATCATCTCCGGCTCGAGCGCATTGATGGCGGCGACATTCGGCTGATAACCGCGCACGCGGCGGTCATTGGCCGATCCGAAAAGCTTTCGCGCGAGGGCGCCGAACATCGTGTCTTCCAATCCATCCCGCCAGGGCAGATGAGGGGCACGGCGGTGGCGGGCCGCCGGGCCCTGCAGGTGCGACGCAGGGTCGCCGCTCCGAACCAGCCGCGTTTTGCGGCCGAAATGGGTCGCCGGAACCGTCCAACGCGCATGACGCAGGGGCAGGAACGTCACATATATGCGAGCGCGGCGGTTGGACCGCGCCGCGTGCCACACTTATGAACGGGTTTGGGGGTTGTCAATTGGCGGCGGCCCCGCCTCCTGCGGCTTCCGCACCGTCCGTCGATGCCCGATCGGGATCGCGGGCGTTATCCCCTTCTCCGCCTGCGCGCACCCCATCGACGGACCTTGCAAGCCTGCGCCGACTGAGCGAGCTTTCGCCGCCCGAAGAGCGGACAACCGCAAAACCCCCAAGGACAGTTTTATGCACCCTCACCTCCTGCGCGCCGCTCTGCCGAACCCGGCGGCCAACCGCTCCGGCCTGCTGCGGGCGAGCCTCGCGGCCCTGCTGATCGCGGCGGTGGCCTCTCCCGCTCTTGCCCAGTCGGCCGCGCCCGCCACCCCGGCGCCGGCCGCGTCCACCGCCGCCCCCGCGGCGACCGGCGATGACCCGGTGCTGGCGACGGTGAACGGCGTCGCCCTGCGCAAGAGCGACCTCGCCGTCGCCGAGGACGAGTTGGGCGCCAGTCTGCCGCCCCAGCTCACCGGCCCGGCGCGCGATGAATATGTGCTCGGCTTCCTCATCGACATGACCGCGCTGGCCCAGGCCGCCGAGGCCGAGAAGCTGGCCGAGGGCGCCGAATTCCAGCGCCAGCTCGATTTCGCCAAGAAGCGCATCCTCATGCAGGCCGCGCTGAACCAGGCCACCAAGGCCGCCATCACCGACGAGGTGATGAAGAAGACCTACGAAGACGCGCTGAAGCAGCAGAAGCCGGAAGAGGAAGTGCACGCGCGCCACATCCTGTTCCGCGCCGACCCCAAGGACGAGAAGGCTTCCGCCGCCGCCAAGGCCAAGGCCGAGGAGGTCGAGGCCAAGCTGAAGAAGGGCGACGACTTCGCCACCCTCGCCAAGCAGCTGACCGAGGACCCCTCGGGCAAGGAGACCGGCGGCGATCTCGGCTTCTTCACCCAGGACCAGATGGTGCCGGAATTCGCCACCGTCGCCTTCAAGCTGAAGCCGGGCGAGGTGTCCGAGCCGGTGAAGACGCAGTTCGGCTGGCATGTCATCAAGGTCGAGGAAAAGCGCCAGAAGCCGCTCCCGACCTTTGATGAGGTGAAGCCGCAGATCCAGCAGTTCCTCGCCCAGAAGGCGCAGGCCGAGCTGGTGCAGAAGACCCGCGACGCCGCCAAGGTCGAGAAGACCGCCGCCGCCCCCTCGCCGAGCGACCTGCGCACCAACGCGCCCGCCGCCGCCCCGGCCGACGCCGACAACACCAAGACCGACCAGCCCAAGACCCCCTGACTCCAAGAGTCCGTGCTCCTAAGCCCCCGTGATCCCACGGGGCGCGCCACGCGCGGGACATGACGGCGATGGAAGGGCCGCCCCCGTGGGCGGCCCTTTTCATAGGGCGCCGCGTTCGTCGCACCGCCGGTTCCGGCTGCTGGACATGGCTTCGGGCCGGAACGCGGGCCGGGCTCGGCCGAAACGGCGCCACCGCTTTCGGCCTCTTGCGTGTGACGGCGCCTTCCGGCACACCCTTGGCGCCCTCCGGTGCCCCGGCGCCTCCCCGTCCGCAGAGACCCTTCCGATGGCTCACGATGCTCCGCTCTCCCCGCTCGCGCCCAAGCACACGCCCGAGGTCGGGCCGGTGGAAGGGGTGCGCTTCGCCACGGCCGAAGCGGGCATCCGCTACAAGGGCCGCACCGATGTGCTGCTGCTGACCCTCGACCCCGGCACCACGGTTGCCGGCGTCTTCACCCGCTCGAAGTGCCCATCCGCGCCGGTGGAGTGGTGCCGCGAGCAGCTCGCGCAGGGGACCGCGCGGGCGCTGGTGGTGAATTCCGGCAATGCCAACGCCTTCACCGGCGCGCGCGGCCGGGCGGCGACGAAGCTCACCGCCGAGATCGCGGCGAAGGCGCTTGGCTGCGCCGAGCACGACATCTTCCTCGCCTCGACCGGCGTCATCGGCGAGCCGCTCGACGCCACCAAGTTCGAGGGCGTGCTGGCGCAGACCGCGACGCGTCTGGCGCCTCTCCCCTGGCTCGACGCCGCCCGCGCCATCATGACCACCGACACCTTCCCGAAGGTGGCGACCGCCACGGTCGAGATCGGCGGGGTGCCGGTGACCATCGCCGGCATCGCCAAGGGCGCGGGCATGATCGCGCCCGACATGGCGACCATGCTGTCCTTCGTCTTCACCGATGCGCCCATCGCGGCGCCGGCGCTGCAGGCGCTGCTGTCGGCCGGGGTGGTGGACAGCTTCAACGCCATCACGGTCGATGGCGACACCTCGACCTCCGACACGCTGATGCTGTTCGCCACCGGCGCGGCGGCGCAGCGCGGCGCCCCGGCCATCGCCGATGCCGCCGATCCCCGCCTCGCCGGTTTCGCCGCCGCGCTGGACGGTGTGCTGCTGGACCTTGCCGAACAGGTGGCGCGCGACGGCGAGGGGGCCCGCAAGCTGGTGCGCATCCATGTCACCGGTGCCGTCTCCAAGGAGAGCGCCCGCCGCATCGGCATGTCGATCGCCAATTCCCCGCTGGTGAAGACCGCGGTGGCAGGCGAGGACGCCAATTGGGGCCGCATCGTCATGGCGGTGGGCAAGGCGGGTGAGCCGGCGGAGCGCGATCTCCTCGCCATCCGCTTCGGCGCCATCCGGGTCGCCGCCGAGGGCATGCGCGATCCCTCCTATGACGAGGCCGAGGTGTCGGCCTACATGAAGAACGACGTTATCGACATCGGCGTCGACATCGGGCTGGGCGAGGGGGCGGACCGGGTGATGACCTGCGACCTCACCAAGGAATATGTCGCCATCAACGGCGATTACCGCTCGTGAGCGGCGGCGGGGCGGTGAGCGGGGGGAGGGCGCGGTGAGACTGGTCCTGGTCGCCGCCGCGGCGCTGGTCGACGCCGATGGCCGCGTGCTGCTGGCCGAGCGGCCGGCCGGCAAGCAGCTCGCCGGCATGTGGGAATTTCCCGGCGGCAAGGTGGAGCCGGGCGAGCGGCCGGAGGACTGCCTGATCCGCGAGCTCGCCGAGGAACTCGGCATCGCGGTGAAGGAGGCGTGCCTCGCCCCGCTCACTTTCGCCAGCCACAGCTACGAGACCTTCCAGCTCCTGATGCCGCTGTGGATCTGCCGGCGCTGGGAGGGCGTGGCACAGGGCCGCGAGGGCCAGCGCCTCGCCTGGGTGAAGCCGGGCAAGCTGCGCGACTACCCCATGCCTCCCGCCGACGAGCCGCTCATTCCCGCCCTCATCGACCTTCTCGGCCCCGGCCGGGACTGAGCCGGCGGCCGGCTCCGGCACAGGTGCCGGTTCCGGCGCCGCCTCAGCCCGGCTCGAAGGGCAGCCTGCGTTCGGTCGCCTTCAGCGCGTCCGCCAGCCGCGCCTTGGCGGAGCCCGGCCGCAGCGGCTGCTGCTGGCTCTCATGGGGCGCCCAGCCGGAAATCCACGCGATCTCGAAGGTGGCCCGCACCCGCCCGTCGGCATCGGCGAAGCGCTCGGAATAAACCTCGAACAGCCGCGTCAGCGTGGCGCGGCGCAGCGGCGTGCGCAGCCGGTCGGCGAGCGGGTTGGTGGCCCCCATGCGGCGCAGATCGGCGAACAGGGCGAGCGGGTCGGCGTAGCGCACCACCACCCGGTCGATGTCGGTCACCGGCAGCGCCAGCCCGGCCCGCTGCAGCAGCCCGCCGAGGTCGCGCAGGTCGGCGAAGGGCGCGACGCGGGGCGAGATGCCGCCGGTGGTCTCGCTCTCGGCGATGGCGAAGGCCTCGCGCAGCTCCGCCAGCGTGCCGGCGCCGAACAGCGCCGCCAGCAGCAGCCCGTCCGGCTTCAGCGCCCGGCGGATCTGGGCGAGAAGGCCCGGCAGGTCGTTCACCGCCTGCAGGGCGAGGGCGGAGACCGCGAGGTCAAGCGAGCCCGGCGCGAGCGGCAGCGCCTCTGCCTCCATCACCGCGTCGATGTCGGCCCGTTCCGCCGGGCCGAGGGCGATCAGCCGGCCGATGGCGGGATGGCCGGCCAATGCCCGGCGCAGCTCGCCGGAGGGGGTGCCGATGTCGGCGGCGAGAGCGAAGTGGCGGTTCACCGCAGAGAGCCGGTCGGCGAGGTCGTCGGCGAGGCGTTCCAGCAGGAAGGGTTCCGGCCCCAGCGCGAGGGCGCGGCGGCGGCGGGCGGCGAGCGTGGCGGCGTCGAAGACGCGGTGGGGGCCGCCCTCCGCGGCTCCTGCGCCGGTGCCGTTGCGTACCGCGCCGGTTGCGTCGGCGCCGGGCTGCGGCCCGCTGCTGTCCCGCCGGGCGGGGCCTTCCGGCGTGTCGGAGCTTTCCCGGGTCTCGGACATGGCGGCGTCTCCGTTCGGCTGTGGCGCGTGGCTCATGTAAGGCGTCACGGGGGGAATGTCGCGGGGGGTAAGGCGTGCTAGCCTTGTTCCATGGACGCATCGCCCATTGGTTCTGAGGAATGGCGCCCCGCCGGTGGCGGCGACGAGGCGCTGGCCACGCCGCGCCGGGCTTTTCCGCCGGTCATGCTGCGGCGGGGGCTGGTGCTGGCAGGACAGGTCGGCCGGGCGCTGGTGGATGCGGTGCTGCCGCCGCTCTGCGTCGCCTGCCGGGCTGATGTGGATACCCCCGGTTGCCTCTGCGGACCCTGCTGGAGCCGCATTCCCTTCATCGCCCCGCCGTTCTGCGACCGGCTCGGCACGCCGTTCGAAACCGATCCGGGAGTGGTGTGGCCGGGCCGGCCTCCGGTCTCGCCCAAGGCGCTGGCGGACCCGCCGGCCTATGGCCGGGCCCGCGCCGTCGCCAGCTATGATGGGGTGGTACGCGACCTCGTGCACGGGCTGAAATACGCCGACCGGCTGGAGATCGCGCCGCCTCTGGCGCGGCTCATGGCACGGGCCGGGGCCGAACTTCTCGCCGGCGCCGATGCGCTGGTGCCGGTTCCGCTGCATGTCCGCCGGCTGTGGCGGCGCCGGTTCAACCAGTCCGCCCTGCTGGCGCATGGCATCGCGCGCGAAAGCGGCGTCCCCGTCCGGCCCGACTGGCTGGAGCGCCGCCGTGCCACCGCCCCGCAGGTGGGCTTGGAGCGCGGGCCGCGGGCCGCCAATGTCGCCGGCGCCTTCGCCGTGCCGGAGCCGATGGCGGTGGAACTGCGCGGGCGCCGGCTGGTGCTGGTGGACGACGTGCTGACCACCGGTGCCACCATCGATGCCTGCGCCAAGGCTCTGCTCCGGGCGGGGGCGAGGTCGGTCGATGTGCTGGTGTTCGCGCGGGTTGTTGACGGGCCGCACCGGCCCATATCATAGGTTCGAGCCAACGA
>CAZIXP010000052.1:23876-25363 GCA_964543245.1 uncultured Starkeya sp.
GTCGAGATCTACACCACCTCAAGCTGCCCCTATTGCCACGCCGCCAAGGACCTTCTGCGCCGCAAGGGGGTCGCCTTCTCCGAGATCGACGTCACCGGAAAGCCGGTCGAGCGCTCCGCCATGTCGCAGCGGGCGAACGGCCGCACCAGCGTGCCGCAGATCTTCATCGACGGGAACCATGTCGGCGGCTGCGACGACCTCTACGCGCTGGACCAGGCCGGCGAGCTCGATCCGCTTCTCGCCGCGTGAAGCCATGTCGGGCGGCAGCGCGCGCCCTTTGGAGAGTGTCATGACCAGCCCGTCCAGCTCTGCCTCGCCCGCCCCGCTTGGCGCCCCCTTCCGCGCGGCGCTGGTCCAGATGCGCAGCGGTCGCGACGTGGCCGCCAATGTCGCGGCGGCCTCCGCGCTGATCCGCGAGGCCGCGGCGGCAGGGGCGAGCTATGTGCAGACGCCGGAAATGACCGGCACCATGGAGGAGAGCCGCGAGAAGCTGTTCGCCGTGCTGCACGAGGAGGAAACCGACCCCGCGCTCGCCGCCTTCCGGGCGCTGGCGGCGGAGCTGCGCATCCACCTGCACATCGGCTCCCTCGCGATCCGGGCGAGCGAGCACCGCGCCGCCAACCGCGCCTTCCTTCTGGGGCCGGACGGGGCGATCCGCGCCCGATACGACAAGATCCACATGTTCGACGTGACGCTGCCGAACGGCGACGTCTACCGCGAATCCGAGGCCTATCGCCCCGGCGATCTGGCGGTGCTGGCCGATCTGCCGCAGATTCGGCTCGGCTTTTCCATCTGCTACGACCTGCGCTTTCCCGCCCTGTTCCGCGCGCTGGCCGAAAGCGGGGCGGGGATGATCGCGGTGCCGGCGGCCTTCACCCGCACCACGGGCGAGGCCCACTGGCACGTGCTGCTGCGCGCGCGCGCCATCGAGACCGGCAGCTTCGTGCTGGCGGCGGCGCAGGGCGGCGTGCATGAGAATGGCCGTCAGACCTATGGTCACAGCCTCATCATCGATCCCTGGGGCGAGATCCTCGCCGAGGCGGGCACCGAGCCGGGAATGATCCACGCCGAGATCGACCCGGCCAAGGTGCTGGCGGTGCGCGGGCGCATTCCCTCGCTGCAGAACGGCCGGCGTTTTGAGCTCATCGCGCCGTCCGAGGTGGACTATCTCCACCTCGTGCCGCCGGCTGCGGGGGACGCGGCATGATTCTCTACCGGCTGGTCTGCTCCGCCGACCATGAATTCGAAAGCTGGTTCCGTGACTCCGCCGCCTATGACGACCAGAAGGCGCGCCGGCTGGTGACCTGCCCGGTCTGCGGCTCGCCGGAGGTTGAAAAGGCCATCATGGCGCCGCGGCTCGGCCGCGCGGCCGCGGAGGTGCTGCCCGCTTCCGCGCCGGCGTCGCCCGCCGCCGAGCCCGGGCCGGTCGCGCTGATGAGCGAGCCGGAGCGGGCGCTCGCCGTGACGGCGGGTACGGGCCTGGTCGT
>CAZIXP010000053.1:0-11763 GCA_964543245.1 uncultured Starkeya sp.
GACGCGACACCCTCGGCCGCGGAAACGGAGACGGTGGGCGCAGCTTCCACGCCGGCCGCCGCCGGCGAGCCCTCCTCCGACGGCTCGGCAGAGCCCACCGAGACGGTCGAGCCGGCAGCGCAGGCGCCGGTAGAGACCCTCCCGAGCGAGGCGGACGACGCCGAAACCGCCGCCGCGCCGGACAGCGACGCCGCCCCGGCGGAAGCCGGGGACGCCGCACCGGCCGACGCGGCTCCGGCCGCGCCCGAAGCCGCCTCAGCCGAGCCCACGGCGGCCGAAGCCGCGGAGGCGCCGGTGGCTGAGGCCGCGGTAGCGGAAGCGCCGGCCGAGCCGGCCATGATCGAGGTCTGGCGTCCCGGCCGCCCGCCGGGGCAGCAGCGCCCGAACCATCGCGGCCAGGGCCGCGGCGGCCGCCCGCAGGGCGAGCGTGGCCCCCGCCCGGCCGCCGCGCCGGAGACCGCCGGCGAGGCGCGTCCCGAGCCGCGCGGCAATCCCGGCCGCGGCGATGCCCGCGCCGAGCCCCGGGGTGATCGTCCCGACCGCGAGCCGCGCGCCGATCGCGGCCCGCGCCGTGAGGAGAACCGCGACGGCCGTTCCGCCCGTCCTCGGCCCGACCAGGGCGGCGATCGCCGCCACGAAGCCCGCGGCGACGCCGGGCCGCGGCCGGAGCGCGGTGCCGACGAGCGGCGCGAGCGTCCGCAGCGCGAGCGCAGCAGCGAAAACCGCTTCCAGCCGCCGCGCAACGAGCCCCGCAAGGAGGCCCGCAACGAGCGGCCGGTGGATCCCGATTCGCCCTTCGCCAAGCTGATGGCGCTGAAGGCCCGCATGGACGCCGAGAAGAACGGCCACTGAGCCGGGAGGTCCGTTGTCCGCCGAGCGCCCCCGCCTCGATGTCTGGCTCTGGCACGCGCGCTGCGTGCGAACACGCAGCGCCGCGGCGGAACTCGTGAAGGCCGGGCGCGTAAGGATCAATGGCGGCCGCACCAGGGCTCCAGCCCATGTGGTCCGGCTTGGCGATGTCGTCACCGTTGCGCTGGACTCCCGGGTGCGGGTGCTGCGGGTCATCGGCTTCGCCGAGCGGCGAGGCGATGCGGAGTCCGTTGGCGCCCTCTATATGGAAGAGACGGCCGAACCCCCGGGCCCCGAAACCACGTCGTGACAGCCCTTCGGCTCACGCACACCGCATCCGCGGGGATGAACCTTGCGCCGTACCAGCGCCTGCGCTACGGGGAAGCCGCGCGCGCGGTTAAATCACACGCTCCGCCTGGAGACACCGAGAATGCCCTACGTCGTCACGGAAAATTGCATCAAGTGCAAGTACACCGATTGCGTGTCGGTGTGCCCCGTGGACTGCTTCTATGAGGGCGAGAACTTCCTCGTGATCCACCCGGACGAGTGCATCGACTGCGGCGTCTGCGAGCCGGAATGCCCTGCCGAGGCGATCAAGCCGGACACCGAGCCCGGGCTGGAGAAGTGGCTGACCCTGAACGCCGACTATTCCAAGGTGTGGCCGAACATCACCCAGAAGAAGGACGCCCTTCCTGACGCCAAGGAATGGGATGGTGTGGCCGACAAGTTACAGTATCTCTCGGACGAACCGGGTAAGCAGGACTGAGCCGGCCGGCCTTCCGACGCCGCCCCTTGTGACGCCTCGCGCGACGTCGCGCACCCCGCCCGCTGCTGCGGCGCGGGAGTGCTTTGATTTTTTGCCAAATTGTGCTATATGAACCCTCGTGCAGTCGATCGGGTTTGTTATGCGGCAGCGCTCCCTCTCTGGAGCGATCCCCCAGGAATTTGAATCGGGTTTGAGACATCCGGGTGCGGAGCGGCACCCGGCGGTCAGGGTCCGGATTTCCTCCATCGGCTGATCCAGCGCCTTCGGCCCTGCCGGAGACGGAGTTCATATTGCCCGCGGACGCGCGTGTTCGCGGGCCTGGGTCGCGTTGTCGAGGTCGCGCGGCCCCTGATCGGACAGGACCCGGGAGCAGGCTCAGCATGTCGACGAAGAAGCCGTCCAACATCCGCCAGGGTTTCAAGACGGGTGAGCACATCGTGTACCCCTCCCATGGTGTCGGGCGCATCATGGCGATCGAAGAGCAGGAAGTCGCGGGCTTCAAGCTCGAGCTGTTCGTCATCCACTTCGAGAAGGACAAGATGACGCTCCGGGTCCCGGTCCCGAAGATCGTCTCCGTCGGCATGCGCAAGCTGTCCGAGCCGGCCATCGTCAAGAAGTCGCTGGAGACCCTCAAGGGCCGCGCCCGCGTGAAGCGCACCATGTGGAGCCGCCGCGCCCAGGAATATGAGGCCAAGATCAATTCGGGCGACCTCGTGGCCATTTCCGAAGTGGTGCGCGACCTCTATCGCTCGGAAGCTCAGCCCGAGCAGTCCTATAGCGAGCGCCAGCTGTATGAAGCCGCGCTCGACCGCATGGCCCGCGAACTCGCGGCCGTCGACAACCTCACCGAGACCGAGGCGGTGAAGCTGATCGAGCAGAACCTGCTGAAGGGCCCGCGTCGCGTCGGCAAGGGCGAGGAAGCCGAGCCCGAAGCCGATGTCGAAGACAGCGAGGCCGAGGAAGCTGCCGCCTGATCACGTCACCCGCCTCATCGCAAGGAAAAGCCCGGCCCCGTGCCGGGCTTTTTCATGCGTGCGGCATCGGCACGGGAACTCCGCGCCGGCCTTCGCGTTCTCCGGGGGAATCGTCGCGCCTCTTCGCCGCAGTGGGGCGGAGCGGCGCGCCGGCGTCACCGCGGGAGACGCACATGAGCGACCAGATGGTGGGGCGCGATCAGCTCGCCCGCGCGGCCATGAGCGCGCCGCTGCTGGAGCGCGCGGAAGAGCAGGAACTGGCGAACCGCTGGATTCGCGAGCGCGACGAAGCCGCGCTTCACACCCTGATCCGCTCGCATATGCGCCTCGTCGGGGCGATCGCCCGGCGTTTCCGCAATTATGGACTGCCCCTCGCCGATCTGGTGCAGGAAGGACATGTCGGCCTGCTGGAAGCCTCCACCCGGTTCCAGCCGGAGCGCGATGTCCGCTTTTCCACCTATGCCAGCTGGTGGATCCGCGCGTCGGTGCAGGACTATGTGCTGCGCAACTGGTCGATCGTGCGCGGCGGCACCTCGTCAGGCCAGAAGGCGCTGTTCTTCAATCTGCGGCGCATCCGCGCCAGGCTGGAGCGGCTTCAGGCCGGCAGCGCCACCCCGGCCGGCAGCCACGAGATGCTGCGCAGCATCGCGACCTCGCTCGGCGTGAGTCTGGAGGATGTGGCGCGGATGGACGCGCGCCTCGCCGGCCACGACGTCTCCCTTAATGCCCCGCTCGGCACCGACGAGAACGGAACGGCCGAGCGGCTCGACCAGCTGGTGGCGGACGACCCGCTGCCGGATGAGGAGGTGTCGAGCCGCATTGACGGCGAGCGTCGGCGCCGCTGGCTGGCGCTGGCCCTGCGCGATCTCAGCGAACGGGAGATGCGCATCATCCGCGCCCGCCGCCTCACCGAGGAGGGCGCGACGCTGGAAGCGCTCGGCGCCCGGCTCGGCATTTCGAAGGAGAGGGTGCGGCAGATCGAGAATCGCGCCATCGAGAAGCTGCGCCACGCCCTGACCCATGGCGGCGCCATGAACGGCATGGCGAACTGAGGTCGGGCCGGCGCCGGCGCGACGGCGCACATGGGCCGTTCGATCGGCGTGCGCCAGCACATGAAACGCTTCGATCGCGATGCACCAGCGCATGAAACGCTTCGACCACGCACGGCGTGCTCAGTCGCCGATGATCTTGACCTTCTGGCCGTAGGACAGCTTGTCCGCGCGGTCGAGCCCGTTGATGATCAGGAACCGTTCGACCGGCTTGTCGGGCACATCCATCCGCGCCGCCAGCTTGTCGATATTGTCGGTCAGCCCGACGCTCACCACCCGCACCCGCAGCGGCTTCACCTTCTCGGCCTCTTCGATGGAGACCCTACGGAAGGTGTCCGCGGCCTCGCGGAAGGCGGCGTCGGTCTCCGGGGTCAGCTCCCGCGCCGCGAAGATCATGCGGTAGACATCGGTCCCGAAGCGGATCGCGAACATGCGGAACGACCACTGGTCGCCCCGCGCCACCGCGGTGGCGGCGGGAAAGCCGTTCAGCACGAGGCTTTCCACGGAGTTGATCTCGACCCCGTCGATCCAGCCGGAGGAGAGATATTGCGCGAGACTCTGGTCGCCGGTGACGCGCACCGCGTCCAGCCGCAGCGCCTCCCGCCCATCCGGCGTCGCGCCCAGCACCGCCTGCGGCGTGTTCTCCAGCGTGAAGCGTTCCGGTGCGGTGAAGGTGAAGCCGAGCTTGGGGTGGAAGAAGCGCCGGCCGCGGATGAAGCCTTCCTTCGGATCGTCGCCATAGACCATGCCGTCGATGGCGGCGAGGTAGAGGTCGCGGTCGCGCTCGCCGGGCTTGTCGGGCGAGGCGTATTCGCGGGCATTGGCGATCGCGATCGAGATGCGCTCCGGCGTCGCGGGGTGGCTGGCGAGGAAGTCCGTCGCGTCCGGCGTGGAGCTCCGGGCGATATCGGTCGAGCGCAGGCTGGCCTGGCGGCCCATGTCGGTGAGGAAGCGCGAGGCGCCATAGGGATCGAAGCCGGCGCGGGCGCTGATGCCGACGCCGATGGCGTCCGCCTCCAGCTCCTGCGCCCGGGAGAAGCTCGCCAGCGACAGCCGGCTCCGCTCCAGCGCCAGGGCGCCGAGATCGGAATCGTTCACGACATCGGAGATGACGCGGCTCACCAGCACCGCCTGCTTCATCTGGTCCTCGCGGATCGCGGCGTGGTTGGCGATCACATGGGCCATCTCGTGCGAGAGCACCGAGGCGAGTTCGGAGGTGTCGTTGGCGAGGGCGAGCAGGCCGCGGGTGACGTAGAGCGAGCCGTTCGGCAGGGCGAAGGCGTTGACGGCTGGGGAATTGAGAATGGTGACGCGGTAGCGCAGGTCCGGCCGCTCGGAAGCGGCCACCAGCCGGGTGACGGTGTTCTGGATCAGCGCCTGCAGCCGGGGATCGTCATAGGAGCCGCCATAGGAGGCGACGAGCCGCTCGTGCTCCTTGCGCTGTGCCGGGGTGAGGGTGTCCTCCAGCGCCAGCGGCTTCTGCGCCGCGACGGCGTCTGGCCCGTTCTGGGCGTCGAGGCTGGAGCAGGCGGCAAGCAGCCACAGGCCGCCGAGCAGCAGGAGCGCTCGCACGCCCCGCCCCGCAGCCGACATCGCCGTCATCCCTTGCGCCAGGCGCACGCTCACCGCTCGACCGCCTCCGCCCTTCCCTCGTCCGCCCCGGCCTCGCGGCCGGTGGCGAGCCTCTCCACCTGTTCCGGGAGCCGTGCCTCGATGGCCGGCCCACCCGCTTCAAACACTACCCCGCGAACCGCCACATCGCCCATCACAAGGCGTTGCGGCTCCTTACCGGCACGAACAAAGCCCGGGCGGGCGCCGGCCGGTATCTCGACGGTAAAATCCTTGCGCCAAACCGGGCCGAAATTGAGGTAATCCCTCTGCCGGGTTTCGCCGGAACTCAGCACCCGGCCGGCGACGACCGCATAACGTCCCTCGAACCGCGCCACCGCCGCCGGGTTGCGCGCCGGCAGCGGGAACAGCCGCCACACGCCGCGCCGCGCCCGCGCCGCGACAGCTTCCGCCATCGTCAGCGTCTCCCGGCAGGCTCCCGCGGCCTCGCCCGGCCGCCAGAGCGCGAGCCCGGCGAGGAGAAGCTGCTCCTGCAGGGTCGGCCCGGCCGTTTCGCCGGGGACGAGATACGCCGCCTGCCGGCCGTAGCGGTCGGCGGCGCCGACCGGAAAAAGCTGCACCGCGCGCCCCGCGACACGACGCTCCAGTTCGTCGCGCAGCGCCGCGGCCTGACCGGGCTGGCCGATATCGGCGACCACGCCGGCGAGGCGGATGGTGCGGCCATCCTCCAGCCTGAGGTCGCCGGCCTCAAGCACAGCGGCGACACGTGCGGCCTCGCCCGCCTCGCCGCCGCAGGCCGCGGCGGCGGCCACGTCCGATGCCAGAACCGCAACCAGCAGGCCGGCAAGGCCCGGCCGCAGGCAGCGGGCGGCACGCCCCGGCACGGCGCCACCCTCCCTCAAGCCCTTTGTCCGGGGACGCGCGAAGGCCATGGCGACGCTGCTGATCTCGATCGAAAGACGCAAGGAACGGGGTTTCCTAATCTATACCGCATTCACGCGGCGCCGCCCACGCGTTTCTGGCGCCGCAGCACGGCGGGCGTGGAAACAGGGGCCGCACCCGGCGCTTCCTCCCCCGGCAATCGCCTTGGTCGCGCTCCCATGCTAGAGAAGCAGCGCGGCCGCAGGCGGAGGGCTTGAACCGGAAAGGCGTTCGGACCATAAGCCTGAGCGCCGTCCGGCCGAGAGGCCGGCCGGCAACGCATGTGCGGCAAGAGTGTCCCGGTAGCTCAGCAGGATAGAGCACAGGTTTCCTAAACCTGGGGTCAGGGGTTCGATTCCCTTCCGGGACACCATCGCCCCGCGCCGGCGGAGTGCCTCTCCCCGGGCGCCGGCTTCGGCTTCGCCGTCACACGTCCATAGCCTGTCCCGACGAAGCGCCGGCCGAGAACAGCTTTTCGCTTGCGCCCGCCACCGCGCGCTCTGCTAAAGCGATGCAGCGCCGACAGATGACGGACCGTGCCGTGAGCCAGAACGCCGACCCCCACGCCCAGCCGATTCCGGCCACCGACATGCCGGATATCGCCTGTTCCCGCGGGTTCGGCAGCTGGCTGGCCAGTCACCGCGTGAGCATCGCGCTGTCTTCCTATCAGGCCGGGCAGCTCTTCCTCATCGGCCGGCTGCCGGACGGGCGCATCTCCTTTTTCCGGCGGGATTTCGAGCGTGCCATGGGGCTGTGGTACGAGGCCGACCGGCTGTACCTCGCCTCCATGGTGCAGATCTGGCGGCTCGAGAACGTGCTGGCCCCGGGCGAGACCGCCAACGAGCATTTCGACCGGCTCTTCGTCGCCCGTCAGGCCAACATCACCGGCGACGTCGATGCCCATGAGATCGCGGTGGAGGCGGGTGGGCGCGTCGTGTTCGTGAACACCCGCCATTCCTGCCTCGCCACCTTCAGCGAAAGGCACAGCTTCCGGCCGCTCTGGAAGCCGCCCTTCATCTCGAAGCTCGCGGCGGAGGACCGCTGCCACCTCAACGGCCTCGCCACCGAGAGTGGCCATGTCCGCTATGTCACCTGCTGCGCCCGCACCGATGCCGTCGACGGCTGGCGAGACCGCCGGGTCGGCAGCGGCCTCGTCATCCGGGTGGAAGACGGTGAGGTGGTCGCCGACGGCTTCACCATGCCCCATTCCCCGCGCGTCTACCGCGGCCGGCTCTATGTGCTGGATTCCGGCCGCGGCTATCTCGTCCGCGTTGACCCGGCGACCGGCGCGCGCGAGGATATCGCCTTCTGTCCCGGCTTCCTGCGCGGCCTCTCCTTCCATGACGGGCACGCGCTGGTGACGCTCTCGCTGCCGCGCTATTCGACCTTTGCCGGCCTGCCGCTGGAAGAGGAATTGACCCGGCGCGGCGTCAGCCCGCGCTGCGGCATCATGATCGTCAACCTCGCCAGCGGCGATGTGGTGGAGTGGCTGACCTGCGACACCGTCATCCGCGAGCTTTTCGACGTGGCGGCGATCCCCGGCGCGGCGTGCCCGATGGTCGCGCCCATCCGCGGCGCCGATTTCGCCAACCTCCTCACCATCGAGGCGCCGGAGCGCTGCACCGACCGCTGGCGCGGCTAGAGCCGGCGCGGCGGCCCGGCGGCCCCCGGCGGCGAAGGCCGGAAGCCTGCCACGGCGGCGGCAAGAATTCGATTGATGCGGGTGGTTCCCTACCGCTAGGCTCCGCGGCGTGCTCCAGAGCATGCGCCCGGCCGGCCTGCGCCACAGGCGGCCGGGTGGCGTGATCGGTCGCGTCATGTTGGGGCTCGGGGAGGCGGCGGCGCACGGGGATGACTTCCCGCACTGCCGCCACACCTGCGGCCCAGCGCCCGAAGATCGACGTCCAGCCACGTAGCGTACCCATGTTGCCGATTCGCCCGCTCCACGGCCCCTCCCCGCGCTCCTGCCTGAGGACCGCGCTGCTGCGGTCGGCGGCGCTGCTCTCGCTTCCCCGCCTTTCCCTGCCGCGCGCGGCCGCCCTGGCGGCGGCAGGCGCGGGGCTGGCGCTGGCACCGGCCATCGTCCAGTTCGGCGATGTGGCCTGGGCCGACAATAATGGCGGCAATGGCGGCGGTTCCGGTTCGAACAATGTCGGCGGCGGCGGCGGCGTATCGCAGGCCGGACAGGGCGGCGGTGGCGGCGATGGCACCGTCAAGAGCCTCGATGGCGGCGGGAAGCTCTATGGCGGCGGCGGCGGCGGCGGTGCGGGCTGGATCGGCGGGCAGGGCGGCGCCACCGCGGCGGATCGCAGCGAACATCTCTCCGGCGGCGGTGCCGGGCACGGCCGCAACGGGGAAAGCGCCTCGTCCAGCCAGTGGGGGCTCGGCGGCGGCGGCGGCGCCCACGGCTATAGCGGCTCCAACGGCCCCAACAATGCCGTGGGCGGCAATGGCGGCATCGGCGGCCAGGGCGGCGTCGACCCCACCAACCAGACCTATTTCAACGGCGGCGGCGGCGGCGCTGGCGGCTCCGGCTTCGTCTTCACCGGCCTGAGCGGCACCACGGTCGGTACCGTCATCGGCGGCGGCGGCGGCCGCGGCGGCGATGCGACCGGCAGCGACATCATCGTCGGCGGCGATGGCGGGGCCGGCGGCCACGGCCTGTACATCTCGGCCCAGCAGCAGCTCTCCATCACCCTCGAAGGGCTCGCCCAGGGCGGCAGCGGCGGCTCGGCGGGCACCTCGAGCGGAAACTATACCGCGGAGGCCGGCGCCAACGGCTCGGGCATCGTCATCGCGCCGGGCGGCAACAGCGAGATCGCTCTCACCATCAGCAAGAGCGCGGCGGTGAGAGGCGGCTCGGGCGGCAATGGAACCGGCGGTGCCGGCATCACTGCCTACAGCAGCAACGGTTTCGCCGGCCCCTCCATCGATGTCGTCGGCACCGTGACGGGCGGTGCGGGGGGCGCCGGCACGGCCGCCGGCCCCGGCGGGGCCGGCATCGTCGTGATCGGCGACTCCAATAATTCCAGCGTCCGCGTCCATGGCTCCGTCACCGGCGGCGCGGGCGATGTCGCGGTGGCCGGCGCGGTCGGGGGCGCCGGCATCGTTGGCGGCAATCTCAGCGTCTATGTCTACGGAACGGTGAGCGGGGGGAACGGCGATGGCGGCACGGCGGCCGCCATCTCCTTCACCGGCGGCTGGAATACCTTGGCCCTCTTCTCCGGGGCGACCGTCAACGGCACGGTGACCGCCGCCAGCGCCAACGACCTCTTCCTTCTCGCCGGCGGCATCTCCGGCACCTTCGATGCCGGCAGCTTCGGTCCCAACGGGACCTTCGTCGGCTTCGGCACCGTGCAGACCAGCGGCACCGCGATCTGGCAGCTCACCGGCATCGGCGAACTCCCGTCGACGCTCATCACCACAGGCGGCCTGGAACTGGCACAGGCGACCGTCAAGCTCGGCCAGGTGACGGTGAACAACGGCACCTTCGCCGTCGCCGCACAGCCGGGCACCGCGACCATAGAGACCCTCACCGTCAACGCCGGCGGCACGTTCAGCATCGCGGAGCCGTGGCAGGGCAATTACCAGCCGGTCGTGCTGATCGACACCCTCACCATGGCGAGCGGCTCGACCCTGTCGGTCACCCTCGCCAATGACCACCAGCGAGCCCCGACCGTCGGCATCTCCGGCGCAGCGACCTTCGACAACACGACCCTCAATGTCGTGGACGCCGGCATGACCGGCGGCAGCTATGTCCTCATCGCCAACGACCCCGGCGGCATGAGCGGAACCTTCACCTACACAGCCGAGCCCGGCTATGCCTACAACCTGTCCATCACCGGCCAGGGTCTCGTTCTCGACGTCACCCCGATCTGGCTGAAGTGGAGCCTCGGCAGCGGCAACTGGAACACCGCGAACGCCGACTGGCTCTCCTACAACAACGCCGAGAACCTGGCCTGGAACGGACACACCGCGGTGTTCGACGGGCCGGGAGGGACGGTGACGGTCGGCGGCAAGTCTGGCGACCTGTCGGTGGAGGGCTTCCAGTTCGCGTCGGACGGCTACCTCATCACCGGCAACCCGCTGCAGCTCGCCTCGCCCACCGGATCGGTGACGGTGTCGGTGACGGACGGGACCGCCGAAATCGACGCCCCGCTGACCGGCACTTCCGGCCTGACGATGAACGGCCCGGGCAAGCTGATCCTGGCGGCGGCGAACACCTTCACCGGCGACACGGTGATCTCGAACGGCACGCTTCAGCTCGGCAACGGCACGCTGGCCGGCTCGGTGACCAGCGGCATCGTCAATAACGGCACGCTGGCTTTCGTCGAGCCCGGCGCGACCAGCGTCGCGAATCCGATTTCCGGCAGCGGCTCACTGGTGCAGAGCGGGCCCGGCACGGTGACGCTGAGCGGGGCAAACAGCTTCACCGGCGGGGTGAGCGTGGAAAGCGGCACGCTGGTCGCCGCCTCGCCGACCGCGCTGGGCACGGCGGCTGGCGGAACCACCGTGTCGTCGGGGGGCACCCTGGCGCTGGCGGGCGGCGTCGCCATAGGCGCGGAGCCGGTCACGCTCTCCGGCACCGGCTTCGGCGGCGCCGGCGCGCTGGCGAGCCAGTCCGGCAGCAACAGCCTGGCGGGGCCGATCACCCTTGCCGCGTCCAGCGTCATTTCCGTCGCGGCCGGCGACCTCACCCTCAGCGGCGACATCGGCGGCACCTACGACCTCGTTCTGGACGGGCCGGGCAACGGCATCATCTCCGGCGACATCGCGACCGGCGCGGCCACCGTGTTGATCACGGGCGCGGGAAGCTGGACGCTGACGGGGGCCAACGCGTTCACGAACGGGCTCTGGGTGACGGAGGGCGGCACGGCGAGCGTCGCCACCGACGCCGCGCTGGGCGCGAGCGGCGGCAACGTCCTGCTCGACGGCGGCACCCTTGCGGTGACGAGCAGCTTCCCCTCGCTCCACACCTTCGGCGTTGCCGCCTCTGGCGGCGTCTTCGACATCGCCGCCGGCCAGACGCTGACCCTCGTCGAGGGAATGGCCGGCTCGGGGCCGGTGTCGCTCTCCGGCGGCGGCCAGCTGACGCTGTTCAGCGCGAGCACCCTCACCAGCACCTTCGATGTGGGGGCCGACACGCTCCAGCTCGGCCAGGGCGCGAGCCTCTCCACCTCCGGCCTGACGGTCGGATCGGGCGGCACCCTCACCGGCGACGGTCGCATCCTCGGCCGCGTCACGGTCGGGTCAGGCGGCGGCCTTTCCGGCACGCTGGCGACCGGCGCCCTGACGCTCGATGCCGGCTCCACCACCACGCGCGGGCTTTCCGCCGCCACCGACGCGGTCGCCGCCGTGACGGGCGACCTCTCGGCCACCACCGCGGTCGACCTCGCGGGAACGCCGGAGAACAGGAGCGGCTATTACCGCCTGTTCACCTATACCGGCAGGCTGAGCGAGGACATCAGCTTCGGCGAGGTGCCGCAGGGCTACACCGCCACGCTCGACACCACGACGCGCGGCCGGGTGGACGTGGTGCTGACCGACGGCAGCACGCTCCAGGCGTGGACCGCGGGCGGCGCCCGCCCGGTCGGCGGCGACGGCCTGTGGGATGCGACCTCCGCCACCTGGTACG
>CAZIXP010000053.1:11773-24465 GCA_964543245.1 uncultured Starkeya sp.
CGTCACCAGGGGCACGGTGGAAAGCTGGGCGGGCGAGAAGGGCGTGTTCACCGGCACGGCCGGCACGGTCGAGGTGCGCGGCCGCCATGTCTTCGACACGCTGGAATTCGCCAGCAGCGGTTATGTGCTGGTGGCGGACGCCGCCACGCCGGGCTCCGGTCTGGAACTCACCGGCGACGGCCGCATCTGGGTCGAGGGCCGCGAGACCACGGCAACCCTCGATGTGCCGATCACCGGCGCGGTGGGGCTGACCAAGACCGGCGCCGGAACGCTGATCCTCGCAGGCGACAACAGCTTCGATGGCGGCACGCGCGTGCGCGCCGGCACGCTGGCGGTGAGCCGCGACGCCAATCTCGGCGCGGCCTCCGGCGGGATCACGCTGGACGGGGGCACGCTGGCGGCCACCGCCAGCTTCAGCTCGGCGCGTACGGTGACCATCGGCGCCGATGGCGGCGGCCTGAGTGTCGCCGGCGGTTCGACGCTCGGCCTTTCCGGCTCCATCGACGGCGCGGGACAGCTCACCAAGACCGGCGCCGGCACCCTTCTCCTCACCGGCAGCGCCGCGCCGGGCGGGGGCACCCGCATCGCGGCCGGCACGGTGCAGATCGGCGACGGCGGCAGCGCGGGCTGGCTGTCCGGCGCCATCGTGGACGAGGCCCGCCTGGTCTACGCCCTGTCCGGCACCTATGCGCTGCCGACCTCCCTGAGCGGCTCGGGCGAGCTGGTCATCGCCGCCGGCACCGCGCGCTATGCCGGCAGCGCCTTCGCCGGCGCGGTGCAATTGGCCGGCGGCGATGTGGTGCTCGCTCCCGGCGCCACCAGCGCCGCGGCGTTCAGCATCGGCAGCGGCAGCACGCTGAGCGGCAGCGGCACGGTCGGCGCGCTGAATGTCGAGGCCGGCGGCCGGCTGGCGCCGGGTTATTCGCCGGGCACGCTGAACGTCACCGGCAATGCGGGCTTTGCCGGCGGCTCCACCTTCGTCGCCGACATCACCGCCGGCGGCGCGCATGATCTGGTGGCGGCCGGCGGCAGCGCCATTATCGAGAACGGCGCGGTGCTGGACGTGGTGGCGGCGCCGGGGCTCTACCAGCCCGGCATGGCGCCGGTGACGGTGCTGACCGCCGCGGGCGGGATCACCGGCACCTTCACCACCGTGCTCACCAATCTGGCCTTTCTCGCGCCGGACCTGAGCTACGGCACCGGCGCGGTGAGCTTCACCCTTGCGCGCAACGACGTCGCCTTCAGCGACGAGGCCGACAGCGCGAACCAGCGGGCGGTGGCCGCGGCGATCGAGTCGCTCGGGGCGGGCAACGGGCTCTACGACGCCATCCTCTCGCAGGAAAGCGGGGCGTCGGCGGCAGCCTTCGACGCATTGTCGGGCGAGATCTATGCCTCCGCCTCCACCGTCATCCAGCAGCAGTCGACCTATGTCCGCGACGCCGTGGGCGAGCGTCTGCGGCAGGCCTTCGCGCCGGCGGGGGCGCCCGCCGACGGCCCGGCCACCGCCGCGCTCGGGCCGAACCTCGCGCCGGTGGTCTGGGTGCAGGGCTTCGGCGGCTGGGGCGACACCTCCGGCGACGGCAATGCCGCCTCGGTGTCGAACACCATCGGCGGGGCTGTCGGCGGCATCGATGCCGCGGTGGCGGATGGCTGGCGGCTCGGCGTCTATGGCGGCTACAGCTACTCCACCTTCGATGTCGACGGCCGCAATTCCCAGGCCACGATGAACAGCTACGACCTCGGCCTTTATGCCGGCACCCGCGCGGGGGCCTTCACCGCCCGCTTCGGCGGCGGCTATGCCTGGCACGATGTGGACGTGTCGCGCAGCATCTCGTTCTCCGGCTATTCCGCGTCGGCACATTCGGACGCCACGGTGGGCAGCGGCCAGCTCTTCGCCGAGGCCGGCTACGACATCGCGCTCACCTCGCTCGGTGCGCCGGCGGGCACCGGCGGCGTGCTGCAACCCTTCGCCGGCCTTGCCTATGTCCATGTCGACGGCGCCACCTTCGCGGAAGGCAGCGGCGAGGCGGACCTGTCGACCCGCGAAGAGGACATGAGCACCACCTACTCCACCCTCGGCGTGCGCCTGTCCGGCACGGTCGCGATCGGCGGACGGGAGCTGCGGCCAGAGCTGACGCTGGGCTGGCAGCACGCCTTCGGCGACATCACCCCGCAGGCGACGGCCGCGTTCACCGGCAGCTCCGCCGGCTTCACGGTTTCCGGCGTGCCGGTGGCGGAAGATGCCGCGCTGCTGGGGGTCGGCCTCGCCTATGCCCTCTCCCCGCTTGCCGAGGTCTCGCTGCGCTACACCGGCCAGCTCGCCGCCGACGCCCAGCAGAGCAACGTCGCCGCCCGGTTGAGCATCAGGTTCTGAGCCGGGTAGCCCGCCCGCGCTACCGCGCCCATCCGGCCGTCGGCATCGTGGTGACGGACAGGTCGCGACGGCGGCCGAGCCGCGCACTGGATTGGCAGAGGGAGCACCGCCCCCTTCGCCCCGACCTGCAGGGTTGAACGGCACGCACCCTCTGCTCCACCTGGAGGCCGCGCCGCCTCCCGTTATGTGCCGCCTCCGTGCGCAGCCGAGCCAGCGCCCCATGCGACCCGGCCCGTTCCGCCCCGCCGGCAAAGGCCGCGCCCGCTTCGAAAACCCTGCCCCTTCTCCCCCGGCATCAAGGCGCCGAGCACCGGTCGCCGGACCGCGGCCGGCCATGTGTTCGCGCGCCGCAGCTACTCCCGCGGGTAGCACCCTGCGGAACAGCCCGTAGAACACGTGTTGACGTTCAACATATCGACCTGTCATACCAGTCGACAGTCACGATGAGCGTGGCGGCCAGAGACCCGCACAAGACGGGCCGGCACATCAGGAGGAACCAAGGATGGACTTCGCTATTCCTGCGTCCCGCAGCGGGGCGCGGCGCCTGCGGTCGGCTGTCTTCGCGATGGGGGCGAGCCTCATCGCGGCGGGCCTCGCGCTCCCGGCGCATGCCGAAACCCTCGCCAAGCCGTTCCCGGCCTGGCCGAAATCCGATGTCGCAAAGACGATGAGCCTCGACGAAGCCAAGGCCCTCGTCGCGGCGAGCACAGGTCCGCAGACCGAGTGGAAGGGCCCAACCAGCGGCCCGCAGGCCAGCACCGACGCCATCACCGTCGTCTACGTCTCGGCCGACCAGTCCTACGTTTCCTTCGTCAACTGGGGCCGGGGCGTCACCGAGGCGGCCGAGACCCTGGGCTGGAAGGCGGTGACGCTCAACGGCAAGGGCACCGTGACCGGCACCCTCTCGGCGATGCAGCAGGCGGTGTCGATGAAGCCGGCCGCCATCATCACCTCGGCGGATGCCAGCGCGCTGCAGGGCCCGATCAAGCAGGCGGTGGACGCCGGCATCCCGGTGATCGGCATCCACGCCTCCGCCTTCCCCGGCCCCGACCCCGAAACCAACCTGTTCATGAACATCGGGTCCGACCCGGTGGCGATCGGCGCGGCGCAGGCCGCCTATGTCATCGCCACGTCCGAGGGCAAGGCCCGGCTGCTGCATTTCCTCGACAACAGCTTCGCCATCGCCCGCCTCAAGGCGCAGGCCGCCACCGAGCCGGTGAAGAACTGCAAGGGCTGCAGCTTCCTCGAGATGATCAACATTCCGATCGCCGACCAGACCAAGCGCATTCCCTCCGTCATATCAGGCGTCATCGCCAATTACGGCGAGGACTGGTGGGGCACCACCTGCTGCGACAATTTCTATCCCTACATCGCCTCCGCCCTGCGCGCCTCGGGCGTCAGCCCCTCGAAGGTCCATCTGGTCGGCGCCGACGGCCCGCCCTCGGCCTATGACATGATCCGCAAGGGCGAGTTCGAGGTCGCCACCGTTCCCGAGCCCTCCACCCTGTTCGGCTATCAGGCCATCGACACCGTGGTGCGCGCCATGGCGGGGCAGGAGCCCGCCCGCTTCGTCCAGCCGGTCTACCTCGTGACCCGCGACAATGTGGACAGGGAAGGCGGCGACAAGAACGAGTTCATCCCCAGCAACGGCTTCGCCTGCCACTACCTGAATGTGTGGCGCAACAAGGCAAACGCCTGCTGAACGCGCGCCCCCGGCGCCGCCCTCCCGCCCCCGGATGACCGCGATGACCGACACCTCGCCGCTGCTGGACGTGCGCGGCCTGACCAAGCGCTTCTACGGCTCGCTGGCGCTCGACGGCGTCTCGTTCTCGCTGGCGCGTGGCGAAATCCACGCGCTGGTCGGCGAGAACGGGGCCGGCAAGTCGACCTTCATCAAGATCCTCGCCGGCGTCTATGACGCCGACGAGGGCGAGATCCGCCTCGACGGCGCGGCGGTCGACCCGCGCAGCCGCAACCTGCCGCTCGCCTTCGTCCACCAGGACCCGGCTCTGGTCGACGACCTCAGCGTGGCGGAGAACATCGCCTTCATCGCCGGCTATCCCCGCCGGCACGGACTGATCGACTGGCGCGGCGTGCAGCGCCAGACCTCGGCGATCTACGAGACCATGCGGATTGCGCCGATCGACCCGCGTCGCCTGGTCGCCACCCTGTCGACGCCGGAAAAGGCGATCCTCAACATCGTGCGCACCCTCGCCCACACCCCCAAGGTGCTGGTGCTGGACGAACCCACCGCCGCGCTACCGGAACAGGACGCCCACCGCCTGTTCGACGCGATGCGGCGGCTGCGCGACCAGGGCGCCAGCATCATCTATGTCTCCCATCGCCTGCATGAGCTGTTCGGCCTCGCCGACCGCATCACCGTGTTCCGCGACGGCCGCAACGTCCACACCGCCCGCATGGCGGACATCACCGGCGGCGGCATCGTCGAGCATATGCTCGGCCGCGCAGTCGAGCTCGGCCATCGCGGACACCCGCCGCCGCGCCAGGGCGCGCCGGTGCTGACGGTGGAGGGCCTGGTGGTGGACCGCCGCGGCCCGCTGGATTTCGAGCTGAAGCCGGGCGAGGTGCTCGGCCTCGTCGGCCTGCGCGGCGGCGGGCAGGAAGCGGTCGGCCGCACCCTGTTCGGCGCCAAGCGGGCGGAAGCGGGGACGATGACGCTCGCGGGCCGCCGCCTCGCGGCGGATGAGCGCATCGGCGAGCGCATTGCCGCCGGCATCGTGCTGCTGGCGGGGGACCGCACCGGCGAGAGCACCTTTCCCGGCATGAGCCTGGTCGAGAACCTGTTCCCCACCCCCGTCATCCGCTCCCGCTCGCCCTTCCGGCTGACCAGCCCGGCCGCCGAGCGGCGGCAGACCCGGGAGCGGCTCGACCGCTTCGACGTCCGCCCCCGCAACGAGGCGGCGCTGATCGACTGGCTGAGCGGCGGCAACCAGCAGAAGGTCTGCCTCGCCCGCTGGCTGGAGGCCGACGCCCGGGTCGTCATCCTCGAGGAGCCGACCGCCGGCGTCGACATCGGCGCCAAGATCGCCATCCACCGCATGCTGCGCGAGGCGGCCGCGGCGGGGCGGGCGATCCTCGTCATCTCCTCCGATCTCGAGGAGGTCGCGACGCTCTGCGATCGCGCCCTTGTCATCGACCGCGGCCGCGCCGCCGGCGAACTCTCCGGCAGCCGGCTCACCGTCGACGGGCTGATCGCGCTGTCGACACTCGGTGGCGGCACCCCGCCACACGCGCCGCACGCCGCGGCCCCTGCATCCCGTGCACCGGACGGTGCCGCCGCCACGGCCTTCGGAGGATAGCGCCATGCCCCAGTCACTCACCGGACGTTCGTTCAAGGCGCTGTCCGACGTCGTCTCGACCTATGGCCTGCTGGTGGTGTTCGTGCTCGTCATCGCGCTGTTCACGGCGCTGCGGCCGCACACCTTCCTGTCGAGCGGCAATATCGGCAACCTGCTTACCAGCCAGTCCATCACCGCGCTGCTGGCCTTTGCGGTGATGCTGCCGCTCACCACCGGGCGGTTCGACATGTCGGTGGGCTATCACATCGGCCTCGCCCATGTGTTGACGATCGGGCTGCAGGTGAATGCCGCCCTGCCCTGGCCGGCGGCGGCGGCGATCGTGCTCGTCGCCGGCCTCGCCATCGGGCTGGTCAACGGCATTCTCGTCACCCGCTTCCGGATCGACGCCTTCATCGCCACCATGGGCGTCGGCTCGCTGCTCTACGGCATCTCGAACTGGTACACCGATGGCCAGCAGATTCCCGGTTTCAGCCTGCCCGACAGCTTCACCGGCCTCACCGGCTTTGTTCATGGCGTGCCGGTCACCGCGCTCTATGTCGCGGTCATCGGCGCCCTGCTGTGGGTGGTGCTGGAGCGGATGCCGGTGGGGCGCAGCCTCTATGTGATCGGGTCGAATGCCCGCGCCGCCGAGCTGTCCGGCATCAACGTGCCGAACTACGTCATCGGCACCTTCGTCGGCTCCGGCCTGCTCTGCGCGCTGGCCGGCATCCTGCTCGCCAGCATCCTGCGCGCCGCAACCCCCTCGGTCGGTCCGGAATATCTGCTGCCGGCCTTCGCCGGGGTGCTGCTGGGCGCGACCTCGATCCGCCCCGGCCGGGTGAACGTGCCGGGCACGGTGCTCGCCGTGCTGGTGCTCGCCTTCTCCTTCTCCGGCGTCCAGCAGCTCGGGGCCGCCTTCTACATCGAGTACTTCTTCAATGGCGGCATCCTCATCCTCGCCGTCAGCCTGTCCGTCTACGCCGCCATCCGGCGGCGCAAGGCCGCCGTTGCGGCGTCGAGCTGACCGCCCCCGCCCCAACGACACCGCCCCAACGCGGCCGGCTCGGCCGCCGCCCGAAACCCGGAGTTCTCGCCATGTCTCGTGTCGCCATCATCGGCTGCGGTGTCGTCGGATCGTCGTGGACGCTCGTCTTCGCCCGTGCCGGCCATGAGGTCGTGGTCCACGACCCCTCGCCCGAAGCCGCGGAGGCGGCGGTGGCCTTCGTGCGCGAGTCGCTGGCCGGCACGCCGGAGGCAGCGGCCATCCTGGCGCGCATCACCACCGCGGCCAGCCTTGAGGCGGCGGTGGCGGGCGCGGGCTATGTGCAGGAAAGCGCGCCCGAGCGCCTGCCGGTCAAGCAGGCGCTCTATGCCCGGCTCGACGCGCTGGTGCCGCCGCAGGTGGTGATCGGCAGCTCGACCTCCGGCCTGCCGGCCTCCTCCTTCACCGAATCTCTCGCCACCCGGGACCGCTGCCTCGTCGTTCACCCGATCAACCCGCCCCACCTCATTCCGCTGGTGGAGCTGGTGCCGGCGCCGTGGACGCGCCCCGACGTGGTCGATGCCGCCGCAGAGCTGATGACGGCGGTCGGGCAGGAACCCATCCGCCTCAGCCGCGAGATCAACGGCTTCGTGGTCAACCGGCTGCAGAGCGCGCTGCTGGGCGAGGCGTTCCGGCTGGTGGAGGACGGCATCGTCTCGGCGGCCGAGGTGGACAAGGCGGTGGCGGACGGGCTGGGCCTGCGCTGGTTCTTCATGGGACCGTTCGAGACCATCGATCTCAACGCCGCGACCGGCGTCGCCGAATACTGCCGCAACCTCGGGCCGATGTATCACGGCCTCGCCCGCGAGCAGGCCGACCCGCGCGCCTGGTCGGCGCCGCTGGTCGCGGCGATCGAACGCGAGCGCCGCGCCGCGGTGCCCGGCGAGCGCCTGCCGGAACGGCGGCTGTGGCGCGACCGCTGGCTGGCGGCGCTGGTCGCGGCGAAGGCGCGGATGCGCCAGGAGTTCGGGCGGTGACGCCGGCCGGCGCGGCTCCGGGCCGGGGAGCGCCATGCAACGGGCCGGGCCGGCTTGGCGTGGCGGGTAAACACCGACACAGTCGATTCGCAATGCAGCCCAACCAGCGGACATGATCTTAATGAGCCGACCGCCCCTCCCCGCCATCAAGCGCCACCGCCTGTTCGACCAGGTCGCCGAGCATCTCGCCCAGATGATCTATTCCGGCGAGCTCAAGGTCGGCGACGCGCTGCCCTCCGAGCGGGATCTGATGGAGCATTTCCAGGTCGGCCGGCCGGCGGTGCGCGAGGCGTTGCTCTGGCTGAACAAGAAGGGGCTGATCTCGGTGAGCGGCGGCGAGCGGGCCCGCGTCACCGAGCCCGACCCGCGGGATATTCTGGAGCAGCTCTCCGGCTCCGCCCGCTTCCTGCTGTCGCGGCCGCAGGGGGTGCAGCTGTTCCAGCAGACCCGCCTGCTGGTGGAGGTCGCGCTCGCCCGCGAGGCGGCGCGCATGGCCACGGCGGCGCAGATCGCCGAGCTGGAGGACCTGCTGGCGGCCAATCTGTCGGGCGAGGACCTCGAGGAATTCGCCCAGACCGATGACGCTTTCCACTTCGCCATCGCCCGGATGACCAGCAACCCGGTGATCATCGCGCTGTATGAGGGCGTGCTGGACCTGCTGCAGGACCAGCGGCACACCTCGCTGAAGGACCCGCGCGCCCTCGCCGACGCCCGCGACTGCCACACGCGGATCTTCCAGGCGATCGCCGCGCACGACCCCGACAGCGCCGAGGCGGCGATGCGCCGGCACCTGCACGATGTCGAGACCTATTACTGGGCCGTGCGTTCGCAAAAACCATAAGCCATCTTCCGGGGAGTGCGTCCGATGTCCTATTTCGACGTGGCGGATCCGCGTTTCGCCACCTTCATCATTCCCGTCTGCCAGCTCGAGCGGCTGCACACCGGCATGCGCTGGGCCGAAGGGCCGGTCTATTTCGGCGATGGCCGCCATCTCGTCTTCAGCGACATTCCCAACAACCGGATGCTGCGCTGGGACGAGGAGACCGGCGCGGTGGCGACCTTCCGCTTTCCCTCGAACCATGCCAACGGCAACACCCGCGACCGGCAGGGCCGGCTCGTCAGCTGCGAGCACGGCGCCCGGCGCGTCACCCGCACCGAGCCGGACGGCAGCCTCACCGTGCTCGCCGAACGGTTCGAAGGCCGGCGGCTGAACTCGCCCAACGACGTGGTGGTGAAGTCCGACGGCACCATCTGGTTCACCGATCCGCCCTACGGCATCCTCACGGACTACGAAGGCAACAAGGCCGAGAGCGAGATCGGCCGCTGCAACGTCTACCGGCTCGACCCGGCCGATGGCCGCCTCGCCCTCGTCGCCGACGATTTCGACAAGCCGAACGGCCTCGCCTTCTCGCCGGACGAGAGCCAGCTCTACATCGCCGATTCCGGCCGCTCCCACGGCGCCCACCTGCCCCACCACATCCGCCGCTTCACCGTTAAGGCCGACAACACGCTGTCGGGCGGGGAGGTGTTCGCCCAGATCGACCCCGGGGTGCCGGACGGCATCCGCGTCGACACCGGCGGCCATCTGTGGGTGAGCGCAGGCGACGGCGTACACTGCTACGCCCCCGACGGCACCCTGCTCGGCAAGATCCTGATTCCCGAGACCGTGGCCAACATCACCTTCGGCGGGCCGAAGCGGAACCGGCTCTTCATCGCGGCGACCACGTCGCTCTACGCCGTCTACATCAATGCGCGCGGCGCGCAGACCCCCTGAGGAACGACAGGCAATGCTGCTGGGATGTGTGGCCGACGACCTGACCGGGGCGACCGATCTCGCCCTCACCCTCACCCGCGAGGGGCTGCGCACGGTGCAGGTCAATGGCGTGCCGGAAGCAACCCTTCCGGTCGATGATGTCGACGCGGTGGTGGTGGCGCTGAAGTCGCGCACCATCGCGGCGGAGGCGGCGGTCGCCCAGTCGCTTTCCGCGGCGGCGCGGCTGCGGGCGCTCGGCGCGCGCCGGCTGATGTTCAAATACTGCTCGACCTTCGACTCCACCGACCGCGGCAATATCGGGCCGGTGGCGCAGGCCCTGCTCGGCTTCGCCGGCGGCGGCTTCACGGTGTTCTGCCCGGCCTTCCCCCGCGCCGGCCGGTCGGTCTATGCCGGCTATCTCTTCGTCAATGGCGTGCCCATCGACGAAAGCCCGATGAAGGACCACCCCCTCACCCCGATGCGCGACGCCAATCTGCTGCGGGTGCTGCAGCGCCAGACCGGGCTTCCGGTCGGCGCGGTGAGCTATGCCGATGTCGATGCCGGGCCGGAGGCGGTGGCCGCCGCCTTCGCGCGCGAGACCGCCGCCGGCCGGCGCGCCTTGGTGCTCGACGCCATCAGCGACGCGCATCTGCGCACGCTCGGCGCCGCCATCGCCGACCTGCCGCTGGTCACCGGCGGCTCCGGCATCGCCATCGGGCTGCCGGCGGCCTATCTCGCCCGCGGCCTGGTTTCGGCGCTGACGCCGCCGCCCGCCACCATCGCCGCCCCGCCCGGGCGTGCCGCCATCCTGGCCGGCTCCTGCTCGGCAGCGACGCGCGGGCAGGTGGCGCGGGCGATCGCCGCCGGCGTGCCGGCGCTGCGGATCGACCCGCTGGCGATCGCCGACGGCACCGTCACGGCCGCGACCGTGCTGGGCTTTCTCGAGGCCGCCCCGGGCGAGGGGCCGGCGCTGGTCTATTCCAGCGCCGAGCCGGCGGCGGTGAAAGCCGCGCAGGAGCGTCTCGGCGTCGAGGCGGCGGGGCACGGTGTCGAGGCGCTGCTCGCGGAGGTCGCCGCCGCGCTGCCGGCCCGCGGCTATGGCCGGCTCATCGTGGCGGGGGGCGAGACGGCCGGCGCCGTGGTCGGCGCGCTCGGCGCCGGCACGCTGCGGATCGGGCCGGAGATCGACCCCGGCGTGCCGTGGACCGAGAGCCTCACCGGCCCCAGGCTGGCGCTGGCGCTGAAGTCCGGCAATTTCGGCAGCGAGGACTTCTTCCTCAAGGCCTGGCACCTGCTGCGCTGACCGGGCGACCGGCACGTGCCGGCGCTGTGTAAGCGGGCTGAAGCCGGTGCTGCCGACGACATCCGCCCGCCCCTCCCCGTGGGGAGCGGCGGGCGGCAGCGGCGGCAGGCGTGGGGGCATCCTTTGGGGGGGAAGGCGGGAAGGAAGCCGCCTGCCGGCGCATCCGGTCAGTTGGCCGCCTTCTTCGGGGGTGTAGCGGGCCAGGACTTGATGAGGGTGTCGTAGTCGACGGTCTCGCCCTTGGGCTTTTCGTTGGCGAGCTTGGGCTGGGGCGCGAGGTTGCCTTCCTTCCTGGCGAGCTCGACCCAGTACTCCATGGGGTGCTTGGCGTTGAGCTTGGGACCGCAGTCGCCCTGGACGCCGGACTTCTCGATGCGGGCCATGACGGATTCCTGGGCCTCGGCGAGGGCGTCCATGGCGGCCTGCGGGGTCTTGGCGCCGGAGGAGGCGTCACCGATGTTCTGCCACCAGAGCTGGGCGAGCTTGGGGTAGTCCGGGACGTTGACGCCGGTGGGCGACCACTGGACGCGGGCGGGCGAGCGGTAGAACTCGATCAGGCCGCCGAGCCTGGGCGCGCGCTCGGTGAAGCTCTTGTCCCAGATGTCGCTCTCGCGGATGAAGGTGAGGCCGATCTGGCTCTTCTTGAGCGAGACGGTCTTGGAGGTGACGAACTGGGCGTAGAGCCAGGCGGCCTTGCGGCGCTCGACCGGGGTGGACTTGAGCAGGGTCCAGGAGCCGACGTCCTGGTAGCCGAGCTTCATGCCGTCCTTCCAGTAGGCGCCCTTGGGGCTGGGGGCCATGCGCCACTTGGGGGTGCCGTCGGCGTTCATGACCGGCAGGCCGGGCTTGACCATGTCGGCGGTGAAGGCGGTGTACCAGAACATCTGCTGGGCGATGTTGCCCTGGGCCGGGACCGGGCCGGCCTCGGAGAAGGTCATGCCGAGGGCCTGGGGCGGCGTGTACTTCTTCAGCCACTCGATATACTTGGTGATGGAATAGACGGCGGCGGGGCCGTTGGTGTCGCCGCCGCGCTCGACGGTGGAGCCGGTGGGGCGGCAGCCTTCCATGCGGATGCCCCATTCGTCGACGGGCTTGCCGTTGGGCAGGCCGCGGTCGCCATTGCCGGCCATGGAGAGCCAGGCGTCGGTGAAGCGCCAGCCCAGCGAGGGGTCCTTCTTGCCGTAGTCCATGTTGCCATAGACCTTGACGCCGTCGATCTCCTTGATGTCGTTGGTGAAGAAGTCGGCGATGTCCTCATAGGCCGACCAGTTCACCGGCACGCCGAGCTCGTAGCCATACTTGGCCTTGAACTTGGCCTTGATGTCCGGGTTGGTGAACCAGTCGTAGCGGAACCAGTAGAGATTGGCGAACTGCTGGTCGGGCAGCTGGTAGAGCTTGCCGTCCGGGGCGGTGGTGAAGCTGGTGCCGATGAAGTCCGGCAGGTCGAGGGTGGGGGAGGTGACGTCCTTGCCCTCGCCGGCCATCCAGTCGGTCAGCGCCACCGCCTGCTTGTAGCGGAAATGGGTGCCGATCAGGTCGGAATCATTGACCCAGCCGTCATAGATGTTCTTGCCCGACTGCATCTGGGTCTGGATCTTCTCCACCACGTCGCCTTCCTGGAGAAGGTCGTGGGTCACCTTGATGCCGGTGATCTCGGTGAAGGCCTTGGCCAGCACCTTGGATTCGTATTCATGGGTGGTCAGGGTCTCGGAGACGACGTTGATCTCCATCCCCTTCAGCGGCTCCGCCGCCTTGATGAACCACTGCAGCTCCTTCAGCTGCTCGTCCTTCGACAGCGTCGAGGGCTGGAACTCGGCGTCGATCCACTTCTTCGCCGCCGCCTCGTCCGCCCGCGCCGCGCCCGCACCCGCAACCAGCGCCACCGCGCTCGCCGCAACCAGCAGACGCTTCCGCATCCTCATCTCAAGCATCTCGTCTCCTCCC
>CAZIXP010000054.1:0-8324 GCA_964543245.1 uncultured Starkeya sp.
TGGCCGATGCCGGCCTCCCCCAGCTCGGCCGGGGCGAGGCGCAGATGGGTGCGGGAACAGCCGGTGAAATAGCCGAGCAGCCGTTCGGTCGCGGCGATGGTGCCGAACGGGTCGTCCTCCAGGCTGATGGCGAGCAGCGATGCCCGCAGCGCGGCGAAGCGCGCCGGCAGCACCGCGGCCGCCGCCGGGGCATGGCGGCGCACGCTCGTCTCGAAGCGCGGGCCCATGCGGCTCCAGTCCCGCGCCACCCCGGCCGGGGTGTCTTCCATCCAGCCGAGCCGCCGCGCCGGCACATAGCCGAACAGCGCGGCGAGCGCGGGCATGGCGACATGCCATTTCAGATACATGGCGCGCCGCGCCGCCGGGTCGTAGTCGCGCCAATGGGCGAATTGCGAGCCGACCGTGACGATGCGCGACACCGCCTTGGCGGTCGGCGCCAGCCCCACCGCGAAGCCGCCGATGGAATGGGCCACCACATGGAGCGCCCGGCCGGGACGACGCGCCGCGGCGAAGCCGAGCGCGGCCTCGAGGTCCTGCTCGCCCCAGTCGATCCAGTCGGCGGAAAAGCCGCGCAGCCGGGGCGGGCGCGAGGCACCGATGCCGCGATAGTCGAAGGTCAGCACGTCGAAGCCGTGGCCGGCGAGCCAGCCGGCGAAGCGGGCGTAGTAGCGCGCCCGCACCGAGGTGGCGGGGGCGATGACCACCATGGGGCGGGCGGGCCCGGCTTGCTCCCACAACGTCGCGCCGAGGGGGTAGCCGTCGGCGGCCGGAAAGCCCGTCAGGACGCCAGCTACCGGCCCTTCCCGCTCCGTCGGCGCCGCCATTGCCCGCTCCGCCATCGCTTCACAACCTTCCGCCCCGGCGGCACAGGCGTTGCGCGCCATCACACGTAACAGCCCGCCCGCGGCCCGGGGCACCATGCCGCCGCCGGCGGCCGCTGTCGACGCCGCGCGCCAGCCGGTGCCCAACCCGCCGGGCGGCCCTTCGCGCCCGGCGTCCGCGCGGGCTAGCATGCCGCCCTGCCGGAGGACACCGCATGAGCGAACGCCCCATCATCTGCCTCGCCGATCTCACTCTCGCCCGCCAGTCCCATGGCGAGAACTTCGAGGCGCATTTTGCCGCCATCGCCGCGCCGCTCGGGGCAAAGCGGCTCGGCGCCCGCTATGTCGAGGTGCCGCCGGGCAAGAAGGCGTGGCCCTATCATTCCCATCACGGCAATGACGAGATGTTCGTCATCCTCAGCGGCCGCGGCCGGCTGCGCTTCGGCGGCGAGAGCTTCGAGGTGGGCCCGGGCGAGGTGGTGGTGTGCCCCTCCGGTGGGCCGGAGACCGCGCACCAGCTCGCCGCGCTGGGCGAGGAGCCGCTGCGCTACCTCGCCATCAGCACCATGAACGAGCCCGACGTGATGGAATATCCCGACAGCGGCAAGCTCACCGTCTTCGCCGGCGCGCCGCCCGGCGGCGACAGGACGCGGCGGCGGGTCGACATCACCGTACGGCAGGACGCGCGGACCGACTACTGGGATGGCGAAGACTGAAACGCGCTGGCCGGCGCCCCACCCCTCCGCTCCCCGGACGCCGCACCATGCCGCCACCGCGCGCGGGTAGCAGCGCCGGGGGCGTCAACGGAGGGTTTCCAGCCGTCTGAGCCGGAACAGGCTTTCGGCGGTGGCGAGGATGGCCTCCTCGCGCGGGCGCGGGGTCCAGCCCAGCCTCTGTCGCGCCTTGTCGCTGCTGGATCGCCTAAGATTCGGCGTGGCCGGCGAAGCCGCACGGCGACTTGGCACCTTCGCCGCACGCTCGCCGAGGTGCTCGCGCAGGAGGGTGGCCACCCCGAGCAGAGACAGCGGTTCGCCGCTGACGGCAATGAAGCGCTCGCCCGCCGCGCACGGGTCGACCATGGCCCGCAGATGCAGGTCGGCGACATCGCGCACGTCCACCACGCCGAACCACAGATCCGGCACCTCCGACGGAAAGGCGCCGTCGAGCAGTCCCTTGACGAGTTGAACGGAGGTCGAGAGCTGAGGCCCGAGCACGGGGCCGAAGATCCCCGTGGGATTGATGACGCTCAGTTCCGGCGTTCCGCTCGTCCCGACGAAATCCCACGCCGCCCGCTCCGCCATGACCTTCGACAGGATGTAGGGCGGGTTCGGTGCGTCTGTCGGGGTCCAGTCCTCCTCCGTATGGACATGGCCCGCCGGCGCCGAGCCGTAACCGACGGCGGCGAAGGACGACGT
The DNA here is from genome assembly GCA_964543245.1 of uncultured Starkeya sp. GTDB lineage: Bacteria > Pseudomonadota > Alphaproteobacteria > Rhizobiales > Xanthobacteraceae > Ancylobacter. The sequence goes on from CAZIXP010000054.1 coordinate 2,237, forward strand.
CAGCACCACGCGCCTGACGCCGGCCTGACGGGCGGCCCGCAGCACCCGCAGCGTTCCCTCGCGCGCCGGCACGATCACCTCGTCGGGATCCGCCGGCTGGACCGGAGGGAAGGGCGATGCCGTATGCAGGACATGGTCGCAGCCCGCGGCCGCCTCCTCCCACCCCGCGTCATGGCCCAGTTCGGCAGCGCAGAAGGTGAGCCCGCGCTTCATGTCGGCACCGGCCGCGGCGAGCGTGGAGCGGACGTCGCCCTCCCTGTCGAGGCTCCTCAGCGTCGCGCGGACCTCATGCCCGGCCGCCAACGCCGCCATGATGCAATGGCCCCCGAGAAATCCCGAGCCGCCGGTAACAAGAACCTTGCTCATCCGATCATCATGTCTTCGTTTTTTGCGACGCGCGCATTTTGCGGCTTAGATGAAACAGGACAAGCAGGATGGATTTTCTGAGGTAGTATGGACATGCAGACCATAGAGCCGCGCCGCTATGGCGAGGCGTGCGAGGGCTGTACCGGACCGGAGCGCATCGACGTCATGCGCTTCCAGCGGGCCATCCGCGCCATTACCGGCAAATGGAAGATCGAGATCGTCTGCAGCCTGGTCGGCGGGCCGCTGCGCTTCGGCGAACTGCGCCGGGCGCTGCCGGGCGTCACCCAGCACATGCTGACCGAGCAGCTGCGCGATCTCGAACGCAACGGCATCGTCATCCGCACCGCCTATGCCGAGATACCCCCACGGGTGGAATACGCGCTGTCGCAGGCCGGCATCGACCTGATGCCGACCTTCGCGACCCTGCGCGACTGGGCGTTGCGCTACGAGCATCAGCTGGCGGACTGAGCGCTTCACGTGGCGGTCCCGCGAGTCCGGCGACAGCGGCGGGCGGCGGACGGGATCAGTCGGCCGGCGGGGTGTGGGGGGCGGCCGGAAGGTCGGGCGCCGGCCCGCCCGCGCCGCCGCACAGCCGCACGCCGCAGCCGCCGCCCTCATCCGCCAGCAGGCGGATGCCCGCCGCCTCGAAGGTGCGCACCAGCACGGTCTCGGTCGCGCGGTGCAGGGCGTGGCGGCCGACTTCGAAGTCGCGGATGGTGCTGCGCGAGACCCCCGCCGCCGAGGCGAGCTGGTCCTGGGTCCAGTCGAGGAAACCGCGGGCGGCGCGGCACTGCGCAGGAGAGAGTACCATGCGTTTTAGGCCTTGCTCGATCCGGGACTATTCAACCATAATGGGCGAAATCGATCAACCTGGGTAGTTCGCCGCGCGCATCTGAGGGAGCCCACCGCCCGTATGCCGACCAGCACGCACCTCCTGCTGCTCGTCCTCGTGCTTCCCTTCGGCGGCAGTCTCGCGGCCGCCTTCCTGCCCACCCATGCCCGCACCGCCGCCGCGCTGATGGCGGGGCTCATCGGCCTCGCCGGCACCCTCGCCGTGGTGCTGCTCTACCCGCAGGCGGCCGAGGGCACCCTTCGCTTCAAGGTGGAATGGCTGCCGAGCCTCGGCCTCACCTTCTCGCTGCGGCTGGACGGGCTGAGCTGGCTGTTCGCCGGCCTCGTCTACGGCATCGGCATGCTGGTCGCGCTCTATGCCCGCTACTACATGTCGGAAGAAGACCCGGTGCCCCGCTTCTTCTCCTTCCTGCTCGCCTTCATGGGGGCGATGGCGGGGGTGGTGCTGTCGGGCAATCTCATCCAGATCGTTTTCTTCTGGGAACTCACCAGCCTCTTCTCCTTCCTTTTGATCGGCTACTGGCACCAGAACGCCGCCGCGCGCGACGGCGCCCGCATGGCCCTCACCGTCACCGGCACCGGCGGGCTGTGCCTGTTCGTCGGGGTGGTGCTGCTCGGCCACATCGTCGGCAGCTACGACCTCGACGTGGTGCTGACCTCCGGCGCGCTGATCGCGGCGCACCCGCTCTACGGGCCGGCGCTGGCGCTGATCCTGCTCGGCGCCTTCACCAAGTCGGCGCAGTTCCCGTTCCATTTCTGGCTGCCCAACGCCATGACCGCGCCGACCCCGGTCTCGGCCTATCTCCATTCGGCGACGATGGTGAAGGCCGGGGTGTTCCTGCTGATGCGGCTGTGGCCGGCGCTGGCGGGCACCGATGTGTGGTTCTACGCGGTGGTGCCGGTGGGGCTGGCGACGCTGGTGTTCGGCGCCTTCGCCGCCATCTTCCAGCAGGATCTCAAGGGGCTGCTGGCCTATTCCACCATCAGCCATCTCGGGCTCATCACCCTGCTGCTGGGTCTCGGCAGCCCGCTGGCGGCGGTGGCGGCGATCTTCCACACCATCAACCACGCCACCTTCAAGGCCTCGCTGTTCATGGCGGCGGGCATCATCGACCACGAGACCGGCACCCGCGACCTGCGCAAGCTGAGCGGGCTCTACCCCTTCATGCCGGTGACGGCGCGGCTCGCCATGGTGGCGGCCGCGGCAATGGCGGGGGTGCCGCTGCTGAACGGCTTCCTCTCCAAGGAGATGTTCTTCGCCGAGACGGCGGAGAACCACACCGGCTCGCTGCTGGACGACTCGCTGCCCTATTTCGCCACCATCGCCGGGGTGTTCTCGGTCGCCTATTCGCTGCGCTTCATCCTCGGCGCCTTCTTCGGCCCGCCGCCGAAGGACCTGCCCCGCACCCCGCACGAGCCGCCGCACTGGATGCGCTTTCCCATCGAGGTGCTGGTGCTGATCTGCATCGTGGTCGGCGTGGTGCCGAGCTGGACCGTCGGCCCGGTTCTGGCGGACGCGGCGCGGGCGGTGGTGGGGCCGAGCCTGCCCTATTACAGCCTCGCGGTGTGGCACGGCTTCACGCTGGCGCTGGCCATGAGCATCGTGGCGGTGGTCGGCGGCATCTTCCTCTACGTGCTGCTGCGCGGCTATCTCGACAGCGGCGTGGAAGGCCCGCCGCTGCTGCGCCGGCTCAAGGGGCAGCGCATCTTCGAGAAGGTGCTCGTCACCGTGTCCTGGCGCTGGGCGCGGGCGCTGGAGCGCTGGTTCGGCTCGCGCCGGCTGCAGCCGCAGCTCAGGATATTGGTGGCGGTGACGCTGGTGGCCGGCGCCCTGCCCTTCCTGTTCCACGGCACGGCCGGCCCGGGCCGGCAGGCCGGCACGCCGCTCGACCCTGCCTTCGCCGTGGTCTGGGCGGTGGGCATCGTCTGCTCCGTCGCCGCCGCCTACACCGCCAAGTTCCACCGCCTCGCCGCGCTGGTGCTCATCGGCATTGCCGGCCTCGTCACCTGCATCACCTTCGTATGGCTGTCGGCGCCGGACCTCGCGGTGACCCAGCTTCTCGTCGAGATCGTCACCACGGTCCTGCTGCTACTCGGCCTGCGCTGGCTGCCCCAGCGCAAGGAGCCGGTCTATGGCGAGGGCACCCCGCTGAAGGTGCGGCTGCGCCGCGCGGCGGACTTCCTGCTGGCGCTGCTGGTGGGCGGCGGCATGGCCACCCTCTCCTATCTCGTCATGACCCGCCCGCTGCCCGACAGCGTGTCGCGCTTCTTCGTCGAGCGCGCCTATACCGAGGGCGGCGGCACCAACATCGTCAACGTCATCCTGGTCGATTTCCGCGCCTTCGATACCCAGGGCGAGATCGCGGTGCTGTGCATCGTGGCGCTGACGGTGTTCGCCCTGCTGCGCCGGTTCCGCCCCGCCGCCGAGACGGTGGAGCGGCCGCGCCAGCAGAAGCTGCAGAACGCCTATGACGACGCCGCGCCGGAGCGGCAGGTGGGCGACACCATGGCCGACTACATGTTCGTGCCCGGCATCATCATGCACTGGATGTTCCCGGTGGCGGTGGTGCTGGCGGTGTATCTGTTCATGCGCGGCCACGACCTGCCGGGCGGCGGCTTCGCCGCGGGCGTCACCCTCTCCATCGCCTTCGTGATGCAGTACATCGCCGCCGGCACCCGCTGGGTGGAGGACCATCTGCGCGTGCTGCCGCTGCGCTGGATGGGGCTCGGCCTGCTCACCGCATTGGCCACCGGCGTGGGCGCCTTCGCCTTCGACGCCCCCTTCCTCACCTCGCACCACCAGTATGTGTACCTGCCGCTGGTCGGAAAGGTGCCGGCGGCGACCGCGCTGCTGTTCGATCTCGGCGTGTTCGCGCTGGTGGTGGGCGCCACCGTGCTGATCCTCATCGCCCTTGCCCACCAGTCGCTGCGGCGGGCACGGGCGCGCGAGGAGGCGGCGCGGGAGGAGAGCGCGGTGCCGCCGCCGCTGCCCCCGGTCGCGGCCGAGCTCCAGACCGTGAAGGAGGCGTGATGGAACTCGTCCTCGCCGCCGGCATCGGTGTCCTCGCCGCCTCGGGGGTGTGGCTGGTGCTGCGCCCGCGCACCTACCAGATCATCATCGGCCTCGCCCTCATCTCCTATGCGGTGAACCTGTTCATCTTCGCCATGGGCCGGCTGCGGATCGACGCCGCGCCGATCCTGCGCCCGGGCGAGGTCGGCAACCCCGCCGCCTTCGCCGACCCGCTGCCGCAGGCGCTGGTGCTGACCGCCATCGTCATCGGCTTCGCGATGACGGCGCTTTATCTCGTCGTGCTGCTGGCCTCGCGCGGCCTCACCGGCACCGACCATGTCGACGGGCGGGACGAATGAGCACCCCGCCCGACCACCTCGTCGTCGCCCCCATCCTGCTGCCCATCGCGGTGGGCGCGCTGATGCTGCTCTTCAACGAGAAGCGGCGGCAGCTCAAGGCGGGCCTCAGCATCGCCACCACCTTCGCCCTGCTGGCGATGGCGGTCGCGCTGCTGCTGCAGGTCATGGTGCCGGCGCCGGACGGCGACGCGCCGGTGATCGTCTATCCCCTCGGCAACTGGCCGGCGCCCTTCGGCATCGTGCTGGTGGCGGACCGGCTGTCCGCGCTGATGCTGGTGCTGAACGCGGTGCTCGGCTGCGCCACGCTGCTCTTCGCGCTGGCGCGCTGGCACAAGATGGGGCCGCGCTTCCACACGCTGTTCCTCATGCAGCTCGCCGGGCTGAACGGCGCCTTCCTCACCGGCGACCTGTTCAACCTGTTCGTGTTCTTCGAGGTGCTGCTGGCGGCGTCCTATGCGCTGCTGCTGCACGGCTCGGGCACGGTGCGCATCCGCGCCAGCCTGCACTACATCCCCATCAATCTCGTCGCCTCCTCCCTCTTCCTCGTGGGGGTGGCGCTCATCTACGGCGTCACCGGCACGCTGAACATGGCGGATCTCGCCCGCCTCATCCCCGCCGTGGCGCCGCAGGACCGCATGCTGCTGGAGGCCGGGGCGGCGGTGCTGGGCATCGCCTTCCTCATCAAGGCCGGCATGTGGCCGCTCGGCTTCTGGCTGCCGACCACCTATGCCGCCGCCTGCGCCCCCGTCGCCGCCATGTTCGCCATCCTCAGCAAGCTCGGCATCTATGTGGTGCTGCGGCTGTTCCTGCTGTTCTTCGGCGAGGATGCCGGGGCCTCCGCCGGCTTCGGGGCGGAGTGGCTGTTCTATGGCGGGCTGGCGACGCTGACCTTCGGCGGCATCGGCGCGCTGGCCTCGCAGTCCATGCCGCGGCTGGCGGGCTACTGCGTGCTGGTGTCCTCCGGCACGGTGCTGGCGGCGATCGGCACCGGCAACAGCGCGGTGATCTCGGGCGCGCTCTACTATCTCGTCAGCTCGACCCTGGCGGCGGCGGCGTTCTTCCTTCTCATCGAGATGATCGAGCGCGGCCGCGAGGCGGGCGCCGACGTGCTCGCCGTCACCATGGAGGTGTTTGGCGACCCGGAGGAGGATATCGAGGACGAGGACGAGGTGGGCGTCGCCATTCCCGGCACCATCGCGGTGCTGGGCGGCGCCTTCGTCGCCTGCACCGTGCTGTTCGCCGGCCTGCCCCCGCTTTCCGGCTTCATCGCCAAATTCGCCATGCTCTCGGCGCTGGTCAACGAGGCGGGCGGGGTGCCACCGGCGCACTGGGCGTTCATCGGCCTGCTGATGGCGACCGGCCTCGCCTCGCTGATCGCGATGACCCGCACCGGCATCCGCGCGCTGTGGGCCCCGCAGGAGAGCGAGATTCCCAGCGTGCGCGCGGTCGAGCTGGGGCCGGTTCTGGTGATCTACCCCGAGGGCATCTGGTATTCCTTCCA
>CAZIXP010000054.1:8334-23959 GCA_964543245.1 uncultured Starkeya sp.
GGTGCTGATCGCGCTGTGCGGCGCCCTCACCGTGCTCGGCGGCCCGGTGATGGAGTATATGGAGGTCACGGCGCAGCAGCTCTACTGGCCGCAGGAATATGCCAGCGACGTGCTCGCCGGAAGCCCGGCCGCCCCCGCTACGGCTCCCGGCGGGCTGGCGCCCGCCTCCCCGGCCTCCGGCGGGCTGGCGCCCGCCTCCCCGGCCTCCGGCGGGCTGGCGCCCGCCCTGGCGGTACCGCCCGCCGCGGGAGGGTCGGGAGATGCGCCGCGCCCTGCTGCCCTTCCCCCGGCTGTTCCTCGCGCTCTGGGCGCTGTGGCTGCTGCTGAACCAGAGCGTGTCCGCCGGCCATATCCTGCTCGGCGCCGTGGTGGCCTATGGCGCCGCCTGGGCGATGGCCGCGCTCGACCCGCCGCCGGCCCGGCCGAAGGCGCCGCGCGCGGTGCTGGTGCTGCTCGGCCGGGTGGCGGTGGACGTGGTGCGCTCCAACATCGCGGTGGGGCGCATCATCCTCGGCCTCGGCCGGCGCGACCGCACCACCGGGCTGATGACGGTGCATCTCGACCTCACCGACCGCTACGGCCTCGCCGCCCTCAGCATCATCCTCACCGCCACGCCCGGCACGCTGTGGCTGAACCACGACCCCGCCCGCAACGAGCTGCTGCTCCACGTGCTCGACTTCGTCGACGAGGCGGAATGGACCGACATCATCAAGAACCGCTACGAGCGGCTGCTGATCGAGATCTTCCAATGAACGCGGACGCGGCGAACCTCTTCCTCCATGGCTGCCTCACCCTGGCGATGCTGGTGCTGGCGGCGGCGATGGCGCTGGCGAGCTGGCGGCTGGTCCGCGGCCCACGCGCCCAGGACCGCATCCTCGCGCTCGACACCTTCTACGTCACCGCCATGCTGCTGCTGGTGGTGTTCGGCATCCGCGCCGGGACGACGATCTATTTCGAGGCGGCGCTGGTGGTGGCGATGCTCGGCTTCGTCAGCACGGTGGCGCTGGCGAAGTTCCTCATGCGCGGCGAGGTGATCGAATGAGCGGCATGATCCTGCTTCCCGCCTGGGCGGCGGTGCTGGTGGGCCTGCTGGCGCTGGCGGGCGCGGCGGTGACGCTGGTGGGCACGCTGGGCCTCGTCCGGCTGCCGGAGTTCTATTCCCGCGCCCACGCCCCCTCGCTGGGGGCGACGGTGGGCACGGTGCTGCTGGTCGCCGCCTCGATGCTGGCCTTCACCGCGCTGAACGGCCGCCCCTCGGTGCATGAGCTGCTGATCGCGCTGTTCATCACCGTGACCACCCCGGCGCCGCTGATGATGCTGGCCCGCGCCACGCTCTACCGCGAGCGGATCGAGAGCGGCGGCGGCAAGGAATAGCCGCGCCGCTCAGCCCTCCCACGGCGCCGGCTCGCCGAAACTGCGGCGCAGGCTTTCGGTCAGGGCGGCGAGCTTGGCCGAGGCGCTGCGGGCGCGGGGATAGGCGATGTGAAGCTCCGCGCCTTCGGCCTCGACGCCGAGCCGCACCGGCGCCAGCGCCCCGCTGCGCAGCTCGGCATGGACGAAGAAGGTGGGCAGCAAAGCGAGCCCGAGCCCGGCCAGCGCGGCGTCGCGCATGACGATGCCGTTATTGACCCGCAGCCGCGCCCGCGGGCGGACGACGGTCCAGCCGCCCTCCCCGCCGAAGCGCCAGTCGGCGTCGCGGTTGAGATAGAGGATGCCGCGATGCTCGCGCAGCTCCTCGACGCGGGCGGGCGTGCCGTGCGCGGCGAAATAGGCCGGCGCGCCGACCAGCAGCCGGCGGGTGGTGGCGAGGCGCCGGGCGACCAGCCGGCTGTCGGCGACCGGCCCGTGCCGCACCACCGCGTCGAACCCGTCCGCGGCGGCGTCGACGAAGCGGTCGTCGAGCTCCAGCGTCAGCTCGATGCCGGGATGCTCGGCGAGGAAGCGGTAGAGCGCGGGGCCGAGATGCAGCAGCCCGAACCCGACCGGAGCGGAAAGGCGCAGCGGCCCCACCAGCGTCCGGCGCCGCTCCGCCATTTCCGCGCGCGATTCCGCCACCTCGTGCAGGATGGTCCGGGCGCGCGGCAGGAAGCGGTGGCCGTCCTCGGTGAGCGTCAGCCGGCGCGTGGTGCGCTGGACCAGCCGGGCTTCCAGCGCCCGCTCGAGATCGGCGAGGCGTTCGCTGACGACCGACTTGGCGAGGCCGAGCTGCCGCGCCGCCGCGCTGATGGAGCCGGCCTCGGCGACGGCGAGGAACGCGGCGATGCCGTCCAGTTTCATGATCGTTCGGCTCCGCCGGAAGCGGGTTTCGGCTTTCGCCGGCTAGTGCGGACGATGGGCCGCCCGCACCTTGCTGTCCAGAGCCGCCCTTCACCCGCGGCCTTGGGGGTCAAGCCGATGCGCCGTCCGTTCCTTTCCCTGATCGCCGCCCTTCTGGGCACCGCGCCGGCAGCGGCGCAGGTCGTTCCCTTTCCCACCAGCTTCGTCACGCGGGAGGTCGCCACCAACGACACCACGCTCCATGTCCGCATCGGCGGCGTCGGGCCGGCGGTGGTGCTGCTGCACGGCTATGGCGAGACCGGCGACATGTGGGCGCCGCTGGCGGCCGATCTGGCGCGCGATCACCAGGTGATAGTGCCGGATCTGCGCGGCATGGGGCTCTCGGCGCAGCCCGCCGGCGGCTACGACAAGAAAACGCAGGGCCGCGACATCGCCGGCCTGCTCGACAGCCTGGGCGTCGCCCGCACCGATCTCGTCACCCACGATATCGGCAACATGGTCGGCTATGCCTTCGCCGCCGCCTATCCCAGCCGGGTCACCCGCTTCGTGCTGATGGACGCGCCGCTGCCGGGCATCGGCCCGTGGGAGGAGATCCTCAAGAACCCGCTGCTGTGGCATTTCCGGTTCGGCGGGCCGGACATGGAGCGGCTGGTCGCCGGCCGGGAGCGCATCTATCTCGACCGCTTCTGGAACGAGTTCTCGGCGACCCCCGCCCGGTTCAGCGAGGCGTCGCGGGAACATTATGCCGCGCTCTATGCCCGGCCCGGCGCCATGCATGCGGGCTTCGCCCAGTTCGCCGCGTTCGATCAGGACGCGATCGACAACAAGGCGTTCGCCGCGGCCGGCAAGCTGACCATGCCGGTGCTGGCGATCGGCGGCGAGAAATCCTTCGGCCCGACCATGGCGGTGGTGATGGGCTTTGTCGCGACCGACGTGCACGAAGCCGTGGTGCCCGACGCCGGGCACTGGCTGATGGAGGAGCAGCCCGAGGCTACGGTGAAGCTGGTCCGCGCTTTTCTCGACGGCAAGTGAGGCGGCGCCGTCAAGTGAGGCGGCGTCGTTAAGCGAGACCGGCGCCGCTGCCGCCGGGCGACCCGCCGCCCCACGACGGTGCTGCCGCAACGGCCCGCGGGCCGGCCCGCCCGGTCTCGCCTGCCGAGGCGCTGCGGGAGAGCTGGCCGCCATCCCGCCCCCTCCCCCGCTCCTGCGGATGTGAACGGGCGCGGGCGGCTTCCAAGCGCCGGGCCGCCTGTGCCGCATCGGCGCACCCCATGCCATGTGCTAGAGGCTTTGCCCGCGAGCGGCGGGCGATCTGCGACGAAAACCCGCCGGACAATGACCTGGCGCATGGCGGCAGGCCCTCCGCGCCGGATAGGCAGGGGCCATCGGCCCACCCCACGCCCGCCGAGGCGAGGGACGGCTGACAAATGACGGGCAGAGACGCGGCGGCGGCACGGTTCCGTCCGCGGCCGCGCACACAGACGGACAGGCACGTGGCATCGGACACCCTGCTGACGACGGATGCGGCGCCTGCGGACGAGGCGGAGGCCGCCGGTGCGCTGGAAGCCCGGCGCCGCAAGACCCGCGCCGCCCGCTTTCTCGCGGGCTGGCGGCCCATGGCGCGGCGGGAGCTCACCGCCGCCATGGTGGCGGGGGCGCTGGGCGGCGGCGTCATCGTGGCGCAGGCCTGGGTCGTCGCCTCCCTGCTCGACGCCGCGCTGTTCCGGGGCACGCCGGCGGCGGCGCTGACGCCCGGGCTGCTGACGCTGGCGGGGCTGGCGGGGCTGCGCGCGCTCGCGGCCTATGGCGCCGAGCGCTTCGGCTTCGCCGCGGCGATGAAGGTGGTGCCGGCGCTGCGGCGGGCCATGCTGGAACGGCTGGACCGGATCGGCCCGCCCGGCCTTTCCGGCAGCCCGCCGGGCGAGATCGTCGCCGCGCTGGCGGATGGGGTGCGGGGCACCGAGCCCTTCTTCTCCCGCTACATCCCGGCCATGACGCAGGCCGCGGTACTGCCGGTCGGCATCCTGCTCGTGGTCGCGCCGCTCGACTGGGTCTCCGCCCTCGCCTTCTTCGTCACCGCCCCGCTGATCCCGCTGTTCATGGCGCTGATCGGCATGGGCGCGGAGCAGCGCAACCAGCGCCAGTGGCGCCGGCTGCAGCGGATGTCCGGCCATTTCCTCGACGCCATCCAGGGCCTCGCCACGCTGAAGGCGTTCAATGCCGGCCCGCGCATGACCGGCGAGGTCGCCGAGGCGGCGGAAGAGTATCGCCGCGACACCATGGCGGTGCTGCGCATCGCCTTCCTCTCCTCGCTCACGCTCGAATTCTTCGCCACCGTCTCGATCGCGCTGGTGGCGCTGATGATCGGGCTGCGGCTGATGTGGGGCGAGATGGGCTACCAGCACGGCCTCTTCGTGCTGCTGCTGGCGCCGGAATTCTACCTGCCGCTGCGCGCCATGGGCACCGCCTATCACGCCCGCATGGAGGCGCTCGGCGCCGCCGAGCGGCTGGCGGCGCTGGAGGACATGCCCGAGCTGGCGGAGCGCGGGGCCGGCGCGGGCGCCGCCGTGCCGCGGCCGGACGGCCCGGTGGCGTTGCGCTTCGAGGAGGTGCGGCTCGATTTCGCCGATGGCCGCCGGGCGCTGGACGGGGTGAGCTTCACGGTGCCCGCCGGTGAGACCTGGGCCGTGGTGGGTGCCTCCGGCGCGGGAAAATCCAGCCTGTTCGCCCTGCTCATGGGCTTTGCCCGCCCCACCGGCGGGCGCATTCTGGTGAACGGCGTGCCGCTGGCGGGGCTCGATCTCGCCGCTTTCCGGGCGCGGCTGGCCTATGTTCCCCAGCGCCCCACCCTGTTCGCCGCCGACGCCGCCGCCAACATCGCGCTGGGCGAGGCGGCGCCCGACCCCGAACGGGTGGCGCAGGCCGCCCGGCACGCCGCCATCGACGCGCGGATCGCGGCGCTGCCGCAGGGCTACGCCACCCCGCTCGGGGATGGCGGTCACGCCTTGTCGGGCGGCGAGGCCCACCGCATCGGGCTTGCCCGCGCCTTCTACCGCGACGCCCCGCTGGTGCTGCTCGACGAGCCCACCGCCCATCTCGACGCCGGCACCGAGGCGGCGGTGCAGCAGGCCATCGCCGGGCTGAAGCCGGGCCGGACCCTGCTCGTCATCGCCCACCGCCTCGCCAGCCTCGCCCATGCCGACCGCATCCTGGTGCTGGAACGCGGCCGGGTGGTGGAAATCGGCACCGAGGCCGAGCTGCGCGCCGCTGGCGGGCGCTTCGCCGCGCTGGTGCGCCACGAACTGGCCGAGGGGCAGGCCGAGGGGGAGACGCCGGCATGAGCGACCTGCTGCGCCTGCTGCGCCTCATGCGGCCCCAGGCGGGGTGGATGGCGCTCGCCGTACTGCTCTCCGCCCTCGCCACCCTCGCCAGCATCGCGCTGATGGCGATCTCGGGCTGGTTCGTCACCGCCATGGCGCTGGCCGGCGCGGCGGGGGTGGCGATGAACTACTTCACCCCCTCCGCCTATATCCGGGCCTGCGCGCTGATCCGCAGCGGCGGGCGCTATGCCGAGCGGGTGGTGGGCCACGAGGCGACGCTGCGCTTCGTCGCCAGCCTGCGGCCCTGGCTGTTCGCCCGCATGGAAGCCGGCGCCCCGGCGACGCTGCAGGGGCTCTCCAGCGGCGACCTGCTCAGCCGGCTGCGCGGCGACATCGACCGGCTGGAGACCGCCTTCCTGCGGGTCCTCTCCCCCTTCGCGGTCGCGCTGCTGGCGCTGGGACCCTGCCTTGCCGTGCTCGCCGCCTATGACGGCAGGATGGCCGTCGTGACCGGCCTCGTCATCCTCACCGGCGCTCTCATCATACCGACCATCCTCCACGCGCGCAGCGCCGCCAGCGCCCGGCGGCTGGCCCGCGGCAGCGCCGGGCTCAACGCCCTGCTGGTGGAAGAAATCCAGGGATTGCAGGAGCTTGCGGTCTATGACGGGGCCGGCATGCACCGCGCCCGGCTGCTCGCCGCCAGCGACGCGCTCACCGCCGACGAAATTCGGCTGTCCCGGGCCTCCAGCCTCGCCAACGCCCCCCTCCAAGCCGCGCCCCAGATCGCGCTTTTGGGGGTGCTGATTCTCGGATTCCCGCAGCTTGCGAGCGGTTCCATAGCACCTGAGGAGCTGCCGCTGCTGGCGCTGCTGGCGCTGGCGAGCTTCGACGCGGTTTCCGCCATCCCTCTGGCGATCCAAACGATTCCGACGCTCCTCAGCTCGGCGCGGCGGGTGTTCGAGGTCGCCGACACGCCGGCGCCGACCGCGGAGCCTGCCGCGCCGGCGGCCCTGCCGCGGAGTGGAACATTGCGGCTGCGCGGCGTCGGGCTGACCTATCCCGGCGCCGCGAGCGCCAGCCTTGCCGGCATCGATCTCGACCTCGCGCCCGGCCGCCGCATCGCCGTGGTGGGCCCCAGCGGATCGGGAAAATCGAGCCTCGCGGCGCTGGCGCTACGATTTTACCCCGCTTCCGAGGGGCTGATCTCCTTTGCCGAGGTGCCCTATGCCGCCATTGCGGGGGCGGATATCCGGTCCCGCATCGCGCTGATGTCGCAATCCGACCATCTGTTCAGCGCCTCGATCGCCGACAATCTCCGGATCGCCGACCCCCGCGCCGATCACGCAAGCCTCTGTGACGCCTGCCGAATCGCGCAGATTCTCGACTTCGTCGAAGCCCAGCCGAACGGTTTCGGCACCGAGGTAGGGGCGCATGGCAGCCGCGTGTCGGGGGGCGAGGCCCGCCGCATCGTGCTGGCTCGCGCCCTGCTGGCGCGCCGCCCCATCCTCATTCTGGACGAGCCGACGGAAGGCCTCGACCTCGCGACCGAGGCCGCCCTGCTCGACGCCCTGCTGGAGGCCCGGCCGGAGGTCGCGCTGCTGCTGCTGACCCACCGCCCCGCCCGGCTCGAGCGGATGGACGAGATCATCCGCCTGGAGCAGGGCCGGATCGTCGCGCGCGGCGGACCGGCCGACCTGCCCCGGCTGCTGCCGCCGCCCGCGCTGCCCGATTGATATTTTTCAAGGGGTTACGGCGTATCGAACCAGATTTTCCACTGCGGAACCGCCGTCGCGAAGGTGCCGCGATGGCTTGTGGCGCCGGTCGAGATCGCCTCCACCGTCATGTTCCCCGCCCCCATCGCGCGCTGGTAGGTCTGCGCGATCTGGCCAATGCCGGGCGTGATGACCTCGTCGGCCTCTCCGTAATAATTACGCACCGGCGATTTGATCAGCCAGCGATACGACTGCGTCTGTGCAATGATGCGGCCATAGGCTGACATGGCAAAGAACTGCGGATCGAAATAGGCCGGCCGGATCAGCTTGTGCAGATCGGTCGGGATGGCGGTGACGTCGACGTCTTCATTGTCATAAGCCCGGCGAAGCAGGTCGTAATACTCCCCGGCAAACATCGACGCGGCCATTCCGGGCAGTCCGTAATACTCTTCATAGGAGAAGGCGGAGAGGATGAAGAGCGAGTTCACCCAGCCCGCATCGATCGCACGCGGGAACTGGAGGAAGCCGTTCAGGGCCGCAAAGACGTCCAGCGGCGCGCTCGCGGTGGCGGTCTTCACGGTGACGCCGGTCGATTCCAGCTTTTCCAGCATCGCCATGGTGACGAAGCCGCCCTGCGACCAGCCGGCGATGGCGAGGCGGGGGGTCTCGATCTTCATCTGCGCCAGCACGGCCCGGCTGGCGAGGAGCATGTCGTAGGTCGCCTGCTGGTGGCTGCCCTTGACCATGAAGCCCTGCGGCTCACTCGACCCGCCCATGCCGAAATAGTCTGCACCGATAAGCACATAGCCCTGACCCGCGAACTGCGCGATCATCAGCTGGGTCTCGGGGCTGTTGTCGGGGAAGGAGGGGACCTGCTGCTTCCGGTACACCGTGCCGTGCTGATAGGACACCATCGGGAAGCGGGTGCCCGCGGTATCGGGCACCGCGAGGAGGCCCGTGGCGGTGATCTGCCGGTTGTCGCGCTCCGGCACGACCGAGCTGTAGGTCACACGGTAGAGCCGCACCGCGTTGCGGGCCGGGGTATAGGCGATACTGGTGCCGAAGAAGGCCGGGGCATCGGTGGTGAGGATCTGGTTCAGGCGCTCGACCGGCCAGGTCGTGAGATACTGGTAGCTCACGCCGGAGGTGACCGCGATCGGGGTGGAATCCTCGGCCCGCAATGGCGCAAGGCCTCCGCACACGCCCAGCATCAGGGCGAGAGCCACGATATGGCGCAGGACAGTCATGATGGCGACTCCACGGCTCGGAAGGCCGGCTCAGGTCCCGGCGTCGGGCTGAACATGGTCGTTGACGGTAAATGATTGATGGCGAAGACGGCAACGCGCCCGTCACCGCCGCCTCACCCGCCATCGGCCGTGCCCGGCCGCACGGACCGCGTCAGCCCACGCGCATCATGCGGCGCAAGGCCTGGGGCGGCTGGCCATAATTACGCATGAACACCTCCCGCATCCGCCGCAGATCGGCGAATCCCGCCTCCCGTGCCACCGTCTCCAGGCTGTGCCGGGTGTCCCCGAGCAGCAGCCGGGCCGCCTCCAGCCGCAGCTGCTCGACCGCCTTGGCCGGGGTCTGGCCGGTCTCGGCGCGAAAGCTGCGGCTGAACTGGCGGGGGGACAGCGCCGCGACCTCCGCGAGTTCCTCGACCGTCAGCGCGTTGGTGAGATGGCTGCGGGCATGGGACAGGGCCTTCTGGATCCGGTCGCTGCTCGGCGCCAGTTCGAGCATTTCGGAATGCTGCGACTGGCCGCCCGCACGGCGATGGTGCATCACCATGCGCCGCGCCACCGCGCGCGCGACCTCGGTGCCGAGGTCCTTCTCCACAAGAGCAACCGCCACGTCGAGCCCGGCCGTCAGACCGGCCGACGTCCAGACCTGGCCTTCATTGATGAAGATGCGATCCTCCTCCACCCGGATCGCGGGGAACGCCTCCTGCATCCTCCGGCTGAAAGCCCAATGCGTCGTGGCGCGGCGGCCGTCGAGCAGGCCGAGTTGCGCCAGCAGAAAGGCACCGGTGCAAAGCCCGGCCACCCGTCGGGCGAGATGCGCCGCCTCGCCCAGCGCCGCCAGCGTCGGCGCATCCTGCAGCGGCGGCGGCTCCAGCCCGGCCATGAGCAGCAGCGTATCGACGGCTCCCGCCTCCCGAAGCGGGCGCGTCGGCACCTCGAAACCACTGGAAGAGACAACCGGCCCGCCCGCGACGGAATAGATGCCCAGCGCGTAAAACGGTTCTTCCACCACGGTATTGGCGAGTTCGAACGCGGTTTGCGCGCCGAGCGCCAGGAACTGGAAGCCCGGCGTCAGTACCATCGCAACCTGCGGCATCGCCCCCTCCCGTATGTCTCAAATCATGTCGTTAAACGTCATTTCGGCCATTGTCCATTCGCGGCATAACCGGGGCGTCGACAGCGACACACCCCCTGCACCCGAGAGGAACGCACCATGACCCAGGGAACCGCACTCATCACCGGCGCTTCGAGCGGAATCGGCGCCGTCTATGCCGATCGGCTGGCCCGCCGGGGCCACGACCTGATCCTCGTCGCCCGCAGCCAGGACAAGCTGCAGGCGCTGGCCGCGCGCATCTCCGACGAGACCGGCCGCGCCGTGGAAGTGATCGCCGCCGACCTCGGCGATCCCGCCGCGCTCGCCGGCGTGGAAGCTGTGCTGCGCCGCGATGCGAGCATCTCCCTGCTGGTCAACAATGCCGGGATCGGCACGCATACCGAACTGCTCGCCAGCGATGTCGACCGGATGGAGGCGATGATCCGCCTGAACGTCACCGCGCCGATGCGGCTGACCTACGCCGCCGTCCCTGGCTTCGTCGCCCGCGGCACGGGCGCGATCATCAACATCGCGTCGGTCGTGGCCCTCGCGCCGGAGTTGCTGAACGGCGTTTATGGCGGGTCGAAAGCGTTCATCCAGGCCTTCAGCCTGTCGCTCCACAAGGAGCTCGCGGAGAAGGGCGTGCGCGTCCAGTCGGTGCTTCCCGGTGCCACCGCCACCGAGCTCTGGGCGATCGGCGGACTGCCGGTCGAACATCTGCCGAGCGAGATCGTGATGCGGGCCGAGGACATGGTGGATGCCGCGCTGGTCGGCTTCGACCGCGGCGAGACCACCACCATTCCCGCGCTCGCCGATGTCGGCCTGTGGGAGGCGTTCGAGGCCGCCCGCGCCGCCCTCGGCCCCCAGCTTTCCGCCCAGAAGCCCGCCGCGCGCTTCGGCATTGCCGCGGGAACGGCCGCCTGATCGCGCCGGGCCGGGACGTCCGATTCCGGGCGGCGACACGCGGTGGCCCTCGCCCGGGGCCGTCCAGCGGAGAAAAGGCGATAGCAAAGAGGGACGGATATCGCTTAGTTTCTTCAGAAAAATCGAAGCTGCGGGCGGGGCGACGACATTGAGCCGTTTTTATGAGCGACCGATTCTGAACTCGCCCTATCTCGTGCCGGCGCTTCACCACCCGCTCGACAAGAAGGGCCAGCCGCTCGACGGGGAACCGAACCGGGGCCGCCGCCCCTCCCGCTTCATCGTGCCGGTTCCGGCCTCGCGGAAGAGAGCCTCCGCCGGGCAGGCCTCGCTCGACCTCGGCGACTCCTCCGACAATGCGCTGATCAATGCGATCCGCGCCGATGTCGACCAGTGGCGGGACCTGCGCAATCCCGCCGACTGGGGGGTGACGGCGCTCACCCAGCAGCTGCTGCAGCACTGGCGCCGGCCGCAGGAGGCCTGGGCCGGACCCCGCCCCTTCTTCTGTCAGATCGAGGCGGTCGAGACCATCATCTGGCTGACCGAGGTGGCGCCGCGGCGTGCGGCGACCCGCAAGCTCCTGGAGCAGATCGAGCGGCACAACGAGGACGCGAATCCCGGGCTGTTCCGCCTCGCCATGAAGATGGCGACCGGCAGCGGGAAGACCACCGTGATGGCGATGCTGATCGCCTGGCAGGCGGTGAACGCCGCCCGCAAGGAATCGAAGGACTTTTCGCGCGCCTTCCTCATCGTCACCCCGGGCATCACGATCAAGGACCGGCTGCGCGTCCTGCAGCCGAGCGACGAGAACAACTACTACGAGACGCGCGAGCTGGTGCCGCCGGAAATGCTGCCCGACATCCGCAGGGCGGAGATCGTCATCACCAATTTCCACGCCTTCCAGCATCGGGACAACGCGGCGCTGCCGAAGGTGGCGCGCAGCTTTCTGCAGGGCAACGACCCCGAGCCGCTGCGCACGCTGGAAACCGACGCGCAGATGCTGGAGCGGGCGTGCGAAAAGCTGCTGAAATATGACCGCGTCAACGTCATCAATGACGAGGCGCACCACTGCTATTGCCGCAAGGTCGGCAATGACGAGGAAGGCCCGCTCGGCGCCGACGACCGGCGGGAGGCGGCCGAGAACGAGGAGGCGGCGCGGCTCTGGATCAATGGCATCGCGGCGCTGAACCGCCGGCTGTCGAAGGGCGTGCGCGCGGTCTACGACCTCTCGGCGACGCCCTTCTTCCTGCGCGGTTCGGGCTATGCCGAGGGCTCGCTGTTTCCCTGGGTGGTGTCCGATTTCAGCCTGATGGACGCGATCGAGAGCGGCATCGTGAAGCTGCCGCGGGTGCCGGTGAGCGACAATCTGGTGCAGACCGATTCCGTCGTGTACCGCGACCTGTGGAAGCACATCGGCAAGGACCTGCCGAAGACCGCGGCCGGCGCGGCGAAGCTCAGCCCGTTCGACCTGCCCAACACGCTGAAGACGGCGCTGAACGCGCTCTACAGCCATTACGAAGGCGAGTTCGAGCGCTGGCAGCGCGCGGGCATCGGCGTGCCGCCGGTGTTCATCGTCGTCTGCCAGAACACCGCGATTTCCCGGCTCGTCTTTGAATGGATCGCCGGTTTCGAGCGAGGCGACGCCGAGGAGGGCGAGCGCGCGGCCTTCCATGCCGGCCATCTCGAGCTGTTCCGCAATTATGACGAACACGGCGGCCGCCTGCCCCGCCCGCGCACGCTGCTGATCGATTCCCGGCAGATCGACTCCGGCAATGCGCTCGACAAGGGGTTTCGCGAGGCCGCGGCCACCGAGATCGAGCAGTTCAAATCCGAGCTCGCCCGCCGCGAGGGCGCCGCCAGCGCGCAGGGCGAGATGAGCGAGAGCTGGCTGCTGCGCGAGGTGATGAACACGGTCGGCCGGCCCGGCCGGCTCGGCGAGCAGATTCGCTGCGTGGTGTCGGTGTCGATGCTCACCGAAGGCTGGGACACCAACACGGTGACGCATATTCTCGGCGTACGGGCCTTCGGCACCCAGCTTCTGTGCGAGCAGGTGGTGGGGCGCGGGCTGCGCCGGCAGTCCTATGACATCAACCCGGCGACCGGGCTGTTCGATGTCGAATATGCCGACATCATGGGCATTCCCTTCGACTTCGCCTCCTCCCCGCAGGTGACCACGCCGACGGTGACCAAGCCGGTGACGCGGGTCCACGCCATCCGCGAGCGGGCGGCGCTGGAGATCGTGTTTCCGCGCGTCAGCGGCTATCGCCGCGAGATGCCCTCCGAGCGGCTGGACGCCGTCTTCACCGAGGACAGCCGGCTGGAGATCACCCCGCTCGACATCGGCCCCACCTCGGTGGTGATGGAGGGCATCGTCGGCGAGGGCGTCACCATCACGCCCAAGGTGCTGGAGCGGCTGCGCCCCTCCGAGATCAGCTTCAACCTCGCGAAGTACCTGCTCTACACCAGCTTCCGCGACGAGGACGGCTTTCCCAAGCAGCACCTGTTCCCGCAGATTCACCGGCTGGCGCGGCGCTGGCTGGACGAGGGCTATCTCGTCACCCGGGGCGTTCCCGCCGGCGCGATCCTTTATATCGACCAGCTGGCGCGGGCGGCGGAGAAGATCGACATCGCCTGCACCCGCGGCAGCGACGGGCGGATCATGGCGGTGCTCGACCCCTACAACCCCAGGGGCTCGACCCGGCACGTCAACTTCATCACCTCCAAGCCCTGCTGGCAGACCGGGGCGCGGCCGCCGCGCAGCCACATCAGCCATGTCGTGCTGGACTCGAGCTGGGAGGAGCAGCTGGCGCTGACGCTGGAAGGCCACCCCCGCGTGCTGGCCTATGCCAAGAACCAGGCGCTGGGCTTCGACATCCCCTATCTCGATGGCGGCATCAGGCGGCGCTACCTCCCCGATTTCCTGGTCCGGCTCGACGATGGCCGCGACGAGCCCCTCCATCTCGTGCTGGAGGTGAAGGGGCTGCGCGACGAGAGCGACAAGGCCAAGGCCGAGGCGACGCGCGAGCTGTGGGTGCCCGGGGTGAACGCGCTGGGCGGCTTCGGCCGCTGGGCCTTCGCCGAATTCCGCGACTGGGCGATGATAAATGACGATTTCGCCGCGCTGGTGGAAAAACTGCTGAAGAAAGTACCGGTTTGATGGCCCGTTCTCCCCGCTCCTCCACTGGCAATGCCGGCTCCGGCCGCTCCTCCCGGCAGGTCGACGCGCTGAAGCACAATGAGGCGACGCGGCTCAACATCCCCACCGCGGAGATGGAGAGCTTCTTCCGCCGCGAGGAGGATTCCGCGCCGCTGCCCCCGGCGCATTATCCCCGCGCCCGGCCGCTGCCGGAGGGGGCGACCCGCACGCCGGAGGAGCCGGGCCAGCCCGAGCTCATCTGGAACGGCGCCCGCATCACCATCACCCACGCGCAGATGCGGGAGCTCGCCGAGACCGGCCGCCTCACTTTGTCGGACGCGCAGCTGGTGTGGCGCGGCAAGGACCGGCAGGACTGGACCGACCTCGTGGTCAACGTGCCGCCGCTCTACATCCAGGAGAAGATCCACCCCAAGGCGATCATCGACGACCTCAAGCGCCGCACTGCGCAGAAGCGCGAGGCGGAGACCGACGCGCCCGACCTGTTCGCCGACTTCAACGGGCTGGACCCGGAGGCGCGGGCCGAGTTCTACCAGCACGACCAGCACTGGTCGAACCGCATGATCCTGGGCGACAGCCTGCAGGTGATGGCCAGCCTTGCCGAGCGCGAGAGCCTGAAGGGCAAGGTGCAGTGCATCTATTTCGACCCGCCCTACGGCATCAAGTTCAACTCGAACTGGCAGGTCTCCACCCAGTCGCGCGACGTGAAGGACGGCAAGCAGACCGACATCTCGCGCGAGCCCGAGCAGGTGAAGGCGTTCCGCGACACCTGGAAGGACGGCATCCACAGCTACCTCGCCTATCTCAGAGACCGCCTCACCGTGATGCGCGACCTGCTGACCGAGAGCGGCTCGATCTTCGTGCAGATCGGCGATGAGAACGTGCATCGCGTGCGGGCGGTGATGGATGAGGTGTTTGGGGCGGATAATTACATCGCGCAAATTTTCTTCAAGACTACTTCAAGTTTGGGCGGAACATTCCTCGGCGGGACCGGAGATTTTATCATATGGTATGGAAAACATCGCCAGCATACTAAATACAGATCATTATTCTTGCCGAGCGGCCTTGATGCTGATATCGGAAACCGATTTACAAGAGTGCAAACAGATGCGTTATTTCGTCGACCCATGAACTCCGCCGAACGTAGCCGAGACGGATCTGCTATTAGCAAAGTTAGCGTTTATAGACATGACAACCTGAAATCACAAAGCGGAGGCGAAACAACTGGATTCGATTATATTTATGAGGGAATAAATTTCAAAGCAGGTAAAGGATATTGGAAAACAAATTTTAATGGAATGAACCGCCTTTCAAAATCATGGAGACTTGGATATCCCACCAAAAATTCTCTAAGCTATGTACGATTTATTGACGACTTCCCGGTAACTCCAATTACTGACCTTTGGACGGACACTCAGACTGGCGCGTTCACCGATGACAAGACCTATGTCGTCCAAACCAATACAAAAGTCATCGAACGCTGCATCCTGATGGCCACCGACCCCGGCGACCTCGTGCTCGACCCCACCTGCGGCTCGGGCACCACGGCCTATGTCGCGGAGCAATGGGGCCGGCGCTGGATCACCATCGACACCTCCCGCGTCGCGCTGGCGCTGGCGCGCACCCGGCTCATGGCGGCGCGCTACCCCTGGTATCTCCTCGCCGACAGCCGCGAGGGCCGGGCGAAGGAGGCCGCCCTCACCCGCCGCGCCCCCGCCGACACCCCGGTCTATCACGATATCCGCCAGGGCTTCGTCTATGAGCGCGTGCCGCACATCACGCTGAAATCCATCGCCAACAACCCCCTGATCGACGACATCTGGGAGACGTGGCAAGGCGTGCTGGAGCCGCTGCGCGCCGCGCTGAACGCGGCGCTGGGCACGGCTCACGAGGAATGGCAGGTG
>CAZIXP010000055.1:0-23470 GCA_964543245.1 uncultured Starkeya sp.
CTGAGCCGTACAACGACGAAGCCGCCCGGCGGGCGCCGGACGGCTTCGAAACGCGGCAGACTTGACGATGGCCCGGCGCGCCGTCGCGACGGCGACCGCTGGGACCGATCAGGCGGCGACGACCTTGCGGCGGCCGCGGGTCTTGGCCGGGGCCGGCGGCGGCACGGGCTTCTTGCGCTGCTGGCCGAGGCCCATCTTCTTCGCGAGATTGGAGCGCGCCTCGGCATAGGACGGCGCGACCATCGGGTAATCGTTCGGCAGACCCCACTTCGCGCGGTATTCCTCCGGCGTCATGTTGTACTTGGTCCGAAGATGCCGCTTCAGCGACTTGAACTTCAGCCCGTCCTCAAGGCAGATGATATATTCCGGCGTCACCGACTTCTTGATGGCGACCGCGGGCTTCAGCACTTCTTCCGCGACGACCGGGGCGGGAGTGGCAAGGCGCACCAGGGCGCCATGTACCTTTGCGATGAGTTCGGGAAGCTCGGCCGCGGGAACCGAGTTGTTGCCGACGAACGCCGCGACGACGTCGGCGGTCAGGCCGAGATAATCGGCATTCGGGCTCTCTTGTTCGGACATCATCTTCTCCATTGAGATGAGAATCGGTTTAGCAGCTTTCTCCCAAAGGTCAATGATCAGGCGAAGAAGATCGCCGAAATGAAACGAATATAGTCTGGCCGATACCCCGCCTGCGGCGTCCACCGCCCGCGATGGAAAGTCGAAATGTCACGCCGCGCCGGGGTCCTTACGATCCGGCAATATCATCTCCGGGCTGCAACCTGCGGGCGTGCGGGTTATTGGCGCAACAAGGATGTTCCCGCCGGGTCTCGCGGGGCTTTTTCTTTGCTACCCGAGCAGAAGCGGCAGCCGATCATTGAAGGCGCCGGCACAGGGTGTCTTTCTACCACGATTTGGCCGTTGCCAGCGCCAGTAATGCCGCCTGCCTGACGTCACGCGAAGATGTGATCGAAGAAAGCGCGTTCCAGTTGCACGGCGCGGGAAAAATACTTGCGCGCCAATTCGGCCTGATCCGGCGCCAGTGCGGCGCCGACCCGGTCGAGCTCGCCGTGCAGCCAGGTTACAAAGGCGCGGAAGCCGTCGTTGTTGTGCAGGGTGATCCATTCGGCATGGATGAAATCGGGCGGCAGCGCCGCGCCGGGGCGGTCGGCCCAGTCGAGATAGATGCCCTCGGCCACGCTGAGCACGGCGAGGCAGCAGCCATAGTCCCGGCTCTGCGCGGCGGCGTGCATCAGCTCCTGGAAGGCGGTCGTGACCGGGCTGAGAGCCGGGGCGGCGCGCTCCGTCGCCGGCACGCCGAGGGCGTCGAAGGCGCGCTGGAAATAGGTGTTCTCGTCGCTGGTGATCATCGCCGCGAACTGGGCGAAGCGGATGCGCGATTCGAAGCGGTCGGCAAAGGCGATCGCGGCGCCGACCAGCGCGGTGAAACGGTCGATGAACTGGTAGTCCTGCACGAGGTAGCGCCGCATCGCCTGCGGATCGATCGCGCCGCGGAAGATTTCGTCAACAAAGCGGTGCTCGACGGTGGCGGTCCAGTCGGCGCGGTTTTCCTCGCGCAGTCGATCGGTGAAGTTCGTCATGGTGGTCCCTCCGGCGCTCGCTCTGAATGTGAGCGGACCGTGTAGGGCGCCCGTGCCCCGGCGTCGAGCCGCCGCCGCATCAAGCCGCCGCGCCGCCGGCCTCAGCGCGAGGGGGCCGGTTCCTCGCGCCGGCTGAACACGTCGGCGAGCCGGGCGCCGTCGCTGGCCCGTTCCAGCCGGAACCAGTGGTCGAGCCCGGCGGGGGTCGGGCGCTCGCCCATCAGCACCACGGCGATGGCCTCGCCGATCTCGACATTGCCGTGGAAGACGATGTCGCGCGCCACGCTCGCGAGGCGGGGCCGGCGGAACAGCTCCCATTCCGCCCGGTCGGTGAAGGCCTGGAACGAGGCGAAGTAGAGGAAATCGGCGCCGTTGAAATCCTGCGCCGGGCACGGATTGATGGTCACGCGGCCGCGTTCGCGGGCGTCGGCGCGCGTGAAGCCGAAATGGCCGTCCCAGTCGGGCGCCCGCAGCCGCGCCGCCAGCGCCGCCGCCCCGCCGAATTCCGCCGCCGCGCCGGGAGGCGGAAACAGGTCGAGCGCCACCCGGGCGATGGAGCGGTTGCGGCCCGGCTCCCCGCGTTTCACGAAGACCGAGGCCAGTTCGACCGTGCCCACGAGCTCGCCGTCCCGGGTGAGGCGGTGCAGGCTGGCGAACTGGGTGCGGGAGATGCGGGCGATGCGCGAGGCCAGCGTGAGCACGTCGTGCTCGCGCAGCCGGCCGAAAGCCGCCTCGCGCACGCTCAGCCCGCAGAAGGCGGCGTAGCAGGGGGCACCCTGCTCGTCGCGGAAATCCGGCACCGCGCGCCCGGCCAGGGCG
Organism: uncultured Starkeya sp.; assembly: GCA_964543245.1. Lineage (GTDB taxonomy): Bacteria > Pseudomonadota > Alphaproteobacteria > Rhizobiales > Xanthobacteraceae > Ancylobacter. The sequence goes on from CAZIXP010000055.1 coordinate 2,418, forward strand.
GCCAGCATCTGCCAGTGGCGGTGGCCCAGCTCCTTCAGCAGCCAGGTCTCGGCCAGCCCGCCGAGGCTGAGATGAGGCATGCCGAGCACGATCCGCTCGGCGGGGAGAGCCGGTGCGCCCCGATCCGGCGCCGGGACCGGGCGGCTGTCGGACGGTTCCGGTCGCAGCGGCAGGGCGATGGTCATGCGGCGTGTCCCCGCGCGGTGGCGCGGCCGCCGGCCCCCATGTCGGCGAACCGCTCGGCGATGCGCTCGGCGAGGAAGCCGGCGTCGCGGCCCACCGCCTCGAAGCGGCCGGAGCCCCAGCTGTTCAGCCAGGGCAGGCCGAGGAAATAGACGCCCTTCTGCTGCGTCACCCCCCGCCGGTGCTGCGGCCGGCCGGCGCCGTTGAAGACCGGCACGTCCAGCCAGCGGAAATCCGGGCGAAAGCCGATGCACCAGACGATCGAGCCGATGCCGGCGGCGGCGAGGTCGAGCCGCTCGCGCTCGGCCGGCGGGCGCCACACCGGCTCGTAGCGCGAGGGCGGCGGCGCCTCGATGCCGCGTTCGGCGATGAAGGCGTCGATGGCGGCGTTGATGCCGTTATAGGTACGGTCGGCGTCGTCCAGCGCGCGGGTGAGGTTGGTGTCGAACACCAGCGCCCGCCCGTCGAAGTCCCGCAGCGCGCCGAACAGCTCCATGCCTTCGAGGGCGAAGCGGCGCAGGTCGATGTCGCGCCCGCCGTCGCGCCCGGTGACATAGTGGTTGGTGTTGTCGCGCACGCCCTCGCGCAGGGGGTGCTGCTCGACCGGCATGTCGTAATAGCCCATCTCTGCCAGCCAGGTGACGACGTCGCGGCCACGGTAGAACCGGGCGCAGCGCGGCGCGTTGCCGACCGCGAGGAACACCTTGCGGCCTTCCAGATGCAGGTCCTCGGCGATCTGCGCCCCGGACTGGCCGGAGCCCACCACCAGCACGGCGCCCTCGGGAAGCTGCCCGGCGTTGCGGTAGTCGGCGGACTGCACCTGCCGGATCGCGACCGGCAGCCGCTCGGCGAGGCGGGGCACGATCGGCTCGCGATAGCCCCCGGAGCAGACCACCACCTGGTCCGCGGTGAAGTCCCCCGCCGAGGTCGCGACATGGTAGCCGCCCTCGGTGCGCGGGGCGACCTTCAGCACCTCCACGCCCTCGCGGATCGGCGGGTCGACCTTGGCGCGGAAGCCGGCGAGCCAGGCGAGGATCTCGCCCTTCTTCATGAAGCCGTCCGGCTCCGCCCCGGCATAGGGGTGGCCCGGCAGGTCGCACTGCCAGTTGGGCGTCACGAGGCAGAAATTGTCCCAGCGCTGGGTTTCCCACACATGCAGGGCGCGGTCCTTCTCCAGCACCAGATGGTCGATGCCGCGCTGCTGCAGGTGCCAGCTCATGGACAGGCCGGCCTGTCCGCCGCCGACGATGATGACGGCATGGTGCGGGGTGGCGCCGGGAGGCGCGGATGCGTCGGTCATGGGTCGTCCTCCAGCGCTACCCGTCGAAGCCTTCGACGGTCACGCGCGGTTCGGGAATGTCGGGGGCGTTCGGGGACGCGGCGTCGAAGCGGCGCCCGGCGGTCTCGATGCGGGCGAGCTGGCCCATGGCGCGCGAGCAGGGCATGCCGTAGCGCGCCCGCACCCGCTCGCTGGCGATGTTCAGCGCCGTGGCGCTGCGGGCCAGGAAGTCCGAGAGCGGGTAGCTCTCGCCGGGGGTGAAGTAGTCCTTGATGACCAGCGAGGGGGAATAGCAGGCCTCGCGGGTGCCGTCGGGCCAGCGGATATGGAACACCATCTCAGGCATGCTGCAGCTCCGCGAGGCGGTGATAGAGCGGAAGATGGGCGAGCGCGGTGGCTTCCCAGTCGTGCCGGCGCGCCGCCCGGAGGCCGCGCGCCCGGAGGCGGGCGGCGAATTCCGGACCGAGCGCCATCCCGATGGCGTTGGCGATGGAGGCCGGGCTTTCGGGGTTGCACCACGCCACCTCGTCCTCGTGCAGGTGCTCGGTGAAGGGGGCGATGCGCGAGACCACGCAGGGCGTGCCGCTCGCCATCGCCTCCAGCACCACCAGGCCGAAGCCCTCGGTGAGGGAGGGAAAGGCGAGCACGTCGGCGACGCGGTAGAGCGCGGGCATGTCGGCCTGCGGCAAGGGCCCGGTCTCGATCACCGCGCTGGCCGGCAGGCCGCTGGCGGCAAAGACCGCGGCGAAACGGTCGCGGCAGGCGTGGTGGTCGAGAACCGAGGCGCCGCCGGCGATGACGAGCCGGGCGGCGGGATTGAGCGCATGGAGCTGCACGAAGGCTTCCAGCAGCCGCACCGGGTTCTTGCGCGCTTCCACGCCCCCGACCGAGAGGATCACCGGTCCGCGCCCGAGGCCGAGCCGCTCGCGCAGCCGGGCGTCTTCCGGCGCGGGGCGGGCGCTGTAGCGCGAGGTGTCGACGCCGTTGCCCACCAGCGTCGGGGCGAGGCCGTAGCGCTGCACCAGCTCGTCCCGCCACAGCCGGCTGACCACGAAATGCTCGGTCGCGGCGTGGATGGCACGCTCCTGCAGCGCCAGCAGGCGCGGGTCGCGGAAGCTGTCGATGTGGTGCACGGTGCGGGCGAAGCGGTCGATGAGGCCGCGCCGCTTCAGGTCTGCCAGCGCGTTGCCGGAGATGCCGTCCTGGGCGTGCCACACGTCGAAGCGGCGATGCGCCGGCGCCTCGAAATGGCGGACATAGTCGGCGGCACGCCGCCGCACCATCTCCGCCACATCCGGGCCGGCGGGGGAGGCCGGCACGCTGACGACATCGGCGAGGGTGGGGCGGAAGAAGCCGGCGCCGCGGGGATCGGGGGCATGCACCACCGGCTCGTGGCCGAGCCGCACCAGCGCGTCGGCGAGTTCCAGCGCGTGGACCACGCCGCCGCGCGGGTTGGTGGAATGGGTGAGGATGGCGATGCGCAGGCTGCGCGCCCGCCCCGTTCGGGTGGGGAGTGACGAGAGACCGTTCATGCCGCGCACTCCCGCTGGCTGGGGCGCGGGTGCGAGTCCGGGCCACAGCCCAGCAGCACCTGCCGCTCGAAATCCCAGATCGTCTCGGCCGCGGCCCCGTCGGAGACGGTGACCACGCGCGCCGCCGTCACCGCGCCGATATCGGCGGCGGCGATGCCGCGCCCGGCGAACAGCGCCAGCACGGCCGCCACATCCTGCGGCCGCACCGAGAGGAGATAGCCATAGCTCGGGAAGCTGGTGAGCCAGCGCAGCGGGTCCGCCCCCGGCGGGGCGGGCACCGCGGCGAGGTCGAGCGCGACGCCAACGCCGGAACACTCCGCCAGCATGGCGGCGGTGCCGACCACGCCGCCCTGGCTGATGTCCTTCGCCGCCCGGCACAGCCCGGCCTCGGCGAGGCGGGGCAGCAGCTCGAGGTCGCCGCGCAGCCGCTCGGCAGGGGCGTCGGTCGCCGCTTCCCAGTTGCTGAAGGGTTCGCGGTAGCGCCCGCGCAGATCGATGGCGGCGATCAGCCGCTCGCCGGGCCGGGCGTCGAAGGAGGTGAGCAGCCGTTTCGCCCGCCCGAGGATGGCGACCGAAAGCTGGCCGCGCTCGGTGCGCAGGTTGGTGTGGCCGCCGACGATCGGCACGCCGAAGCGCTCCGCGGCGGCGCGCAGCCCGTCCAGCACCGGGGCGGCGCCGGCCTCGCCATCCGCCCACACCGCGTCCACCACGGCGAGCGGGCGCCCGCCCATGGCGGCGATGTCGGAAAGGTTCACCATCACCCCGCACCAGCCGGCAAACCACGGGTCGCCGGCGACGAACGCGTTCATGAAGCCCTCTATGGCGAGCAGCAGGAAGCCGTCGCCGTCGGGAATCGCTGCGCAATCGTCGCCCACCGCCACCGCGCTCGCCGCGGAAAGGCCGAGCCGGGCGGTGGCGTGCCCGATATCGGCCTTGCCCGCCAGCGCCCGGCCGGCGCGCAGCCCGGCGGCGAGGCCGGCGAGATCGAAGGGGGCGATGGTGCGCGGGCTCATGGCTCAGGCCGCCTTGCGGGAATGGGCGTGGAAGCCGGTCTCCGGCGCGCCGAAGGGCGGGTAATGGGCGAGGTCCGCCTCCATCCTGAGGTGCGGACGGCCCAGCAGCTCGAATTCCTCCACCACGCGCCAGCGCATGCGGCGGAACAGCAGGCCGTTCTGGCTCTGCACATTGGCGAGGAAGCGGGTGCAGCCCCGGGCATGGGCGGAGGAGACGGCGAGACGGATGAGCGCCGGGCCGATGGCGCCGACGCTGCGGTGGTCGGCGGCGACCGCGAGCCGCGAGCCCCACCACAGGCCCGGCGCCTCCTCATGGATGCGCACCGTGCCGACCACGTCGCCCGGCGCGACGCCGAGATTGGAAAGGGCGACGATGGGGGTGGCGAAGTCGTCGATGGCGTCGCGGTCATCGCCCGCGAACAGGCCCTGCTCCTCGCAGAACACCCGGCGGCGCAGCCGGGCCGCGTCGCGCCGCTCCCAGCCCTCGGTGGCGTATTTCACCATGAAGGCGGCGGCGGTGAACGGCTTGAACGGTTCGAGGATCACGAGCAGGCCCTCCGTTCATAGGTCGAGAGCGCCGAGCAGGCCCCGCATTTGGCGCAGCCGGCCTTGGCGTCGATGGCCTTGAGGCCGCTTGCAACCAGCATGCCGGACAGCGGGCCGAGAATGGCGTGCATGAAGGCCGGGCTGGGGGTCGGGTGGCTCTCCAGCGGGGTGCCGGAGATCGGCACGAAGGGCACCACGAAGGGATAGACGCCGAGGCCCACCAGCCGCTCGCAGGTGGCGAGGATGTCCTCGCGGCTGTCGCCGAGGCCGGCGAGGATATAGGTCGACACCTGCCCGCGGCCGAACACCGGGACGGCGGCGGCGAAGGCCTCGAAATAGCGCTCCACCGAGACCTGCGCCTTGCCGGGCATGATGCGGTGGCGCACCGGCTCGGTGACCGCTTCCAGATGCATGCCGAGCGCGTCGGCCCCCGCCGCGCGCAGCCGGCCGAACCAGGCGTCGTCGTCGGGTGGCTCGCACTGCACCTGGATCGGCAGGTCCACCGCCGCCTTCACCGCCGCCGCGCTTTCGGCGAGGAGGGCGGCGCCGCGGTCGCGGCCGGGCGGCGTGCCGGTGGTCATCACCATGTGCTTCACGCCGTCGAGCTCCACCGCCGCCTTCGCCACCTCGGCAAGCTGGGCCGGGCTCTTGCGCTCGATGGTGCGGCCGGCGGCGAGGGACTGGCCGATCGCGCAGAACTGGCAGGTCTTGGTGCGGCTCTGGTAGCGGATGCAGCTCTGCAGCACGGTGGTGGCGAGCACGTCGCGCCCGTGCAGCACCGCGATCTTGGAATAGGGGACGCCGTCGGCGGTGGTGAGGCCGTAGAATTTCGGCTGAAGCGGAAAGCTCACCTCGCCCAGCACCAGCCCGTCGCGGCGGATGAGGCTGCGGCCATAGGCGTCCGGCTTTTCGACGAGATAGGGGCTGTCGAAGGCGGGCGCGGTGTGGACCGGGACCATGACGGTCATGCCGTCGATGGTCATCGCCTTGTGGTCGGAGGGGCCGGCGCCGCCGCGCCGGCTGTCGGCGCCCGCCTTCGGCTCAGCGAGCCGGACCCCGTAGGACTGCAACTCGTTGATCAGCCGCTCGGTCGGCAGTGGGGCCAGATCGGCGGTCGGCGCCATCGGTTTCATCGCGGTCGCTCCCTGTGGGGTCGGGCATGTCGGCGGGCACGGGGAAGGCGGGGCTCGGGAAGGCGGCGCTGGTGCGCATCGGCGCGGTGGGCCGGTTGTCGAGCTGGAGGCCGAGCAGTTCCGGGCGGGCGTAGTGGCCGACCGAATCCATCATCCGCTTGCGCTTGGTGATGAGGGCCATGTCGAGATCGGCCACCAGAATGCCCTCGCCCGTAGTGAGCGGGGGCACGAGATGGCTGCCCTCCGGCGAGATGATCGCGGTCATGCAGCCGCCGCTCACCGCGCGGCGCAGCTTCTCGTCGGGGCAGACCCGGGCGACCTGCTCCTCGGTGAGCCAGCCGGTGGCGTTCACCACGAAGCAGCCGGATTCCAGCGCGTGGTGGCGGATCGTCACCTCGATCTGCTCGGCGAAGATCGGGCCGACCAGCGAGCCGGGGAACTGGGCAACGTGGATCTCCTCGTGCTGCGCCATCAGGGCGTAGCGGGCGAGCGGGTTGTAGTGCTCCCAGCAGGCCAGGGCGCCCACCCGGCCTACCGCGGTGTCGACCGCCTGGAGGCCGGCGCCGTCGCCCTGGCCCCAGATCATACGCTCGTGGAAGGTGGGGGTGATCTTGCGGCGCTTCAGCTTCAGCGTGCCGTCGGCGTCGAAGATGAGCTGGGTGTTGTAGAGCGAGCCGTGGTCGCGCTCATTGACCCCGAGCACGACCACCACGCCGAGGCGGCGGGCGCTTGCGGCGACCGCTGCCGTGACCGGGCCGGGCACCACCACGGCGTTCTCGTAGAGCCGCAGGTGCTCGGCGCCGGTGAGCACCGGCGGGAGGACGAAGGAGAAATAGGGATACCAGGGCACGAAGGTCTCGGGAAAGACCACGAGGCGGGCACCCTTCGCCGCCGCCTCGTCCAGCGCCGCGAGGACGCGGGCGAGCGTGCCCTCGAGGCTGTCGAGATCGGGCGCGATCTGCACCGCGGCGACCCGGACGATCCTTTTCTCGGTCATGGCGACGTCGGCCTCCTTCCTCCCGCGCGGGGCTCAGACGGTCCAGGTGTGGAGCATGAAGGCGTCGTCGCGGCGGTGGAGCAGGATGATGTCCAGCACGTCGAGCGGGCTGATCGGGATGATGCCGGGGATCAGCGAGCCCTCGCCATGGCCGTACAGCGCCTGCAGCGCGAAGCGGCAGGCATAGACCTTGCCGCCCTCTTCCATGAACTTGGTGATCTGGTTGTTGAAGTTCTGGTGGCCGGGGAAAGCCTCGTCGCCGAGCTTGGGGAAGCCGCGCTGCAGGCCGAGGGTGACGCCCGGGCCATAGAGCAGCACCGAGGTCTCGAAGCCCTTGCGCTGCAGGCGCAGCGCCTGGAGCATGTTGACGAGGCCGATCGACCCCTCGAAGGCGACGGTGTGGAACGTGACAAGGGCCTTCTCGCCGGGAGACGCCTTCACGTCCTCGAACTTCTTGTCCTCGTAGTCGACCAGAATGTCGCCCTTCTGATGGGCCGGCACGGTGACGGCAACCATGATGCTCTCCTCGGCTGAATGATGGGCGGCGTGCCGGTTGGCGACGACGCATGCATTCAATAGGACGATTGATTGCTTTTGTAAAGCATCAATCTATCATCAATATGCAGTCAATAATATAGTCACTTATCTCCATCGGCTGCCCGAATCCTGAGCGGCGGACCGTGAAACAGGCCCCGCGACCCGTGATGCTGCCTAAGTTCCGCGCAGATCCGGTCACGCGGTACCTCGGCTCCATCAATGTGTCAGATGCAGCAAAATGCGGACCAGAGGTGACAAAAGGCCGATGCAACATTATACAGTCAATTCCGTCGCCGGCCCGGCCGAGGCGGAAACGACCGCGAAACCCGAAGATTCGACCGCACCCGCGCCATGGCCGACTGGATTCCCGACCTCTCCCGCAGCGACAAGCCGCGCTACCTCGCCATTGCCGACCTCATCGCCGAGGACCTGAAGGCCGGGCGGCTGGCGGTGGGCGACCGGCTGCCACCCCAGCGCCGCCTCGCCCGCGAGCTCGACATCGACTTCACCACGGTGGCGCGCGGCTATGTCGAGGCGCAGAAGCGCGGGCTGGTCGAGGCCCGGGTCGGGCAGGGCACCTTCGTCACCGCCATGCCGCGGCCGGAACGCCGGCCCGCCCATGCCCCGCGCCACGAGATCGTCGACCTCTCGATGAACCTGCCGCCGGAGCCGACCGACCCGGCGCTGATCGAGCGGATGCAGGAGGGGCTGGCGGAGGTGGGGCGCGACCTCGTCGCGCTGCTGCGCTACCAGGGCTTCGGCGGCTCCCCCGCCGACAAGGACGCCGCCTCGGCCTGGCTGAGCCGGCGCGCGCTGGTGCCGGCGCAGGAGCGCGTCTTCGTGACGCCCGGCGCCCATCCCGCCCTGCTCGGCATCTTCACCCTGCTGGCGAAGCCCGGCGACACCATCCTGTGCGAGGCGCTGACCTATCCCGGCGCCCGCTCCATCGCCGCCCAGCTCGGCCTGCGGCTGGTCGGCCTGCCGATGGACCGGGACGGCATCGACCCCGACGCCTTCGCCGAGGCCTGCGTGCGGCTCGCGCCCAAGGCGATCTACCTCAACCCGACCCTCCAGAACCCCACGACCCTCACCATTCCCGAGGGCCGCCGCACCGCCATCGCCCAGGTCGCGCGCCACCACCACGTGCCGATCGTCGAGGACGACGCCTATGGCTTCATCCCCGCCCACGGCCTGCCGCCCTTCGCCGCCATCGCGCCGGACCTGACCTGGCATGTCGCCGGCCTTGCCAAATGCATCGGCGCCGGGCTGCGCGCGGCCTATGTCGTGGTGCCGGAGGCCAAGGCGGGCTGGCCCTTCGCCGCCGCGCTCCGGGCCGCCAATGTCATGGCCTCGCCGCTCACCGTGGCGCTCGCCACCCGCTGGATCGAGGACGGCACCGCCGACACGCTGCTGCGCTTCATCCGGGCAGAGAGCGCGGCACGCCAGCAGATGGCGGCGCAGATCCTGCCGCCGGGCAGCTTCCGAGCCGATCCGCTCAGCTTCAACCTCTGGGTGGAGCTGCCGGAGCCGTGGACCCGCTCCGCCTTTGTCGGCCACATGCTCTCCACCGGCATCGGCGTGGTGGCGAGCGATGTCTTCGCCGCCGCCGGCACCCCGCCCGAGGCCGCCCGGGTCTGTCTCGGCGGGCCGGTGGACCGGGAGAAGGTGCGCGGCGCGCTGGAATACATGGCGCACGCCCTGGCCCATTCGCCCGAGGTGGCCTCCGCCTTCCTCTGAGGCGGCTACATCCGCACGGTCTGGCCGCCATCCACGGTGAGCACGTGGCCGTTGACGAAGGAGGCCTCGTCCGAGGCGAGGAAGACGGCGGCGGCGCCGATCTCCTCCGGCCGCCCCCAGCGCCCCACCGGCACGCGGATGTCGACGAAGCGGGAGAAATCGGCGTTCTCGACCAGCGACCGGTTGGTCTCGGTGGCGAACATGCCCGGCGCGATGGCGTTGCTGGTGATGCCGAGCCGGCCGTAATCCACCGCCAGCGCCCGCATCAGCCCGGTGAGCCCGGCCTTGGCGGCGGTGTAGACCGGGTCTTCCCGATTGGCGACCTGCGCGGCGATCGAGGTGACGAAGATGAGCCGGCCATGGCCCTGCCCGGCCATGATATTGGCCGCCTCGCGGCTTAGCAGCATCGGCCCGATGAGATCGGCCTCCAGCAGGGCGCGGGCCTCGGGCTCCTCGAAGGCGGCGAGCGGGCGGCGGTCGCGCGCCCCGACATTGTTGACGAGGATGTCGAGCCGGCCGTGGCGCAGCACGATGTCCGCCACCGCGGCGCGGCCCGCCTCGATGTCGGCGATGTCGAAGGCCGCGGTCTCCACCGTCGGGCCGCCCTCGACGGCGAGCGCGGCCGCCGCGGCGGCGAGCCGGCCGGGATCGCGCCCGGTGATGATCACCCGGGCGCCCGCCCGCAGCAGCGCCTTCGCCATCTCGAAGCCGAGCCCGCGGGCCGCGCCGGTGACGAGGGCGACACGGCCGGTGAGGCCGAAGGCGGCAGGCGTGGCGTCGGTCATGCGCGGGTCTCTCTTTTCTCAGCCGGAATCGCCGCACCATGAACCGGCGCCTGCTTCCGCGCCACCCGATCCCGGCCCGCATCGCCGCCGCGCCGCCAGCGGAGGCGCCGACATGCAATACAGCGATATTGCGGTGGCTGTTGACGGCGACGGTCCGTTTCTGTACCAAACGGTACACAATGGAACGGACGGTACACAGATGCGCCGCTACATCCACCGACACCAGCCGCCGCACAAGCCCCACGTCGCCCTGCTGGCGGGCATCGGCGCCCTCGTCGCCATCGGCATCACCGGGGCCCTCTCCGTCCATGCTGGCATGCCGCTGCTGATCGCGCCGTTCGGGGCGAGCTGCGTGCTGCTGTTCTCGGTGCCGAATTCCCCGCTGTCCCAGCCGGCCAACGTGATTGGCGGCCATGTGCTGGCGACCGCGGTGGCGCTGGCGCTACACACCGTGCTGCCGGCGGAATGGTGGGCGACGGCGATCGCGGTGGGGGCGGCCATCGCCGCCATGGCCCTCGCCCGTGTCACCCATCCGCCGGCGGGTGCCGACCCGATCCTGGTCTTCGCCCTCGCTCAGCCGCAGTGGAGCTTCCTGCTGGTGCCGGTGCTGGCGGGCGCGGTGGTGCTGGTGGTGGTGGCGAGCGTCTATCACCGTCTCACCGGCACGCAATATCCCCTGCACCCGGCGCCCTGAGGCCGCCATGGCGCGGGTCGTCGCGGAACGGGCCGACATCCTGCCGGCGCTCGGGGAGCTGTTCCGCGAATGCGGCTATGAGGGCGCCAGCCTCGCCCGGATTTCCGCCCGCACCGGCCTCGGCAAGGGCAGCCTCTACCACTTCTTTCCCGGCGGGAAGGACGAGATGGCGGACGCCGTGCTGGCCGAGATTGACGGCTGGTTCGAGGCCGGTGTTTTCGCGCCGCTGCGCGAGGGTCGGGCGGGCGATGATGCCGCTATTCCGGCCATGTTTGATGCGGTGGACGCCTATTTCCGCTCCGGCCGCCGGGCCTGCCTGATCGGCGCCTTCGCGCTGGGGCAGACCCGCGAGCGCTTCGCCTGCCGGATCGACGGCTACTTCCGCCGCTGGCGCGACGCCCTGGCGGTGGCGCTGGAGCGCGAGGGCTTTTCCCGGGACGAGGCCGCCGCGCGCGCCGAGGAGACGGTGGTGGGCATACAGGGCGGCATCGTGCTTGCCCACGCGCTGGACGATGCCGCCGTCTTCACCCGCACGCTGGAGCGGCTGCGCGCCCGCTGCCGCCGCTAGGAGGGGCTCCGAGCGTCCCCGGAGCGACGCCCTTGGGGGAGCGCTGCGGGCGCCGTTCAGTCCGGCAGCTTGCGCACCGCGCCCTTGTCGGCGGAGGTGGCGAAGGCGGCATAGGCCTTCAGCGCGGTGGTGACGTTGCGCTGCCGCGGCTGCGCCGGGGTCCAGCCGGCGGCGTCCTGTGCGGCGCGGCGGCGGGCGAGCTCATCCTCCGCCACCACCAGCGAGATGGTGCGGTTGGGGATGTCGATGGCGATGGTGTCGCCCTCGCGCACCAGCCCGATCGTGCCGCCATTGGCCGCTTCCGGCGAGACATGGCCGATGGAAAGGCCGGAGGTGCCGCCGGAGAAACGCCCGTCGGTGATGAGGGCGCAGGCCTTGCCGAGCCCTTTCGACTTCAGGTAGCTGGTGGGGTAAAGCATTTCCTGCATGCCCGGGCCGCCCTTCGGGCCTTCGTAGCGGATGACGACCACGTCGCCCGCCTTGACCTCGTTGCCGAGGATGCCCTTCACCGCCGCGTCCTGGCTCTCATACACCTTGGCCGGGCCGGTGAACGTCAGGATGCTCTCGTCGACGCCCGCCGTCTTCACGATGCAGCCGTCCAGCGCGAGGTTGCCCTTCAGCACGGCGAGGCCGCCGTCCCTGGAGAAGGGATGCTCGACCGAACGGATGACGCCGTTCTGCCGGTCGGTGTCCAGCTCGTCCCAGCGGGAGCTCTGGCTGAAGGCGACCTGGGTCGGCACGCCGCCCGGCGCGGCGCGGAAGAACTCGCGCACGCTCTCGCTGCCGGTGCGGGTGATGTCCCAGCGGTCGATCGCCTCGCCGAGGGAGGTGGCGTGGACGGTGGGGCAGTCGCGGTTGATGAGGCCGCCGCGGTCGAGCTCGCCGAGGATCGACATGATGCCGCCGGCGCGATGGACGTCCTCCATGTGGACGTCGTTCTTGGCCGGCGCCACCTTGGACAGGCACGGCACCTTGCGGGAGAGGCGGTCGATGTCGTCCATGGTGAAGTCGACCTCGCCTTCGTGGGCGGCGGCGAGGATGTGCAGGACGGTGTTGGTGGAGCCGCCCATCGCGATGTCGAGCGCCATGGCGTTCTCGAACGCCTGCTTGGAGGCGATGGCGCGCGGCAGCACGCTGGCATCGTCCTGCTCGTAGTGGCGGCGGGTGATGTCGACGATGAGGTGCCCGGCCTCGACGAAGAGCCGCTTGCGGTCGGCGTGGGTGGCGAGCGTCGAGCCATTGCCGGGCAGGGAGAGGCCCAGCGCCTCGGTCAGGCAGTTCATCGAATTGGCGGTGAACATGCCGGAACAGGAACCGCAGGTCGGGCAGGCCGACCGCTCGATCACCTTCACGTCCTCGTCGGATATGCGCTCGTCGGCGGCGGCGACCATCGCGTCCACGAGGTCCAGCGCGACCTTCTTGCCGTGCAGCACCACCTTGCCGGCCTCCATCGGGCCGCCCGAGACGAACACCGTGGGGATGTTGAGGCGCAGGGAGGCCATCAGCATGCCGGGGGTGATCTTGTCGCAGTTGGAGATGCACACCATGGCGTCGGCGCAGTGCGCGTTCACCATGTACTCCACGCTGTCGGCGATCAGCTCGCGCGAGGGCAGCGAGTAGAGCATGCCGTCATGGCCCATCGCGATGCCGTCATCGACCGCGATGGTGTTGAATTCCTTGGCGACGCCGCCGGCCTGCTCGATCTCCCGCGCCACCAGCTGGCCGAGGTCCTTCAGGTGGACGTGGCCGGGCACGAACTGGGTGAAGGAGTTCACCACGGCGATGATGGGCTTGCCGAAATCCCCGTCCTTCATCCCGGTGGCACGCCAGAGGCCGCGGGCGCCGGCCATGTTGCGGCCATGGGTGGTGGTACGCGAGCGATAGGCGGGCATGGGGCGTCTCCGGACGTTCTCGGTCGTTGCGGGCATATGCGCCCGGCGGGCCCGGATGCGCAACACCCTCTTTGAAAGGTTACAGCCTCGTGAGCCCGGTCAGAGGGCCCCCGGCAGCGGCACCTCGTGGAAGTAGCGCTTGGCGTGCTCATAGAAGGCGGCGGGCGCGAAGGAGAGGCTGTGCCCGGCCCGAACCATGAGCCCGAAGCGGTTCGCCGGCAGGCCGTAATCCTCCAGCGGGCGGAACACCAGATCGCCGTCCCGCAGCTCGTTCTGGGCGCCGATGGGCGTCATGATCGAGACGTGGCGGCCCAGCCGGGCCAGTTCCACCAGCATGCGGATAGAGTCGACCTCGACCAGCGGCGGCGCGAACGGGCTGGCACGCTGCAGGAAGGGTTCGATCACCTCCCGGATCGACAGCTCCGGGCGCGCCACCGCGAGCGGGTGGGCCATGCAGCTCGCGAGGGTGAACCGGGCTTCGGCCGCGAACGGATGGTCCGGCCGCATCAGCACCCCGATCCGCACGTCCCGCCGCACCGCGACCTCGACCAGCGGCGGCGGCCGGGTCACGAAGCCGAGGCCGATATCGACCTGATCCTCCACCAGCAGGGACTGGATCTCGGCGGAGGCGCAGATGCGGACATCGACCGACAGGCGGGGATGCGCCCGGGTGAAGGCAACCAGCAGCTCCGGCAGGAAGGAGAGGCCGACGCTCTCCACGCTGGCGATGCGGACGGAGCCGGCCTTCAGCCCCCGCAGCATGTCCAGCTCGGCCACCGCCGCCTCCAGCGGCGCGGTGAGGCGGCGGACCTGGCGGTAGAGGATCTCGCCGGCCGGGGTGAGCGCCAGCCGCCGGGTCTCGCGCTGGAACAGGGCGAGGCCGAGCGCGTCCTCGAGCTGCGTCACCTGGCGGGTGACGGCGGAGGAGGCGACGTTCAGCCGGCGCGCCGCCTCCCGGATCGAGAGGCACTCGGCGACGGCGCCGAAATAGATCACGCCGGGCTGGTGGAAGATCCGCGCGAGATGGGCGGGCGAGAGGGCGTGGTCGCGCGGGCGTACCGAGGCTGCCGCGGCAGGCTGTGGCGGTTTCTCGGGTAAGATGGAACCGTTCTCCTCGGGCGATTCCGGGGTGCCGCTCTTGGCGGGACGTGGCGGCTCACGTTTGCTCATGCAGCTTAATCCGGCGGCAATGCTGCCGAACAGGCAGCGGGTCGCTCTCCATTCTGGAATATCATGCGGCGCATCCCTCGTTAAGATGCGAGGATGAGCCGCCTTTAGCCGGGGCGGTGACGATTCGCAGGGGGACCGACATGCCGCTCATCTGCAACAGCTACGGCAAGGGCCGGGTGCGCATCATGCGGGTTCGCCGCGAGGGCGACCGCCACGAGGTGCGCGAGCTCAGCGTCCGGGCGATGCTGGCCGGCGCCTTCGAGGCCTCCTACACCACGGGCGACAATTCCGCCGTCATCGCCACCGACACGATCAAGAACATCGTCAACATCGTCGCCCGGGACAATGTCGGGCTCGAGAACGAGGATTTCGTCGGCGCCCTCGCCAGCTATTTCCTCGACCGCTACGCCCATGTCGAGCGGGTCGAGATCACCACCAGCGAAACCCGGTGGGCGCGGCTGCTGGTGGACGGCGCCGAGCACGACCACGCCTTCCTGCGCGACGCCAACGGCCACCCCACCGTGAAGCTGACCGCCACCCGGGAGGCGCGCGCGCTGGTCTCCGGCATCGAGGGCTTCACCTTCCTCAAGACCACTGCCTCGGGCTGGGAGAACTACTGGAAGGACGAGGCCACCACCCTGAAGCCGACCGCCGACCGGCTCTTCGCCACCAGCATGGATGCGAGCTGGCGCTGGGCCGGCACCCCGGCTTCCTGGCCGGATGCCAACAAGGCGGTGCTCGACGCGGCGCTGAAGGTCTTCGCCGGCACCTACAGCCCCGGCGTGCAGAACACCATGTACCTCATGGGCGAGGCGGTGCTGGCGGCGGTGCCGGAGATCGCGGAAATCTCCATGGCCTGCCCGAACAAGCACTATCTGCCGATCGACCTCTCGCCGTTCGACCGCGCCTTTGACGGCCAGGTCTTCACCCCGACCGACGAGCCGCACGGCCAGATCGAATGCACGGTCGGCCGGTGAGGCGGCGATAGCGGAGCGCCGGGCGATGGACCTTCATGCGGTCGAGACGGTCAGCCGCCCGGGCCACCGCGCCGAACTGGGCCCGCCGCTGCCGGGCGAAGCGCTGCTCGCCGGCGGCACCTGGCTGTTCTCCGAGCCGCAGCCTGCCGTCCGCCGCCTTGTGGACCTCACCGCCCTCGGCTGGGAGCCGATCCGCCTTTCGCCGGACGGGGTCAGCATCGCCGCCACCTGCACCATCGCCGAACTCGCGGCGTTCGCCCTGCCGGCAGACTGGCCCGTGGCGGGACTGGTCGGCCTGTGCTGCCAGTCCTTCCTCGCCTCCTTCAAGATCTGGAACACCGCGACCGTCGGCGGCAACATCTGCATGGGCCTGCCGGCCGGGCCGATGATCTCGCTGGCGGCGGCTCTCGACGGCGAGGTGGTGATCTGGGCCCGCGATGGCGGTGAGCGGCGGATGCCGGTGGTCGATTTCGTCCATGGCCCGCTCGACGTCGAATTGGCGGATGGCGAGATTGTCCGCAGCATCGAGCTGCCGGCCCATGCCTTCCACCGCCGCTTCGCCTTCCGCCGGGCCTCGCTGTCGGCGCTGGGGCGCTCGGGGGTGCTGGTCATCGGCACCTGGGGGCATCATCACCGCCTCACCCTGACGGTGACGGCGGCGACGCGCCGTCCGGTGCAGATCCGTTGCGTCGGCTTCCCCACGCCGGAGGAACTGGCGCTGCGGCTGATCGAGGACATTCCCACGCCGCTCTATTACGACGACGTCCATGGCCGGCCGGAATGGCGCCGCCACATGACCCGGGAATTCGCGCTGGAAATCCTCGACGAACTGAAGCGGGGTGGGGCGTGAGGCTGCGCGTCAATGGCCGGGAGCACGAGGCCGAAGCCCGCGCCGGGCAGTGCCTGCGCACCTTGCTGCGGCAGCTCGGCTGGTTCGGGGTGAAGAAGGGGTGCGACGCCGGGGATTGCGGGGCCTGCACCGTGCATCTCGACGGGCGCCCGGTCCATTCCTGCCTGGTACCCGCCTTCCGTGCCGAGGGGCATGAGGTGACGACGATCGAGGGGCTGGCCGGGGCGGACGGCCTTCTCCACCCCGTGCAGCGCGATTTCCTGAACGCGCAGGGCTTCCAGTGCGGCTTCTGCACCGCCGGCATGGTGATGACCGCCGCCGCGCTCGATGAGGCGCGCAGGGCCGACCTTCCCGCGGCGCTGAAAGGCAATCTCTGCCGCTGCACCGGCTACCGCGCCATCGCCGACGCCATCGCCGGCACCTGCCATGCCGAGGCGGGCCAGCCCGGCGACGCCGTGGGCCGCAGCATTCCCGCGCCGGCGGGACCGGCCATCGTCACCGGCCGCGCCCGCTTCACCATGGATGTGGCGCCCGAGGGCCCGCGGGCGGGCATGCTCTACATGAAGCTGGTGCTCTCCCCCCATGCCAGCGCGCGCATCCACGGCATCGACACCAGCGCCGCCCTCGCGGTGCCGGGGGTGGTCGCGGTGCTGACCCATGCCGACGCCCCCGCCACCCTGTTCTCGACCGCGCGGCATCACTGGCCGACCGACGATGTCGACGACACCCGGGTGCTGGACGACGTCGTCCGCTTCGCCGGGCAGCGCGTGGCGGCGGTGATCGCCACCTCGGAAGCGGCGGCCGAGGCCGGGCGCGACCGGGTGGGGGTCGACTATGAGCGGCTGCCGGCGGTGTTCGATCCCGAGCGGGCGATGCGCCGCGGCGCGCCGCGGGTTCACGACAAGCCGCCCTCCAGCCGCATCGCCAATGCCCGCCGCAACATCTGCGCCGAAATCCATGGCGAGGTCGGGGATGTCGAGCGCGGTCTCGCCTGCGCCGACGTGACGGTCGAGGAGACCTACGACCTCCAGCGCGTCCAGCACGCCCATCTGGAAACCCACGGCGCGATCGGCTGGATGGACGAGGACGGGCGGCTCACCATCCGCACCAGCTCGCAGACCCCGTTCCTCACCCGCGACGCCCTCGCCAGGCTGTACGACCTGCCGAAGGAGAAGGTCCGCGTCGTCACCGAGCGGGTGGGCGGCGGCTTCGGTGGCAAGCAGGAGATGCTGGTCGAGGACATCGTGGCCCTCGCCGTGCTGAAGACCGGGCGCCCGGTGACGCTGGAGCTGACCCGGGCCGAGCAGTTCGCCGCCACCACCACCCGGCATCCCATGCGGATCACGGTGCGGGCCGGGGCTACCCGCGACGGCACGCTGACCGCGCTCGCGCTGCGGATCGTCTCCAACACCGGCGCCTATGGCAATCACGGGCCCGGGGTGCTGTTCCACGGCAGCAATGAGTGCCTGACCCTGTATCGCTGCCCGAGCAAGCGGGTGGACGGCTTCGCGGTCTACACCCATACCCCGCCCGCCGGCGCCTTTCGCGGCTATGGCCTGAGCCAGACCATCTTCGCGGTCGAATCCGCCCTGGACGAGCTGGCGCGCCGGCTCGGCCTCGATCCCTTCGCGTTCCGCCGCCGGAACATGGTGCGCCCCGGCGATCCGCTGGTCGCCCATCATGAAGCCGCCGACGACGACACGGTGATCGGCAGCTACGGGCTGGACCAGTGCCTCGACATCGTCGAGCGCGAGCTGTTCGCCGCGCCGCCGACGTCGATGGGCGAGGAGTGGCTGGTGGGGCGGGGCATGGCGGCGGCGATGATCGACACCATTCCGCCCCGCGGCCATGTTGCGGAATGCCGGCTCTCGCTGGCGGGCGATGGCCGCTTCGAGCTGCGCACCGGCACGGCGGAGTTCGGCAACGGCACCACCACGGTCCACGCCCAGCTCGTCGCGGCGCTGCTGGCGACCACCACCGACCGGCTGCGCATCCTGCAGTCCGACACCGACCATGTCGGCCACGACACCGGCGCCTATGGCTCCACCGGCACGGTGGTGGCGGGGGAGGCGACGCGGCGGGCGGCGCTGGCACTGGGCGAGCAGCTTTGCGGGCTCGCCGCGGAACATCTCGGCGTGCCGCGCGACGCCGTGCGGCTGGCCGACCATGGCGCGCGGGCGGGCGAGCGCCACCTCACCTTCGCCGAGCTTGCCGCGCTGGGGGCCGCCGCGCCGTCCCGGCTGGCGGCAGAGGGGCGGGCCGACGGCACGCCCCGTTCGGTCGCCTTCAACGTGCAGGGATTCGAGGTCGCGGTGCATCGGCGCTATGGCGAAATCCGCATCCTGCGCAGCGTCCATGCTGCCGACGCCGGGGTGGTGATCAACCCGATGCAGTGCCGCGGCCAGATCGAGGGCGGGGTCGCCCAGGCGCTGGGCGCCGCGCTGCACGAGGAGATCCTGCTGGATGGGGAGGGCCGCATCGCCAACGGCACGTTCCGCGGCTACCGCATCCCCGCCTTCGCCGATGTGCCGGTGACGGAGGTTCACTTCGCCCGCACCGCCGACGCGGTGGGCCCGCTCGGTGCCAAGTCGATGAGCGAAAGCCCCTACAATCCGGTGGCACCGGCGCTGGCCAACGCGATCTTCGACGCGACCGGCGTGCGGATGCACGCGACCCCGATCAAGGCCGACCGGCTGTTCGCCGCCCTGGCGGAACGCCGCAACGTGGACGCGGAGGCGCCGTGATGACCGCCCGGGTGACGCTCGACGACCTGAACGCCTTCGACCGCCCCGGCTTCGTCGCGGCGCTGGACGGCATCTTCGAGCACGCCCCGTGGGTGGCGGCCGATGCCCGGGACGCGGGGCCGTTCCGCACCGTTGCCGACCTGCACGCGGCGCTGATGGCCGCCGTGGCGGCCCGGCCGGAGGCCGAGCGCGTCGCCTTCGTCGCCGCCCACCCCGATCTGGCGGGCAAGGCGGCGCGGGCGGGCGACATGGCGCCCGCCTCGGTGAGCGAGCAGGCCGGCCTCGGGCTCGACCGGCTGTCCGATGGCGAATATGAGCGGTTCGAGCGGCTGAACGCGGCCTATCGCGCCCGGTTCGGCTTTCCCTTCGTGATCTGCGTGCGGCGGGTGACGCGCGATGTTCTGCTCGACAGCTTCGAGCGCCGGCTCGACCATGAGCGGGACGTCGAGCTGGACCGGGCGCTGGCCGAGATCGGCCTCATCACCCGGCTGCGTCTGGTGGAGCGGGTGGAGGGGCCGGGCATGCCGCGCACCGCGGGGCGGCTGTCCACCCATGTGCTCGACACCCACCGGGGGGCGCCGGCGGCGGGTGTGCGGGTGCAGCTCTTCGAGGTCGGCCGCTCCGCCCGGGCGCTGCTCACCGAGGCGGTGACGAATGCCGATGGCCGTACCGACGCGCCGCTGCTCTCCGGCGGGCCGCTGCGGGCCGGCCGCTACGAACTGGTCTTCCATATCGGCGCCTATTTCGCCGGCCGGGGCCTCGACCTGCCGGAGCCGGCTTTCCTCGACGAGGTGCCGCTGCGCTTCGGCATCGCCGAGCCGGAGGGGCACTACCATGTGCCCCTCGTCTGCACGCCGTGGAGCCACGCCACCTATCGCGGCAGTTGAACGCCGGCTCAGGCCTTGTCCATCTCCTCCAGCGCGCCGATCGATTCCGGCAGCACCTGGCCGCCGTCGATCACCAGGCCCTGGCCGGTGACGTAGCCGGCCTCCTCGCTGGCGAAGAACAGCGCGGCATTGGCGATGTCGGCGACGCTGCCGAGCTTGCGCATCGGGATCGAGGCGGTCATCGCCGCCATGTATTCCGGACCGGCGCCCTCCAGCCCTTCGGTCAGGATGTTGCCGGGCATCACCGCGTTGACGGTGATGTTCCACGGCGCCAGCTCGATGGCGGCGGTGCGCATGAAGCCCATCTGCCCCGCCTTCGAGGCGCCGTAATGGGTCCAGCCGGGATAGCCGGTGATCGGGCCGGTGATGGAGGAGGTGAGCACGATGCGGCCCTTCTTCGCCGCCTTCATCGCCGGCAGCACCGCCGAGACCGAGAGGAAGGTGCCCTTCAGGTTCACGCCGATGACATGGTCGAAATCCGCCGCCGTCATCTGCCCGAGCCGCGCGGCCGGGAAGATGCCGGCATTGGCGCAGAGCACGTCGATGCGGCCGTAGCGTTCCAGCGCCGCCGCCGCCATGGCCTCGCTGTCCTGCGGGCTTGCGACGTCGGCGGCGAAGGCGGAGGCGTTGGGGCCGATCTCGGCCGCCACCTTCTCGGCATCGGCGAGGGTGCGGCTCACCACCAGCACGTTGAGCCCGGCGGCGCCGAAGCGCAGCGCGATGCCGCGGCCGATGCCCTTGCTGGCGCCGGTGACGATGACGGTCTTGCCTTCGAGCGACGTGAACATGCGGTCTGGTTCCCTGATATCCCGCGCGTTCATCCCGGCTGGGTGCCGAAGAAACAGGCTGCCGCGCTTTTCAGCAGGTTGCGACGCCGGTTTGGTGTTGTAAAGCCCAAAGCGTTGTGATGGTCTTCCCACAGAACTCCAACATCGCCCCACACCGCGCAGGCGCTCCATGGCTCTCGATCCCGACCGCGAGGAGGTCGACCGACCCGACCCCGCGACCGAGGGCAGCGGCGGGCGCCGCGTGGCGCGGCTGTCGAAGCCGGCCCGGCAGGAGCGCATCCTCGCCGGCATGCGGGGCTCGGCGACGCTGCGGGTGGGCGACCTTGCCGCCGATCTCGACGTCTCCACCGAGACGATCCGGCGCGATCTCCACGAGCTTCAGGAACGCGGCCTGCTCAGCCGGACCTATGGCGGGGCGGTGCCTCCCTTCGCCGGCGAGCCCGCGGTGAGCGAGCGGCACGGGCTGCTCGTGCCGGAGCGCGAGGCGATCGCGGCGGCGGCGGCGGGCTTTCTGCGCCCGCGGGAGGTGGTCGCCATCGGCGCGGGCGCCACCACCACCCATGTCGCGCGGCGGGTCGCCGCCACCTGCCGCGACCTCACCGTCATCACCCATTCCTTCTCGGTCGCGGCCGCCCTCGGCGCCAACCCGACCATCGAGGTCATCATGTGCCCCGGCCGCTACAACGCCCGCGAGGGCATGATGGTGGGGGCGGAAACCCTTGATTTCCTTCAATCCTATCA
>CAZIXP010000056.1:0-23155 GCA_964543245.1 uncultured Starkeya sp.
GCGGGCTGCTGCCGCTGCACGGCTCCAGCGTCGCCATCGCCGGCCGCGCGGTCGCTTTCTGCGGCGTCTCCGGGGCAGGAAAATCCACCACCGCGCTGCATCTCGCCCGGCGGGGCCATGCCCTGCTGGCGGACGATGTCTGCGTGGTCGACACCCGCACGGCGCCGATGGTGCTGCCGGCGTTTCCCCGGCTGAAGCTCTGGCAGGACAGCCTCGCCTCGGCGGGCCTCACCGAGGCCGGGCTGGAGCGCAACCGGCCGGGGCAGAACAAGTATCATTACCGCCGGCCGGACGACTTCACGACCGAGCCGATGCCGCTCGCCGCGGTGTTCCTGCTGGGACGGGCGGCGCCCGGCCTGCCCGCCGGCATCGTCCGGCTGACCCACCCGCTCGACATCGTGCAGGCGCTGAACCGGGAGGTGTTCCGGCTGGAGACGGCGCGGCAGCTCGGGCGCGAAGGCCCGCTCTTCCTCGCCCAGTCCGCCCTCGCCGCCGCCACCCCGATCTACCGGCTGACCCGGCGCTTCGACCTCGGCGGGATGGGCGAGTGGCTGGACGCGGTGGAGGCGCTGGCGCGGGGATGAGCGGGCTCGGCCTCATCGCCTCCTACCCCAAATCCGGCAACACCTGGATGCGGGCCTTCCTCGCCAGCCTGAAGCTCGGCGGACGCACCCCGGACCTGCACCGGGACATCGACACCATTCCCACCCTGGCGGCGCGCAGCCTGCACGATGCCTTTGCCGGGCTGGAATGCTCCGACCTCACCCCGGCCGAGGTGGCGCGGCTGCGGCCCCATGTCAGCCGCCGCATCGCCGCCGCGCGGCCCGGCCTGTTCAAGGTCCACGACGCCAACCTGCCGCCGCCCGGGGCGGACGAGCCGGCGATCCCGGCCGACAGCATCGACCGCGTGGTCTATGTGGTGCGCGACCCCCGCGACGTCGCCCTCTCTGCGGCGCACCATTTCGGCCAGCCGGTCGAGGCGGTGGTCGCGGACCTCGGCAATCCCGGCCACATGATCGGCCGATCGACCACGGGCCTCAACAGCAATGTCGAGCAGTGGCTCTCGAGCTGGAGCCGCCATGTCGAAAGCTGGCTCGACGCGCCGGGGCTGCGGCGGCTCTGCCTGCGCTACGAGGATCTCACGGCGCGGCCGGAGGCGAGCTTCGCCGAGGTCTGCCGCTTTCTGGAGTGGGACGCCCCGGCGGCGGAGATCGCCCGCGCTGTCGCGGCGACCCGGTTCGACCGGCTCGCGGCGCGGGAGCAGGCCGACGGCTTCAGCGGCGCGCTCACCGTTTCCGGCAACGCCTTCTTCCGCGAGGGGCGCGCCGGCGGCTGGCGCGGGACGCTGGCGCCGGCGCTGGCCGAGCGGATCGCCCGCGACCACGCCGCCACCATGGCCCGCCTCGGCTATGGCTGACGCGGCAGGCCAATGCCCCCGCCGCCGGGGGCTGGTGTCGGTACGGAATGTCTTCGCGCTCATCGCGCGAACCGGCACTGCGCGTCGCTCCCGCACGCTGGAGCGCATGCGATGAACCCACGTTCACCGGTGCGCTCCAGGATGTTGTTCTGCCGCATTTTCTTCACGCGAACCGGGATCCGCTCCGCTCGAAAATGCTCTAGCCGTTGCCGCCCTCGATGCGCCGGATGAAGCGGCCGGCGGTGAGGCCGCGGCTGAAGGCGCAGAGATAGGCCAGTTCGTCGGGGCTCGCGGCCGCATCCGCGCCCGGCCACGCTTCGATCAGCCGCTCCATCCGCTCGATGTCCAGGCATTCCCGCGCCAGGGGGCTGTTGCGCAGCCGCGCGACCTCCTCGCGCAGCGCCGGCAGCGCGGCATCGAAGCCGAGCCGCCAGTCCGCCGCCTGCCGGCCGCGGCGCTGCTCCTGCAGCAGGGCCTCGGGCACGATGCCCCGCATCGCCCGGCGGATGAGCGAGCGCGGCACCCCGTCCTTGAGATATTGCGTATCGGGAATCGACAGGCACAGCTCCACCAGCCGGCGGTCGGAGGTGGGGTCGCGCGGTTCGACGCCGAACAGCCGGCGGGTGCCCATGGCCCATTGGCCGCGGTGATCGGTGCGGTCGAGCCCGGCGAGGCGCAGCGCGCGGCTGTCATGGCCTACCGCGTTGCGCAGGTTGCAGGCGACATGCTCCGCCCGCTCCGCGATGCCGGCGCGGGCGAGGAATGCCGGCCGCACGGCCGAATAATCGTAAAGCCCGGGCTCGGGCTTGCCCGCCAGCGCCCGCAGCCGGCGGCGCAGCCGCACCGGCAGCAGCGCATCCGCGGCGACCCCGGCAATGCCGAGCCAGGAGCGGCCGCCGCCGCGGCGCAGGCCGGCCACGGTGTGCAGGGCTCCCGGCAGGTCGCCGCGCCGCAGCTGCCCCGCCATCAGTTCCCCGCCATCATGGCTGATGGTGAAATTGCCCATTGAGCCAACCAGCATCACCCCGATGCGGCGCTCCCGCGCGGCGCGGTCGATGCCGTTCAGCCACACCGTGTTGCTGGCGTTGAGCACCGGCCAGTCATTGCCGGCTTCGCGCTGGGCCACGGCGTCCAGCAGCGGGGCACCGTCATTGTCGACCCGGACATGGTGGATGTTGGGATAGGCCGCGGCGACCGCGGCCGCCAGCGGCCATTCGTCGGTGAAGAGATAGGGCTGCTCGCCCGGCGGCTGGCGCGGCGCGGCGGTGAAGGCGGTGAGCGTGCGGCCCTGCGCCGCGAGCTGCCGCGCCGCGAGCGCGGTGACCGACGAACTGTCCAGCCCGCCGGACAGCTGGCTGCCGATGCTCTCGCCCGCGCCGATGCGGCAGGCGACGGCCCGCTCCAGCCCCTCCCGCAGCGCCTCCTCATAGTCGGCGTCGCGGCCGAGGCGCAGCTCTGGCACCTCTTCCGGCCGCCACCACCGCACCAGGCGGACCTCGCCGCCGCTCCATTCCACCCGGTGGCCGGGCGGCACGCGCTGCACGCCGCGGAAGAAGGTGCGCATCGGCTCGCGCGGCAGCATGGCGAGCCAGACCGCCATCTGCTGCTCGTCGATCTCGCGGACGACCTCGGGGTCGGCCCAGAGGCCGCGCTGTTCGGTGGCGAAAAGCAGCCGCCCGCCCTGCCGCCAGAAGAAGAGGGTGCGCAGGGCGCCGGGGTCGGTCGCCATCAGCAGCCGGCGCGCCCGGCGGTCCCACAGCACGGCGGCATAATCGCCGATGATGCGGTCAAACGCCTCGGCGCCCCAGCGCCGCCACGCCGCGAGCAGCAGGCGCCCGCCATCCCCCGCCTCGTCGGGCGGAAGGGCCAGCGCCCGGCGCAGCTCGTCGCCATTGTCGATGCGGCCGTCGAACAGCGCCACGGCGTCGTCACGCACCTGCAGCCGGCCGTCGTCGCAGGCGCCGAACGAGCCGTCCTCTTCGTCGCGCAGCGCCTCGCCGCGGCTCCGGCCCAGCTTCAGGGCGGAGAGGCTGCGCCCGACCGAACGCACGGGCCTGCCGACGCTACCACACAGGCCCATCGCGCCTTCCACTCAACCGTGGCGACCCAACATCGCGATGCGAGGCAGGCGGCGGCGCGGCAAACGGCGGCGCGCCATCGAGCCGCGGAAGGGCTCGCCCGCCTTCGGGCAGGCAGCCTTCGGGCAGGCAGCCTTCGGGCAGGCAGCCTTGGGGAGGGCAGCCTTGCCCGCCGGAGCGGCGCACGGCGGGACGATGCCGAAGAGCAACGCCCACGCCTTGCACACGATGGCCGCCGCTTCCGGCTGCGAAGACCCGCTCTCGATGACCGCGCATTCGTCCATCACGGCAGCCCGTCCTCGTCGCAGCCCCTCCTCGTCGCAGCCCCTCCTCGTCGAAGGACGCCTGTCGGCACCCGCTTCCGCGCGGCCGGCCGCACGTGGAACGTGCCAGCCGTCCGGCGCCTCCTCCGGCCGGAGGGACCGCGCGCCCAGCCGCTCGTCCCGGCCGGTGCGGGCGTGGATCCCAGCGACCACGTCGCGGTGCCGGCCAGGCCCTCCGTCCTGCCCGGACGAAAGCTCAGGATGAGAAGCCGGTGTCCCCGTCGGCGAAGAAATCGCCGGCGGCGGTGCGCACCGGCACCACCTCGAAAGCCGGCGGCTGCCACGGCTTGCGCCCCGCGGCCTGCCCATCGCCCGGCTCGGCCGGCACAGCCCCATCGGCAACAACAGCGTCATTCATGACAGCCCCCCGGCAGATACCCCAGGGTGCCTTTCTACCGCAGACCGTGCCGAAAGACCAACCGGCGGACAGAGGCGGGCCGCGGCCTCAGGAGGAAACGCCCTCGTCCGTAAAACCGGCATTGTTCGCCTCGGCGTCGCGCGCCGGCACCACGTCCAGCGTCGGCACCTGCCACGCCTTGCGCGCCGCAGCCCCGGCGATCTCCGCCTGAGCCACCCCGGCCTCGCTGTGCCCGAACTTTTCCGTCATGACCGCCCCCCGGCATCGAAGTTGAACCGCGGGCATGCTGCAACCTTTGTCGCGCGGTTGCAAGCCCTGCGGCAGGTTCAACCAGGCCGCGCCCCGGCCGGGATGCGGCAGCGCAGCACATTCTGCACCTTGTAATTGCAGAAGCTGCATGCAACATACGGTTGTGTCGAGCAGAAACTACATCTTTGCATTTCGGCACCAATGTAATCCCCGACCGGAGGGAGGGAATACTCGTGTCTGATTTCTTTCTCGGCGAAATCCGCATGTTCGGCTTCGCCTATGCGCCGCAGGACTGGGCGCTGGCGGACGGCACCGTGCTGCCGATCAACCAGAACCAGCCGCTTTTCGCGCTGTTGCGCAACATGTATGGCGGCGATGGCGCCCGCACCTTCGCCCTGCCCGATCTGCGCGGCCGCACCCCGGTGGGCTGCATCCGCGGCGCCCCCGTCGGTAGCGCCTACCAGCAGGGCCACGCGGCCGGCGTCGAGACCGTCACGCTGACGGACGTCGAGATGCCGCTCCACACCCACGCCCTTCTGGCCAATACGCTCGTCGGGACCACCGGAAATGCAACCGATGGTTTCATTTCGACCGTGGCACTAGATGATCTGCCCGCCAAGAACCAGCGCACGCTCTACGCCGAGGCAACGGGGGGAGCCCTGGTCAACCTCGCCGCCGATTCGATCCAGCACGCCGGCGGCGGACAGGCTCATACCAACATGCAGCCCTTCGCGGTGCTGAACGTCTGCATCGCCCTGCGGGGCATCTATCCCCCGCATCCGTGATCCCTTCAGAGGAATTCCCGCTATGGCTGACGCTTACATCGGTGAAATTCGCCTGTTCGGGGGCGGCTTCGCGCCTCGGGGCTGGGCGCTTTGCAATGGGCAGACCCTGAGCATCTCGCAATACCAGCCGCTATATTCCCTCTTGGGAACCACCTGGGGCGGCGATGGCCGCCAGACCTTCGCCGTGCCCGACCTGCGCGGCCGCGTGCCGGTCAGCATGGGACAGGGCGTGAAACTGACCCCCCGCTCCCTCGGCCAGTACGGCGGCTCGGAAACGGTGCAGCTGGCGCTGACCCAGATTCCCGTTCACGGCCATGCCCTGACGGGAACCACGCGTGACGCAACGACGCAGACCCCCGGGTCCACGTTGATCCACGCCACCGTCGCCGGCACCCCGACGGGGGGCCCCGCCGCCACGGGCTATGTCGTCAACGCGGCCGCGACCAAGCGGACGCTGAACGCCGCGAGCCTCGCGCAGAGTGGCAGCGGCGGGGCCCACAACAACCAGATGCCGACCCTCACGCTCACCTACATCATCTGTCTTCTGGGCCTCTATCCCATCCACAATTGAGGAGTTTCCGACATGGACGCCTTCACGGGGGAAATCCGCGCCTTCGGTTTCGACTTCGCTCCGGTGAGCTGGGCGGTCTGCGACGGCAGCTCCTTGCCCATCAGCCAGAACCAGGCCCTGTATTCGATCATCACCAATGTTTACGGGCCCGCGACCCAGACCACGTTCACCCTGCCCAAGCTGCAGGGCCGGGCGCCGCTGGGGGCGGGCACGGGGCAGGGCCTCACGCCGCATAATCTCGGCAGCGTCACCGGCACCGAAACCGTGACGCTGGGCCTGCGCGAGCTGCCAGCGCACAGCCACCTTCTCGACACCCGGGTCGGCGGCGATCCCGACATGGAGGCATCGCCGTCCAGCAAGGCCTGGCTGTCGCGGATCAAGGTCGTCGGCAGCGGCTCGGTGGCCGAGAACTTCGTTTCCGCCGGGGCGTCATACAACACCAACCTGTCGCAGGCGGCGATCGGCAACGCCGGCGGCGCGACGCCCCACGAGAACCGGCAGCCTTATCTCGCGCTGAACTACTGCATCTGCGTCGACGGCATCTACCCCGAGCACGACTGAGCCATGACCCACGCCATGATGCCGGATCTGCCGTTGCGGCTGGCATCGGACGGCCTCCGGCTTCGGCCGGAGGTTCCGGCCGATGCCGGCTTTGTTCAGCACCTCTACGAGGCGGTGCGCTGGCCCGAGCTGGAACCCACCGGCTGGCCGGACGCGGTGAAGCACGCCTTCCTTGCCGACCAGTTCCGGCTCCAGTCGCGGCACTACGCCCAGTTCTACCGCGACGCGCTCTTTCTCATCGTCGAGCGCGCCGGCGAGCCGATCGGCCGGCTCTATCTGCACCGCGGCCCCTCCGACCATCGCATCGTCGACATCAGCCTGCTTCCCGCCAGCCGCGGCCGCGGCATTGGCGGCGGGCTGCTGGACATGGTGAGCGAGGAAGCCGCCGGCCTCGGCCGCACCGTGAGCATCCATGTCGAGGTCTTCAATCCCGCCCGCAACCTCTATGAGCGCAAGGGCTTCCGCCAGATCGGCGAGAGCGGCCCCTATCTGCTGATGGAATGGCGGCCGGCGACCGCCGCCCGCGCGGGGTGGGAGGGCGCGCCCGCCCGAGGCCCCGCGGTGACGGCGCAGGGCCTGCCGACGTAGCGCCTGCCGACATGGCGCCCGCCGACCTAACACCGCGCCCCAACGCCGGGCAGGACGGCGCGGCGGGGCCGGCACGCCGCGCGTGCAACGCCAGCCTTCTGCTACCCGTTCCGCGGTGCTAGCTTCGCGCGAGGGGCCACGTCCGGCCCGCCATCGCGCGAGTTGACCGCTGAGCCGACCACCCCCCTCGCCCTCCCCCGCCTTCGGCCTCGTGCTCGCGGCTTGCCGCTGGCCGCCCGGCCCGGGCCGCGATGCCGAGATCCGCGCGCTGGCGGCGCAGGTGCCCTCATGGCCGCAGGTGATGGCGCTGGTGAAGCGGCACCGGGTCGCGGGGCTGGTTCAGGCGGCGCTGGCCGCCGCCGGCGTCGCCCCGCCGCGGGACGCAGCGCGGCGCCTTGCCATGGAGTCGCTGGACATCCGCCGGCAGAACCGGCGCAACGCCGCCGAGACGGTGCGCCTCCAGGCGCGTTTCGACGCCGCCAACATTCCCGTGGTGTTCTTCAAGGGCGCCACCCTCGGCCAGCAGCTCTACGGCTCGCAGGAGCTCAAGCACAGCAAGGACATCGACCTCCTCGTGCCGCCGGAGCATCTGCGCCGCGCCGCCCAGATGCTGGAGGAGGACGGCTACCTCCTGTGGCTGCCCCGCGCCCGGCTGAGCGAGGCGCAATGGCGCCAGACCGTGCGGCTCGGCAAGGAGGTGGCGATGTGCGCCCCGGACGGCGACCTTCAGGTCGAGCTGCACTGGCGGCTCGCCAGCCATCCCGGCCTGCTGCAAGGCCTCGATGCCCGCACGCCCGCGGTGGAGATCGAACTGCCCGGCTTCGGCCCGGCCCGCGCCTTCGCGCCCGCCGACCTGTTCGCCTGCCTCTGCGTCCACGGCGCCAGCCACGCCTGGGCGCGGCTGAAATGGCTGGCGGACGTGCATGCGCTGGTCGCGGGCTGCGACGCCGACGGGCTGCGCACGCTGTATCGCCATGCCGAGGGGCTGCGGGTCGGCGCCTTCGCCGCCGTGGCGCTGGAGCTGTGCCGGCGGCTGTTCGGGCTGGAGCTGCCCGCCGACATCGCGGCCGAGATCGGGCGGCGGCCGCGGGTGCGCCGGCTGGTGGCGCTGTCGCTTCAGGGCCTGCTGGGCGAGAGCCAGCATCTGAACTGGGCGGGCCGGCTGGAGAACGAACTTCTGGTGGCGCGCGAGGGCGGCTATCTCGGCGCGCAGATCTGGCGCGCGCTCATCGGGCAGGTGGAGCCCATCGCCTGGCCGCTGCCCCGGCCGCTCCACGGGTTCTATGTGCTGACACGGCTGCCCTTCTACGCCTGGCGGCAGGCGACCGGCACCCCCCTGCTGCCGCCGCCGCCGGTCCGGCGCGGAGCGGATGCCGGGCGCGGAGCCGATGCCGGCAGCCCCGCCGCGCCTCAGCCGCCGGCCCCCTCGCGGAGCTCGCCGCCGGCGACGTGAACCACCCGGTCGCAGAAAGCGAGACTTTCCGGCCGGTGGGTGATCATCACGATGGTGGGGCGCGGGTCGAGCGCCGCCAGCGCGCCGAGCACCGCCGCCTCGCCGGCATGGTCCAGCGCGTTGGTCGCCTCGTCGAGCACCAGCAGGGCGGGCCGGCGCAGCAGCGCGCGGGCAAGGGAGAGCCGCTGGCGCTCCCCGCCGGAGAGCAGCGCGCCGCGCTCGCCTATCACCGTTTCCAGTCCCTGCGGCAGCCGGGCGACGATGGCATCGGCGCCCACCGTGGCGAGCGCGGCGGCGATCGCGGCCGCATCGATGCCCTCGGCGTCCCACACGAGGTTGCGCCGCACCGTGTCGTGGAACAGGAAGCCGTCCTGCGCGACATAGGCGGTTTCGCGCCGCCACGCCGCCGCGCAGGTCCCCGCCAGCGGCACACCGCCGATGCGGATCTCGCCGGCCTGCGGCGTCAGCAGCCCCACCAGCAGGTCGACCAGCGTGGTCTTGCCGGCGCCGGACGGGCCGCTGATGCCCAGAAAGGTGCCGGGGGCGATCTCGATGTCCACCGCCCGCAGCCCGCCGCCGCCGGGATGGAGGAAGCGCACCCCGCGAAACACGATCGCGCCGGCGGGGACCGGAGCCGCTGGCCCGCCGGCCACGCCCGGCCCGTCCGCCACGCCCGGCGACGACGTGGCGGCGGCGAGGTCGCTCACCAGCGCGTCCAGCGCCTCGAAGCTCGCCAGCCCGTGAAAGAAGCTCTGCATCGCCTGCTGGATCAGCAGCGCCGGCCCGCTCATCCGCGCGAACACCAGCACCAGCGTGATCAGCACCGCCGCCTCCACCCGGAAGGCGGAGAAGCCGACCAGCACCGCCACCCCGCCCAGACCGGCGGCGGCGGTGCCGAGCATCAGCCGGCTGCGGGCGCGGTGCTCGGCAAAGCGGAGCTGGCTCTCGCGCAGCCGCGCCTGCATGCCGGCGAACTCGGCGGCGAAGAAGCCCTGCGCCTCCTGCGCCGCGGCGGTCTTCAGCCCGCCAAGAAAGGCGCCGGCGCTGCTCATCAGGCTCTGGCTGGACTGCACCATCTCGGCGCCGAAGCCGTGCGGGCGGGCCTGCGCCAGCAGCAGCACGCCGCCCCCCAGCAGCAGCACCGCCCCGGCCGCCGCCGCCAGCCCCGGCGCCAGCCAGAAGGCGATGCCGACCTGGATCGCCAGCATCGCCACCGCCACGCCGGCCAGGATGAGGAATTGCACGCTCGCCGCGACCCGCTGCATCTCCCCGCTCATGATGTTCATCACCCGGGCATGGCGCAGCGCCGCCACCCGCTCCCACGGCGCGGCGGCCAGCGCCCGCATCACCCGGTTGCGCTGCGCCTCGACGAAGCCGGACTGCAGCCGCGCCAGCGCCATGTCGCGTCGATAGAGAATCACGGCCCGCAGCAGCATCACCGCGGCGAACACCGCTAGCAGCGCCAGCAGCCGGGCGGTGGGGGTGAGAAGGCCGAGCGCGCGGAACCAGCCCTCCGCCGCCGTGGACGCCGCCGCCGCGGGCGCGGTGACGATGCCGAGGATCGGCACCAGCAGCAGCAGGCCGGCGCCTTCCAGCACCGCCCCCGCCGCCACCAGCGCCGCGGCGCCGATGCCCGCGCGGCCGGCATGGTCGCGGAAGGCGCGGACCAGCGGCCCGGCGGCCCGCCAGGGCCGCAGCCGCCGGCCCAGCGCCCGTCTCATCGATTCCCGCGCCACCCGTTCACCCCGGCGAATCCGGCGGCAGCATAGGCCATCGCCGCCGCCGGCGCGCGCTCCCGACAGGTGAGGCGCGGCGGCGAATCGGCACCCGGTGCGGCCGGAGCGCCCCGCCGGGTGGCAAATCCGGCACGACCCGGCCGCGCCGGGGCGGGCGCAATCATCGCGTGCTGGTCAGCGATGGCCTCTTGCGCGATCCTTCCTGCCGTCGTTCGATCCATGAAAGCCTCCCGACGGCGCCCCCGGCAACGGGGCGCGGCCGCCTTTCGACCGCCACGCACGCACCGGTTGCAGCCGGACGGGCCGGCCCACCCACATCTGACCCCGGAAGAAAACCAGACGATGCCGACCAACTCGCTCCACAGCCTCGATATCGCCCACCACATCCACGCCGCCACCAACATGCGCCGGCACGAGCAGCTGGGACCGATCGTGATCGACCGCGGCTCCGGCATCTATGTCTATGACGACGAGGGGCGCGAATATATCGAGGCGCTGGCCGGGCTGTGGAGCGTGGGCGTCGGCTTCGGCGAGCAGCGCCTGGTGGAGGCGGCGGCGCGGCAGATGGCCAAGCTCCCCTACTACCCCACCTACACCCACAAGGCGCACGAGCCCTCCACCCTGCTGGCGGCGAAGCTCGCGGAGATGGCGCCGGAGGGGCTGAGCCACGTCTTCTTCACCAATTCCGGCGCCGAGGCCAATGACAGCGTCATCAAGTTCGTCTGGTACTACAACAACGCGCTGGGCCGGCCGGAGAAGAAGAAGTTCATCGCCCGCGAGGGCGGCTATCACGGCATCACCATCGCCGCGGGCAGCCTCACCGGGCTGCAGGTGAACCAGAAGGGCTTCGACCTGCCGCTGCCCTTCTCCCGCCACCTCTCGCGCCCGCACCTCTACCGCAACGGCCTGCCGGGCGAGACCGAGGAAGCCTTCACCGAGCGCCTCGCCGCCGAGCTGGAAGCGCTGATCCTGGCGGAAGGGCCGGAGACCGTGGCCGCCTTCATCGGCGAGCCGGTGATGGGCGCCGGCGGCGTCATCGTGCCGCCCAAGGGCTATTGGCCGGCGATGCAGGCGGTGTGCCGCAAATACGACGTGCTGGTCATCGCCGACGAGGTCATCAACGGCTTCGGCCGGCTCGGCACCATGTTCGGCTGCTTCGCGCTCGACATCCAGCCGGACATCCTGGTGTGCTCGAAGCAGATCACCTCCTCCTACCAGCCGCTGGCGGCGGTGCTGGTGAGCGATGCAGTCTACCAGGTGATGGCCGACCAGTCCGCCGCGCTCGGCACCTTCGGCCATGGCTTCACCACCAGCGCCCATCCGGTGGCGACCGCGGTGGCGCTGGAGAACCTCGCCATCATCGAGGAGCGCGGGCTGGTGGCGCGCGCCGCCGAGATGGGCGCCTATATGCGCGAGGGCCTCGCCCGCTTCGCCGATCACACCCTCGTCGGCGAGGTGCGCGGCATGGGCCTCATCGCAGCGGTGGAGCTGGTGGCGAACAAGGAAACCAAGGCGCGGTTCGACCCGCCCGGCAAGGTCGGCATGCGCTTCTTCGACCAGGCCCACAAGCACGGGCTCATCATCCGCGCCATCGGCGATTCCATCGCCTTCTGCCCGCCGATGATCATCACCCGGGAGCAGATCGACGAGATGCTGCGCCGCTTCGAGGCGACGCTGGCGGACATCACCGCCTGGGTCGAGGCCGGCATGCCGGCCTGAGCCGCCCCGCTCCCGCCGATGCCCGGCCCCGCGCCGGGCATCGGTCCCTGCCATCCGACCGCGCCGCCCGGCACGCCGACCCTTTGCCGGCCCCAGCGCCGCGTCACGTCACCTCTGACCACCTCAGACCACCCGGTCCGCCTCAGTCCGCGCCGGCCGTCACCCGCGCGCCCGCCGCGAACACCGCGGCGCGGGCCAGCTCCAGCGGCTGCGGCCGGCCGAGATAATAGCCCTGCGCCTGGGTGCAGCCGGCGCGGCGGACCCGCTCATACTGGTCCATGGTCTCGATGCCTTCCGCCGTGGTCGCCATGCCGAGCCGCTGCGCCAGCGCCACCGTCGCCTCGACGATGGCGGCGCTGTCGGCCCGCACCGCCATCTCGCTGACGAAGGAGCGGTCGATCTTGATCTTGCTGAACGGAAACAGCCGGAGGTGGCTGAGGCTGGAATAGCCGGTGCCGAAATCGTCGAGCACGATGGCCATGCCCATGGCCTTGAGCCGGCGCAGCGTGTCGAGATTGCGCTGGTCGTTGGTGAACAGCGCGGTCTCGGTGATCTCCAGCTCCAGCCGGCCGGGTGCGACGCCGCTTTCGGCCACCGCCGCGGCGACCGTGGCGACGATGTCGCCCATGGCAAGCTGCACCGGCGAGAGATTGACCGCCACCGTCACCTCCGGCGGCAGCCGCGCGGCGTCGGCACAGGCGCGGCGCAGCACCCACGCGCCGATGTCCACGATCAGCCGGGTGTCCTCCGCCAGCGGCACGAACACCGCCGGGCTGATGAGGCCACGGGTCGGGTGGCGCCAGCGCAGCAGCGCCTCGAACCCCACCGTCCGGTTCGAGGCGAGGTCGAAGACCGGCTGGTAGGCCAGCTCGAACGGCTCCGCCGTCACCGCCTCGCGCAGCTCGGCCTCGAGCTGCAGCCGGTCGTGCAGCTTTTCGTCCATGCCCGGCTCGAACAGGCAGGCCGTGCCCCCGCCCTGCGCCTTGGCGCGGTAGAGCGCGAGGTCGGCCTGCTTCAGCAGCACGTCGGCATCGGCGCCGGCGCCCGCCACCGCGATGCCGATGCTGACGGTCACCGAGAGGGTATGGCCGCGCAGATGATAGGGCTCGGCCAGCTCGGCGATGATCCCGGCCGCCAGCGCCTGCGCCGCGTCCGGCTGGCCGGGGCCGGTGACGATGACGGCGAACTCGTCGCCGCCGAGCCGGGCGACCCGGCTGCCGTCGCCGACACAGCCGCCGAGCCGCTGCGCCGCCGCCCGCAGCAGCGCGTCGCCGACCGGGTGGCCCAGCGTGTCGTTGATGTCCTTGAAGCGGTCGAGGTCGAGGAACAGCAGGGCGACCCCTTCCCCCGGCGCCCGCGGGACGCGCAGCGTGGCGCCGATCCGCTCGCGGAAGAAGGCGCGGTTGGGCAGGCCGGTGAGGTCGTCATGCTCGGCGAGGTAGCGGATCTGCTTCTCCCGCTCCACCAGCACCGCGTTCTGCCGCCGGGTCTCGGCCGCGGCCTCGCCCACGCGCTCATTGGCGAGGGCGAGTTCCGCCAGCGCCGCCTTCAGCGCGGTGATGTCGGTGCGGATGCCGACGATGCCGCCATCGGCGGTGCGGCGCTCCTTGATGAGGACCCAGCGCCCACCGGGCAGCAGCCGCTCCACCGCCCCCGACACGTCGCGGTGCAGGTCCATCATGGCGCGCACGAAGCCTTCGCGGTCGCCTTCCGCCTGGGGATACTGGCCGAGCTCGACGCCCCGCCGCACCACCTCCTCGAACCGCATGCCCGGCTTCAGGAACGGCGAGGACAGCGCATAGAGCTCGCGGAAGCGCTGGTTGCAGGTGACGAAGCGGTCCTGCTCGTCCCACATCACGAAGCCGTCCGACATCGCCTCGATGGCGTGTAACAGCACGTCGGCGGCGCGGGCCCGCTCCGCCTCCACCCGCTCGCGCTGGTGGACCGCCACCGCCAGCGCCGCGGCGAAGGCGGCGATCATCAGCGCACCGGTGGCGGCGATGATGAGGATGGCGTCGCGGTCGCCGTGCCAGCCCGCGAGCACCTGGTCGAGGTCCTGATAGAGCACGATCCGGACGTCGCCATAAAGCGAGGCGCGCACCACCGCGAGCTGCGCGGCGCCGTCGGCGGCCTGGCTCCGGAACACGATGCCGTCCGGCGGGTGGCCCCCGAGCGCGCCGGGCACGACGCGGCCGGTCATCACCTCGTCATGGGGCTGGGAGGCGATGAGCTCGCCGCCGGGCCGTTCCAGCGCGATCCGCACCCCGGGCGGCACGCCGGTCTCCTCCAGCAGCCCCATCAGCGTGCGCAGCGGCACCTCGGCGACCGGGGTGACGCCGCTCCAGGTCGGGATGCGCCGCCCGACATAGACCGACCAGTCGCCCGTCACGCTGTTGCGCACCGGCCCCGCCAGCGCGGTCGGCTGCTGGGTCAGCGCCTGCACCTCGGCGGGCAGCACCCGCCGCCCCGCGGTGGCGCGGGCCGAGGCGAGGATGGTGCCGTCCGCCCCCACCAGCAGCAGATCGCGATAGGCCAGCGTCTGGAAATTCAGCGTGCGCAGCAGCGTGACCGCGAGGGACGAGGCGCCGGGCGTCGCCTGCGCCGCCTCGAACAGCGCCGGCAGGCTGGCAAGCGCGCCGTGGACCTGCAGCAGCTGCCGATCCAGCGCGTTCTCCACCGCCAGCGCGGCGCGGGAGAGGCTGGCGCGGCCCACCGCCACCGCCGCCCGCTCGCCGCGCACCAGCAGGCTCGCCGCCGCGGCGCCGACCAGCAGCAGCAGCAGCGCGGTGCCGAGGGCAATGGCGAGCTTCAGCCGCTGCCAGATCATGGCGGAGCGCCGTGCCAGGGCCTCACTCATGCTGGATCTCGACGCCCTGGGCCGCGGCCCGCAGATCGTCCCACAGGCGGGTGCAGGCCGGGCCGCAGCGCTCGATCCAGCGCGGCAGCACGGCCTGCGACAGCAGCTGGCGCCGCCGCGCCTGGTCGGCGGCGGAGGTGGGCACCAGTGTCATGTGCCCGGGCGGCCCCCCGCAGGCGGCGGTACCGGTGTTGCAGGCGATGCCGCGCGCGGTGTCGCGCTCCGCCCCGGCCCAGATGCGCTGCTCGAGATCGGCCACCCCGCTGCGGATGACGGAGCGGATGTCGGGCGGGAGCGCCTCCCAGGCCTGTTCGTTGGCGCCGAACACCGACACGCCCCAGCTGATCGCCATGGCATGGACATGGCTGGTGACGGCCGGCAGCCCGATCTCATAGCCGCTGAGCGTGCCGGTGATGGCGCAGTCCGCCACGCCGGTGCGCAGCGCCGGCAGGATGTCGGCGAAGGGCACCTGCACCGGAACCGCCTCCAGCGCGGTGACGAGATCGGACTGGCCGACCGAGGAGGTGCGGATCCGGCGGCCGGCGAGATCGTCCAGCCCGCGGAAGGCGCGGGTGCAGAACAGGACCTGCGCGGGATAGACATAGACCCCCAGCAGCTCGATGCCGTAGCGCGCGTGCAGCATGTCGCGCAGCGGCTCGCGCAGCAGCGCCACCGAGCGGCGCAGCGCGGCGATGTCCGGGTTGAGCACCGGCAGGTCGACGGCGTTCAGCTCCGGCTCGTCGCCGGCCACCACGGTCACGATGGCGGTGCCGAAGGACACCACCCCGAGCCGCATGAGCTGGAGCATCTCCTCCGCCCGCAGGCTGCCGCCGTCGAGCGGGCGGATGCTGGCGCGGATGCGCCCGTTGGAGCGGGCCTCGATCTCTTCGGTCCAGAACGGCTGCTCGAACCGGGTGTACTGCGTCACCCCGGCAAGCCCGCCCACGATCTGCAGCTCGACCGGCCCCGGCGCGGCAGCATCGACCGGGCCGGAGGAGACCCCGTCGTCGGCGGCGCCGGGTCCGGCAGCGAAAAGCGCGAGCGCCATAAGGACATACCGGCAAAACGCCGTGGTTTTCCAGCGCCTCGCCGGGCGAGGTCGTTGTGGTGCCGAATCAGCCTGCCACGGCCAGCCCATGTCCCCCGTGCGACCTCGCTCTCCGCCCTTTCACCATAGGCGCGGAGAGCCTTCGGCGGGAAGCGTCATTCGCGGGCATGGCCGCCCGGTGTGCACAACCCTTTGACACCGGGGACCACGGCCCCGGCGCACGGGCAGGACCAGCGCCGGGCACCTCACCGGCGCGAAAACCTCACTCCGCCGCGAGGGCGAAGGAACGGTCGAAGCCGGCGGTGCGCTCGGCGATGTAGTGCATGAAGTCGTAGATCGGCCGCTCGAGATAGGAGAGATGCCCGCCGCGCGCCCGGCCGGCCTTCATGCCGCGGAACACCTTCTCGGTGCAGCCGCGATCCTCCTCGTTCACCTCGTCGAGCAGGCCCTTGAGGGTGGCGATGTAGTCCGGCGCCCGCGGGTCGGCCATGAACTCCGGCGAGAGCCCGCCGCCGAACAGCAGCGCCACCTTGTCCGGCCCCTGCGGGTGGAGCGAGAGATACCAGAAATAGCCCGGCGTCAGCGTGATGAGGTGGGCAGGGTAGAGCGCCAGCAGCGCCGTGGTCTTGCGCCAGCGCCCTTCCAGCCGGGTGTTGGTGGGGTGGGCGTTGCCGATCGGCAGCGAGGCTTCCTTGGTGATCCAGTGATAGTTGAACGCCGCCAGCCCGGGCGGGCAGTCCATCTCCTCCAGCTTGGAATGGCCGCCCACGGTGGCGGCGTGGCAGACCGGCAGGTGGTAGCTCTCCATGAAGTTCTCGGCGAGCACCTTCCAGTTGGTGTCCCAGACATGGGTCTCGCGGAAGCACTCGACATAGTTCTCCATGCCGTAGGCCGCGATCATCGGCTCCAGCGTCGCCAGCGTCTGCGCGACGCTGGGAGCGGTGTCGTCCAGCGTGATGTAGATCCAGCCCAGCCACTCCTCGCAGCGAATGGCGGGCAGGGCGTAGTCCTCCTTGCAGAAGCCGGTGGTCTCCGCCATGAACGGCGCCCCGCGCAGGCGCCCGTCCAGCCCATAGGTCCAGGCGTGGTAGGGGCAGACGATGCTGCGCCGGTTGCCGCTGCCTTCCAGCAGGGTCGACATGCGGTGCAGGCACACATTGGAGAAGGCGCGCACCGCGCCCTCGCGGTCGCGCAGCACCATCACCGGCTGGCCGGCGAGCTCATAGGTGAGATAGTCGCCCGGCTCGGCCAGCGCGCTCGCCCGGCCGACGCACATCCATTCCCGGGCGAAGATCGTCTCCAGCTCGCGCTGGAGGAAATCGGCGCTGGTGTAGACGCTCGGCGGCATGGCGCGGGCGTCCTCGAAGGGGCGGGCGGCGGCGGCGAGGAGTTCGGCGGCGGGCGAGAGCGGCGGCATGGCGGGGCCTTCTGCGGAAAGGGGGCGCGCGGGAGCGCGGCGCGGTCTGGCCTTAAGAGTGGCGCCGTTCTAACCTCCATAAAACCTCGAATAACCGAGGTCAGGCGAAGGCAGAATATGGTTCGTTTCACGCTCCGCCAGATCGCCTATTTCCGCGCCGTCGCCGAGCAGGGCGGCATCGCCGCCGCGGCGCGGGCGCTGAACATCTCGCAGCCCTCGGTGGCGCAGGCGCTGGAGAAGCTGGAGGCGGTGACCGGGCTCACCTTGTTCGAGCGCCACCATGCCCGCGGCCTCACCCTCACGCTGGAGGGGCGCGCCTTCCTCGGCCATGCCGGCGCCCTGCTGGACGGGGCGGCGCAGGTCGAGCGCGAGGCACGGGCGCTGGCGGCGCAGACGGCGGGGGAAATCCGGCTCGGCGTGTTCCGCACCCTCGCCCCGTTCTACGCCGCAGACATCATCCGCGGCTTCGCCCGCGCGGCGCCGGGCGTCATCGTCCGGCCCGAGGAGATGGCGCTGACCGAGCTGGCGGAGGCGGTGCGGGCCGGCACCATCGACGCCGCGCTGACCTATGACCGCGGCGCCGACCTCGGCGGGCTCGCCCAGGTGACGCTGGCGGCACTGAAGCCGATGGTGGTGCTGGCGGAAGACCACCGGCTCGCCGGGCGCGCCGCCCTCGCCATGGAGGAACTGGCGCAGGAGCCCTATGTCCTGCTCGACGGGCCGGGCAGCCGGGCCTATT
Organism: uncultured Starkeya sp.; assembly: GCA_964543245.1. Taxonomy (GTDB): domain Bacteria; phylum Pseudomonadota; class Alphaproteobacteria; order Rhizobiales; family Xanthobacteraceae; genus Ancylobacter. The sequence continues at coordinate 17,900 of CAZIXP010000056.1, forward strand.
TCGAGGAACTGCTGGCGGAGGGGGGCATCAACCCGCCCATCTCCTATGTCTCGACCTCGATCGAGGGGGTGCGCTGCGCGGTTGCGGCGGGGTTCGGTTTCACCCTGCTGGTGATGCGCCCGCATGGCGCCGCCACCTATGACGGGCGCCGGGTGCGCACCCTGCCGCTGAAGGGGCCGGTGCGCCCGCTCGGCGTGGTGCTCGCCACCCGCCCCGGGCCGCGTCACGGCCTGCTGCCGCGCTTCGCCGAGCATGTGGCGGCCTATTTCGCCGGCCTGCCCGAGCGGGACGGCTGAGGCCGCCGGCATAAGGCTCCCCGGCCGGCGCAGCGCTCCCGCTCTACGCGCCGGGCGGCTCAGGCCGGCCGGCCTTAGGGCTCCCGGCCCGGCTGCCGCCTGACCCACCGGACCGGGTCGAAGCCCGCCGCGGCACCGCCGGGACAGCTGTTGCAGAACCGCCGACGTCGGCGGAGAGGACGGCGCCGGACATCGGCGGGACGCGCCCGCGCGTTTACGACCTGGCCGGTGGGGCCGCATCCGCTGACCCGATCGCCTCCAGCCGCCCGCCGGCGCGGCGTAGGGCACGCTCTGCCGTTTCCGCAGACATCACCGGCCGGCGCACATCCTCGACGCCGAACGACGCATAGATCGCAGGGATAGCGCGGTCGCCGCCGTGGAGAGCGACGAGCCTGTCGAGCCGCTGCTGGCGGTCGTTCTCTGCCGGGTTCACGGCAGCGCGCTCCACGCGATGTTACGGCTGGGCCATTCGAGAACGCGCCATCGCGCTCCCGCGCCGGATCAGGAACTCGTACTGGCGCGATCCGCCCCGGTGGGGCGGCGGATCGGAAAGACGGCGCGCCCGCCGCGTGGCAGGGTGGCCGGACCGTACCGACTTCACCTTCCTCCCGACTTCGGGGCGACGCGCCACCACGCCGTCGCCCCTTTTCTCGTGCCGCCCAAGGGCCGGCCGCGCCACCGGCGGCTGGCGCCGGAGGCCTCGACCACCATTGCCTGCCGGCGCACAGCACCGCGGGCCTCAGCCCACGATCGCCGCCCGGCGTGCGCCATAGATATCGATCGTCACCGCCGTGCCGGGCGCGGCCTGCGCCGCCGCCACGGAGGCGAGCCCGATGCTGGCCGCGCGCGTGTGGCTCCAGCCGCCGGAGGTCACCACGCCGACACAGGCGCCGTCGGCAAACACCGGCGCGCCGGCCGGGGCGTCAGCCTCGCCCGGCTCCGCCAGGGTGAAGCGCACCAGCCGCCGCGCCGGCGCCCCCTCCCCCGGCAAGGCATTGCTGCCGACGAAACCGGCCTTGCCGGCGTCGACCGCCCCGCCGAGCCCGGCCTCGGACGGGGTTTCGCCGCCCCCGACATCCACCTTCCAGGCCGGCTCGCCGGCCTCCAGCCGCAGACATTCCAGCGCATGAAGGCCGAAGGCCCGCAGCCCCAGCGGCGCCCCGGCCGCGAGCAGCGCGGCATGGAGCCGGGGCGCCTCGCTCATCGCCACATGCAGCTGCCACCCCGGCTCGCCGCCGCAGCCGGCGCGCACCGCCAGAACCTCGACACCGGCCACATCCAGCCGCCGGGCCGCCAGCGGGGGAAAACCGGCCGGCGAGACATCGCCCGCCGTGAGCGCGCCGAGGATGGCGTCGGCGCGCGGGCCCGCCAGCAGCAGCATCGTCTCCTCCGCCCCGGCATCGCGGATCGCCACCGTGCCGTCCGCCGGCAGGCCGCGCCGCAGCACGTCGTCATCGTGCCACTCCGCCGCGGACGGGGCGATGGCGAGGAAGGCGTCGGGCCCGGTGCGGATGAGGAAGAGATCGCTGGCGATGCGGCCCTCGGGCGTCAGCGCGAGGGCGCGGCCGGCCTGGCCCGGCGCGGGCAGCACCGAGGCCAGCACCCGGTCGAGATGGGCGGCCGCGCCCGCCCCCTCGATGGGGAAGCGGGCAAGGCCCGGCAGCTCGATCAGCCCGGCGGCGCCGCGCACCGCCGCCACCTCCGCGCCGACGAGGTCGAACCAGTTGCGCCGCCGGCCGAAGGTGAGCGAGGGCTCGGGCGCCACGCCCTCGGGATCGACATAGACCACCTGCTCCCAGCCGCTGCGCAGGCCGAACACCGCCCCGGCGGCGGCCTGCGCGGCATGGAGCGCGGAACGGCGCTGCGGCCGCCCGGCAGGCCGCTCCTCATGAGGAAAGGCCGGGGCGTATTCGTTCTGGTACACCTCGACCGCCCGCGCCACGGTGAAGGCCGCGTCGGCATAGGAGGTGTAGCGCCGACGGTCGAGCGACCACAGGTCCCATTCCGGCCGGCCCTCCACCACCCATTCCGCCAGCGATTTGCCCGCGCCGCCGGCCTGGGCGATGCCGAAGCTGAAGGTGTTGCAGTGGAAGAAGTTCGGCAGGCCGTGCTCCGGCCCGATATAGGGGTTGCCGTCCGGCGAATAGGGAATCGGCCCGTTGACCACCCGGCGGATGCCGGCCGCGGCGAGCACCGGCACCCGTTCCATCGCCGCCTCGATGCCGCTCTCCAGCCGGTCGAGATCCTGGTCCCAGAGCTGGAACGAGAAGTCGTCGGGGATGCCCTCCAGCCACATCGGCCGCGGGTCGCGCTCATAGGGGCCGAGGATGAAGCCGTGGCGCTCCTGCCGGAGGTAATAGCCGACATCGGGATCGCGCATCAGCGGCAGCCGGGCGCCATGCGCCACCAGCTCCGGCACGTCGTCGGTCACCAGATACTGGTGCTGCAGCGAGACGATGGGCAGGTGGCGGCCGAGCAGCGCCATGATCTCCCCGGCGCGGTAGCCGGCGGCGTTCACCACCACCTCGGCGGTCACCTCGCCCTGGTCGGTGGTGACCTTCCACTCCCCGCCCGGGGTGCGCGCCAGCCCGGTGACGCGGGTGAAGCGGCGGATGCGGGCGCCGAGGTCGCGCGCGCCCTTGGCCAGCGCCTGGGTGAGCTGGGCGGGATCGATGTCGCCGTCATAGGGGTCCCACAGCGCGCCGGCGAGATCGTCGAGCCCGATGAAGGGATGGCGCTCGGGAATCTCCTCCGGCCGCAGCACCTCGAACGCCATGCCGTTCATCCGCGCCATGGCGGTGATGTGGTGGAACTCGGCCATGCGCTCGGCGGTGTGGGCGAGGCGGATGGCGCCGACGACGTGGTAATTGATGGGATAGTCCACCTCGTCGCCGAGCCGGCGGTACAGCGCGGCGGAGTAGTTCTGCAGCTTCAGCAGGGTCGCGCTGGCGGCGAAGGTCGGCACATTGCCGGCGGCGTGCCAGGTGGAGCCGGAGGTCAGCTCGTTGCGCTCGATCAGCAGCGCGTCGGTCCAGCCGAGCTTCGCTAGATGGTAGAGGCAGCTCGCCCCCACCGCCCCGCCACCGATCACCACGACCCGGACATGCTCGCTCATCACCCCTCCCGCACCCGCCGGCCGCCGCGGATGCGCGGCGGAATCGGTCCGGCGCGGCGACTATGGCAGGCGAGCCCCGCGGCAGGCCATGGCAAACATGCCGCCCCCGCACGACCCGGCATACCGCGATACGGCGCCCTGCCGTTGCGCAACAGCAAGGCCCCGCACCGCTGCATGGCGCCTCTGCGCGAAGATGTGGCGGCGGCCGTGGTGTCGGCGCGCCGGCTCGATTAAAGAGGGCGCTCACGACATTTCCGATGGCTCGGTTCGACGCCGGACGACACACGCGAGATAGGCCCGACCCGCCATGCCCTTCATGACCTCGAATCCCGCCCTCGCCCGCGCCCTGGCGGAACGGGACTACACCAACCCCACCCCGGTGCAGCTGGCCGTGCTCGCCCCCGATTCCGCCGGGCGCGACCTGCTGGTCTCGGCGCAGACCGGCTCCGGCAAGACGGTGGCCTATGGCCTCGCCGCCGCCGAGACGCTGCTGGGCACGGACGAGCAGTTCGGCCCGGCGACCATCCCGCTGGCGCTGGTGGTGGCGCCCACCCGGGAACTGGCGCTACAGGTGCAGCGCGAATTCGCCTGGCTCTACGCCGCGACCGGGGCGCGCATCGTCTCCTGCGTCGGCGGCATGGACCCGCGGCAGGAGCAGCGCCTGCTGGCCCAGGGCGCCCATATCGTGGTCGGCACCCCCGGCCGGCTGCGCGACCATATCGAGCGCGGCCGGCTCGACGTCTCGGCGCTGCGCGTCGCGGTGCTGGACGAGGCCGACGAGATGCTGGACCTCGGCTTCCGCGAGGACCTCGAATTCATCCTCGACGCCACCCCGCCGGAGCGGCGCAGCCTGCTGTTCTCCGCGACGCTGCCGCGCGGCATCACCGCACTGGCCAAGCGCTACCAGAACGAGGCGCTGCGCATCGAGGTGGCGAGCGCCGAGGGCGGCCATGCCGACATCGAATACCGCGCCATCCGCGTCGCCCCGAAGGAGCTGGAGCACGCCGTCGTCAACGTGCTGCGCTTCTACGACACCCCCACCGCCATCGTGTTCTGCAACACCCGCGAGGCGGTGCGCCACCTCCACGCCACCCTGCAGGAGCGGCAGTTCTCCGCCGTGGCGCTGTCGGGCGAGCTGAGCCAGAACGAGCGCAACCACGCGCTGCAGGCGCTGCGCGACGGCCGCGCCCGGGTCTGCGTCGCCACCGACGTCGCCGCGCGCGGCATCGACCTGCCCAATCTCGGCCTCGTCATCCACGCCGACCTGCCCAACGACGCCGAAAGCCTGCAGCACCGCAGCGGCCGCACCGGGCGCGCCGGGCGCAAGGGCGTGAGCGTGCTGATGGTGCCGCCGTTCCGCCGCCGCCGGGCGGAGGACCTGCTGGCCGGCCTCGGCATCGCGCCGGAATGGTCCGGGCCACCCACCGCCGAGGAGGTCCGCAAGCTCGACCATGAGCGCATGCTGCGCGACCCGCTGCTGCTGGAAGAGCCGGGCGAGGAAGACACCGCCGCCGCCCGCGCGCTGCTCGACAGCCACGACGCCGCCCATCTCGTCGCCGCGCTGGTCCGGCTCTACCGCGCCGGCCTGCCGGCGCCGGAGGAGGTCTCCGACCCCGGCGAGCCCCGCGCCCGCGAGCGCCGGCCGCGCGGCTTCGAGGAGGCCGCCGGCCCCGCCGGCAGCGCGTGGTTCCGGCTCAATGTCGGCCGCCGCAGCAATGCCGACCCGAAATGGCTGCTGCCGCTGATCTGCCGGCGCGGCAACGTTACACGGCAGGACATCGGCGCCATCCGCATCTTCGACACCGAGACCGCCTTCGAGGTCGGGCTCGGCGCGGCGGAGCGCTT
>CAZIXP010000057.1:0-1257 GCA_964543245.1 uncultured Starkeya sp.
GGTGCTCGTGCCTGTCGTGGCGCTCGTTGGGCTTGAGGTCCTCGATCTGGGCGAGCTGGCGGGCGGCCTCCTGCAGCGGCAGCCCCAGCGCCCGGGCGTGGTCATGGATCTGGCGCAGCGCGGCATCGCCGAGGCCGCGCTTGGGCACGTTGACGATGCGCTCGAAGGCGAGGTCGTCGGCGGGCTGCGAGATGCAGCGCAGATAGGCCAGCGCATCGCGGATTTCGGCACGCTCATAGAAGCGCGGGCCACCGATGACGCGGTAGCTGAGGCCGAGCGTGACGAAGCGCTCCTCGAATTCGCGCATCTGGAACGAGGCCCGCATCAGGATGGCGATCTGGTTGAGCGGGTGGCCGTGGTGCTGGAGCTGCTCGATCTCCTCGCCGATGGCGCGGGCCTCCTCCTGGCTGTCCCAGGCGCCGGTCACCGTCACCTTCTCGCCGGCGACGCCCTCGGAGAACAGCGTCTTGCCGAGGCGACCCTCATTATGGGCGATGAGATGGCCGGCGGCGCCGAGGATGTGACCGGTCGAGCGGTAGTTACGCTCCAGCCGGATCACCTTGGCGCCGGGAAAGTCGCTCTCGAAGCGCAGGATGTTGTCCACCTCGGCGCCGCGCCAGCCATAGATCGACTGGTCGTCGTCGCCGACGCAGCACACATTGCGCGAGCCCTGCGCCAGCAGGCGCAGCCACAGATATTGCGCGACGTTGGTGTCCTGATACTCGTCGACCAGGATGTAGCGGAAGCGGCGGTGATACTCCGCCAGCACGTCCGGGTTCTCCCGCAGCAGGCGGATGCCCTCCAGCAGCAGGTCGCCGAAATCGGCGGCGTTCAGCGCCTTCAGCCGGGCCTGATAGGCGACGTAAAGCGCCTTGCCGCGGCCATTGGCGAAGGTCGCCCCCTCGCCCGCCGGCACCGCCTCCGGCGCGAGGCCGCGATTCTTCCAGCCGTCGATGGTGTTGGCGAGGAGCCGCGCCGGCCAGCGCTTCTCGTCGATCTGCTCGGCCTGCAGCAACTGCTTCAGGAGGCGGATCTGGTCGTCGGTGTCGAGAATGGTGAAGCCGGACTTCAGCCCCACCAGCTCGGCATGGCGGCGCAGCATGCGCACCCCGATGGAATGGAAGGTGCCGAGCCAGGGCATGCCCTCCACCTCCTCGCCAACCATGCCGGCGATGCGCTCCTTCATCTCCCGGGCGGCCTTGTTGGTGACGGTCACGGCCAGGATCTGCGACGGCCAGGCAAGACCGAGATGCAGGA
>CAZIXP010000057.1:1267-22808 GCA_964543245.1 uncultured Starkeya sp.
CGATGCGGGTGGTGAGCACGCGGGTCTTGCCGGTGCCAGCGCCGGCCAGCACGAGCAGCGGGCCCTCCACCGTCTCCACCGCCTCGCGCTGCTCCGGGTTCAGCCCGGCGAGATAGGCCCCGCCCGGGGCGCGGCGGGGACCGGCCATGGCGCGGGCGCGCTCGGCAATGCCGCCGGCGCGGGGAACATGCCCCGCCCGCACGTCATCCCCCGCGCCAAAGGGCGCGTCGGGCCCCGCGCCGAAGGGCGCGTCGGGCATCGCGGGGTGAGGCTGCTTGACGGGTTCGGCCAAAGGTTCGCTCGGTTCTGCTGGGGGTGTTCCCGCTCGCGCTGGCAGCGCACGCGCTGATTCTGACGCGAACAAAATGGCACCGGCATGGTCGTTTGGCGAGGCCGCCGGCAAAATCGGGCGCGCCGCGCCGATGCCCGCAGCCGGGGCGGCGGGACGGGAGACCCGGCGTCAGGACCGCGGCATCACCCGCACGGTCGAGGAATTCGGGTCCGGCGGCTGGCCGAACCAGCGTTCGTGGATGGCCTCGAGGCTGCCGTCCTCCTTCATGACGCGGATCGCCTGGTCGACCCGCTCGGTCAGCGCCGATCCCCTGGCGAGCGCCATGCCGTAGCGGTCGCCGGTTTCGGTCCGCGCGATCACCGCCAGCTCGGGGCGGTTGAGCAGGGCGTAGAGCAGCGTCGGCAGGTCGCCGAAATAGGCGTCGGCGACGCCGCGCGAGAGATCGTCCAGCGCCTCGTCGACCCCGTTCACCTCGATGGTGCCGGCGAAGCCGTACCGGCTGCCATTCTGCCGGAGCCAGGTCTCGTTGGTGGTTCCCGGCGTCACCGCCACCGTGCGCCCGCGCAGCGCCGCGAGGTTGCGGATGCCCGCGCCCTTCAGCACCACCACGCCTTCGGCGGAATCATAATAGGGCTGGGTGAAATCGACCGCCCGCCGCCGCTCCGGCGTGATCGTGACCGAGCAGGCGACGATGTCGACCCGTCCCGCCTCCAGCCCCGGCAGCAGATCCTTGAACGGCATCGAGACGAATTCCGGCTTCATGCCGAGATCACGGGCGATGCGCGCGACCATGTCGACCTCGAAGCCGACGATCTGCCCGCCGCGGTCGCGGAAGGCCCAGGGCCGGTTGTCGAGAAAGGTGCCCACCCGCAGCACGGCGAGCTGGGCATGAGCCAGATTCGCCGAGGCGAACAGCGCCAGCCCCAGGCCCAGGAGAACGCCGGCGACCACTCTCCTCATCGTCGCTCATCCCGCCCGCGCCGTCCCGAATTGACGGAACCACCCCACGCGTAGAATGCTGAGCCATTCCTCGCGCTTCGTCCAGTTGCTCCGGCGCGCGGCCATCCTTTCCTCCGGGTATGTGACATGACCACCGGGCTCTTCGCCATGACCGCGCTCGCCGGCGCCCTTTACGTGCTCTCGCCCGGCCCCGCCTTCCTCGCCCTGTTCTCGCTCGCCGCGACCCATGGCCGCCCGGCGGGCGCCCGCTTCGTGAGCGGCCATCTGGTCGGCGACCTGTTCTGGACGGCGCTGGCCTTCGCCGCCATCATCGGGGTGAACCAGCTCGGGCCGCTGCTGTTCGAGCTGCTGGGGCTGTTCTGCGGGCTCTATCTGCTCTGGCTCGGCGTCAAGGCGCTGTTCGCCAGGGGCGGCACAGCCGCGCCGGTCGGCTCGGCCCGGCCGCTCGCTACCGGCGTGCTGTTCGGCCTCACCAATCCGAAGGCCTACCCGGTGTCGGTCGCGATGTTCACCGCCCTCACCGCGCGCTACGCCTCCGGCCTGTCGTGGGATGCGGCGCCGATGCTGCTGGCGGCGGCGCTGGCGGGTTTCATCGCGGCGGACATCCTGCTGGTGTGGATGGCCGGCCTCGCCCCGGTGCGGCGCTTCTTCCTGCGCCATGGCGGCATCGTCACCCGCTGCGTCGGGCTGATGTTCATCGCCTTTGGCGCCAAGTCGCTCTACGACGCCGGACGCGGGCTCGCCGCGCGTTCCTGATCAGCATGGCCTGACCATCGGGAGCATTGCGGCCGGGGCGGCGGGCTTCTAGGCTCGCCCCCCATGTTCGAAGCCAGATTCCAGACCTTCACCGACGCCGCCGCCCCCGAGCAGGGCACCCGCCACCTCGCTCTGCTGCGGGCGGAGCTGGCCCGCCGCCAGCTCGACGGCTTCATCGTGCCGCGGGCCGATGCGCACCAGAACGAATATGTCCCGCCCTGCGCGGAACGGCTCGCCTGGCTCACCGGCTTCACCGGCTCGGCCGGGGTCGCGGTGGTGCTGGCGCAGGAAGCCGCCCTGTTCGTCGATGGCCGCTACACCCTGCAGGCCGCCACCCAGGTTGATACCGGCTCGTTCCGGGTGGTTCCCTCCTTCGAGGTGACGCCGGAAAAGTGGCTGGAGGCTCACCTGCCCGCCGGCGCGCGCTTCGGCTACGACCCGTGGCTCATCACGCTCGACGGGCTGGAGAAGCTGCGCCAGGCGGTCGCCTCGGCCGGCGGCACGCTGGTCGCCACCGATTACAACCCGCTGGACGCGGTGTGGCCGGACCGCCCGCCCGAGCCCACCGCCCCGGTGACGCTGCGCGACCCCGCCCTCGCCGGGGAGGCGACGGGCGACCGGCTGGAGCGGCTTCGCACCGCGCTGAAGGCGGAAAAGCTGGACGCCCTCGTCATCTCCGACCCCCACACCATGGCGTGGGCGTTCAACATCCGCGGCGGCGACGTCTCCTTCACGCCGCTGCCGCTCGGCTGGGCCATCCTTCCCACCGAGGGCCGTCCGACCCTGCTGCTCGACGGGCGGAAACTGCAGCCCGAGGTGCGCCGCGAGCTGGCGATCCATGCCGAGCTGCTGGAGCCGGTCTATTTCGACGACGCCCTGGCGCTGCTGGCCTCCTCGGGCGCCACGGTGCGGCTCGACCAGGCCACCTGCCCGGCCCATGTCGCCGCCCGCATCGAGGCCGCCGGCGGCAAGGTCTCGAAGGGACCGAGCCCCGCGGCCCTGATGCAGGCGACGAAGAACGCCGCCGAAATCGCCGGCATGCAAGCCGCCCATCGCCGCGACGGCGCGGCGCTGGCCCGCTTCCTCGCCTGGTTCGCCGCCGAGGCACCCAAGGGCGAGCTGACGGAAATCGCCGCGGTCTGCGCGCTGGAAAGCTTCCGCCGCGACACCGGGGCGCTGAAGGACGTATCCTTCCCCACCATCGCCGGCGCCGGCCCCAACGGCGCCATCGTGCATTACCGGGTAAGCTTCGCCACCAACCGTGCCATCAACCCGGGCGAGCTGTTCCTCATCGATTCCGGCGCGCAATATGAGGACGGCACCACCGACGTCACCCGGACGCTCGCCATCGGCACGCCGACGGCGGAGATGCGCGACCGCTACACCCGGGTGCTGAAGGGCAACCTCGCCATCGCCCGGGCGGTGTTTCCGCGCGGCGCCTCGGGCGCGCAGCTCGACCCCTTCGCCCGGCAGTATCTCTGGGCGGCGGGGCTCGATTTCGAGCACGGCACCGGCCACGGCGTCGGCGCCTATCTCTCGGTCCACGAGGGGCCGGCGCGCATTTCCAAGGTCGGCACGGTGCCGCTGCAGGCCGGAATGGTGCTCTCCAACGAGCCCGGCTACTACCGGACCGGCGCCTTCGGCATCCGCATCGAGAATCTCCAGCTCGTGGTGGAGGTGGACGTCGCAGGCGCGGAACGCCCGCTGCTCGGCTTCGACACCCTGACCCTCGCTCCGTTCGAGCGCAGCCTGATCGAGCTTGCCCTTCTCTCGGCGGAGGAGCGGGCCCAGATCGACGCGTATCACGCCCGGGTCCGCGCCGAGATCGGCCCGCTGGTCGCGGCGGATGAGCCGACGCGGGCCTGGCTGGACGCCGCCACCGCCCCGCTCTGAACGGGGCGCCGGGTCTGAGCGGGGCGCCGCGTTCCGGCCGCACGCGACGACAGCCGCGCCGGCCGGTACCCGCGCCGATCCGACAGGCCGCGCCGCCGGACCGGACGGCGCGTTCTCTCATCCGCGGGTCGAGAGGCCGATTCACCCGGCGCAACGCCCGCAGGAACCAAGCCCTGCGTGCCGCGTTACCTCGCCAGCAAGCAAGCTGGGACTGGAGGGCTACCGATGACCACGATTCTTCTCATCATTCTCGTGCTGATCCTGGTGGGTGCGCTGCCGAGCTGGGGCTACAGCCGGAACTGGGGCTACGGCCCGAGCGGAATCGTCACCATTCTGCTGATCGTGCTGATCGTGATGATGCTGACCGGCCGGATCTGACCCCCGCGCCACCGCCGTGACGACCCATCCCCGGAGCGGCCCGCTCCGGGGATTTTTCATGTGCGCCCCAACCTTGAGCGCCCCAACCTTGAGCGCCCCAACCCTTGGCGCACCTCAGCCGCCGGCGCGGGCCAGCCATTCCTCCTCGGTCAGCACCGCGACCCCGAGCTCGCGGGCCTTGGCGAGCTTCGAGCCGGCATCGGCACCCGCGATCACGAAGTCGGTCTTCTTCGACACCGAACCCGCCACCTTGGCGCCGAGCCGTTCGGCCATGGCCTTGGCGCCCTCGCGCGTCATCTTCTCCAGCGCCCCGGTGAACACCACCGTCTTGCCGGCGAAGGCGGACGAGACCGGCACCGCGGCGGCCTCCACCGGCTCGACGCCGATCTCCTCCAGCAGGTCGCGCAGGAGCGCGCGGTTATGGTCCTCGGCGTGGAATTCGCATAGCGATTCCGCCGCCACCGGCCCCACATCGGGCAAGGCCGCCAGCGCCGCGAAGGCCGGGCCCGGCCGGTCGCGTCGGGCCTGAAGCAGACCCTCGACGATGCCGCGCTCGTCGCCATAGGATTCGCGCATGGATTTCCACTTGGCGCCGGTCATGCCGGCGCGGGTGAACACCTCGCGCACCGCCGCCTCCGGCTCCAGCGCCGCGGCGTCCACCTCGTCGAGGGCGTCCATCAGGCGCGCCCAGCTCTTCTCGCCGACATTCGGCACCGACTCCAGCCGGCGCCAGCCATCACCGGGGCGCATGGCGGCGGCGGCGTCGAGCGCGGCCAGCAGGGCGTCCACGTCGCGATAGGCCTTCGCCAGCGACTTCGACGTCACCTCGCCGACATGGCGGATGCCCAGCGCATAAACGAACCGGGCGAGGCCCACCCGCCGCCGGCTCTCGATCGAGGCGAACAGGTTGTCCACGCCGATGAACTGGCGCTCCTCCTCCGCCAGCACCTTCTTGCGGGCCTGCCCGCTTTCGATCTCGCGCAGCCGGGCGCGCTCCTCGCGGGCGGCGAGGAAGGCGCGGCGCACCTCCTCCCCGCGCCGGTGCAGGCGGAAGATGTCGGCCGGCGCCCGCAGCAGCCCCGCCTCAAAGAGAAGCTGCACGTTCTCGTCGCCCAGCCCCTCGATGTCGAAGGCGTCGCGCGAGACGAAGTGGCGGATGCGCTCCACCGCCTGGGCGGGGCACACCAGCCCGCCGGTGCAGCGGCGCACCGATTCGCCCTCCTCCCGCACGGCGTGGGAGCCGCAGGCCGGGCACCGCGTGGGGAAGCTATAGGCCACCGCCTCCGGCGGCCGCCGCTCCAGCACCACATCGACCACCTGGGGGATGACATCGCCGGCGCGCTGGATGCTCACCCAGTCGCCGATGCGGATGTCGGTCGCGCGGAAGCGGGCGCCGCTGCTGTTCAGCCCGGCGATGTAATCCTCGTTGTGCAGCGAAGCGTTCGACACCACCACCCCGCCCACCGTGATCGGGGCGAGCTTGGCCACCGGCGTCAGCGCCCCGGTGCGGCCGACCTGGATGTCGATGTCGAGAAGCTGCGTCACCGCCCGCTCGGCGGGAAACTTGTGCGCGATGGCCCAGCGCGGCGAGCGCGAGACGAAGCCGAGCTCGCCCTGCTGGGCGAGGCTGTCGACCTTGTAGACCACGCCGTCAATGTCGTAGCCCAGCGCGGCGCGGTCGGCGCCGATCGCGCGGTAATGCGCCAGCAGCTCGCCGGCCGAGCGGCAGAGCACGGTGCGCTCGTTCACCGGCAGGCCCCAGCGGCGGAACGCGGCGATGACGCCGTGCTGGGTATCGGCGGGCAGGCCGCCGGGCGTCACCTCGCCCCAGGCATAGGCGAAGAAGCGCAGCGGGCGGCTGGCGGTGATCCTGGAGTCGAGCTGGCGCAGGCTGCCCGCCGCCGCGTTGCGCGGATTGGCGAAGAGCGGCCGGCCCGCCTCCTGCTGCCGGGCGTTGAGGGCGGCGAAGGCCTCGTGGCTCATATAGACCTCGCCACGCACCTCCATCACCGGCGGCACGTCGGGCTCGGTCAATCTCTCGGGTATCTCGCCGATGGTGCGGACATTGGCGGTGACGTCCTCGCCCTCGAAGCCGTCACCCCGGGTGGCCGCGCTCACCAGCCGGCCGTCCTCGTAGCGCAGCGAGCAGGACAGCCCGTCGATCTTCGGCTCGGCGGTCATCGCCACCTCGGCGCCGGCGGGAAGGCCGAGGAAGCGCCGGATGCGGGCGACGAATTCCTCGACATCCTCGTCGGCGAAGGCGTTGCCGAGCGAGAGCATTGGCACGGCGTGGCGGATCTTGGCGAATTTGGCGGAAGGCGCGGCGCCGACCCGGTTGGACAGGCTGTCCATGCCGCGCAGCTCGGGGAACTGGGCCTCCACCGCCTCATAGCGGCGGCGCAGCGCGTCATATTCGGCATCGGAGACGGTTGGCGCGTCGTCCTGATAGTAGCGCCGGTCGTGGCCGGCGATCTCGGCGCCGAGCCGGGCATGCTCGCGCGCCGCCTCGTCGGCGGTCAGCGCCGCCACATCCTCCGGCACGCCGGCGGCGGGCTCGGTCTCGGCCGAAGGGATCGGCGTGGACGATGAGTTCGGCGTGGAGTCTGCGGACATGGCGCTCACCGCTCGCGACTGGAAAGGCCCGACCGACAACCACCCCGCGCCCTCGCGGGTCCCGGCGCGGCGCCTGCGGGCGGCATCCCTTCCCAGAAAACCGCGAAGGGCTCAAGAGCCGGTGCGCGCCGGCACGGCGTCATCCACCCGGCGCCGGGGGCGGCGGCAGCACCACGCGGTAGAGGCGCACCGTGGCGAGCTCCACCCCCGCGAAGCGGCGCACCGCCGTGCCGAGCGGCGCCAGCGGGCCGAGCGCGGCGCCGAGGTCATCCTCGCCACGATTGGCCGCCACCACCAGCGCCGGGCCGGCCGCGGCGAGCGGGTCCGGCTCGTCGAGGAAGCGGTAGCGCGCGCGCTCATTGTACTGCGCCACCCGCACCCCCGGCAGCGCCCGGCGCAGCATGGCGGTGAGCTGGTAATTGTCGGTCAGCACCAGCTCCGCCCCCGCCTCGCGACGGCGGGCGTCGATCTCGGTGGCGAAGGCGGGCCAGCCCTGCGTCATCCGCACCACCGGGTCGCGCAGCGGCGCGGCGGCGGGCGGGCGGGCCAGCGCATAGGCCGCAAGCCCCAGCACGAGGCCCAGCGCCACCGGCACGGTGAGCCGGCGCATCCGCGCCAGATGCCGGTTCGCCGTGCCCGACAGCGACAGCAGCCCCGCCGCGGCGGCGATGGCGACGATGGGGTAGAGGAAGCCGAGCCAGTTGCCCTCCACCCGGCTGCGCAGCGCGTGCACGGCGAAATAGCCGAGCGGCACCAGCAGCATGAACAGCAGCAGCGCCCGCCCCGGCCCGGGGCGGAACTGCCGGGCCGCGCGCGGCAGCAGCCCCACCACCGCGAACAGGAACACCAGCGGCGTCGCCAGCGCCACCTGCACCGCGACCAGCTCGCCCAGAAAGCGCGGCCGCAGCAGCGCATGGGCCGTCACCCGGCCGCCCTGCTTGGTGAAGGTTTCCCAGCCATGCATCTGATTCCAGGCCAGATTGGGCAGGAACACCAGCACGGCGAGGGCGAGGGCCAGCCACGGCCAGGGCCGCAGCAATTCGCGCCGCAGCCCCGGCAGCGCCAGCACGCCGAGCGCGAAGCCGCCCGCCAGCATGGCGGCGGAATATTTCGCCTCCAGCGCCAGCCCGGTGGCGAGGCCCATCGCCAGCCACCAGCCGGGGCTGGGCGCCCGGGCAAGGCGCACCGCGGCATACACCATGGCGGCGGAGAACACCGCCAGCGGCGCGTCCGGCGTCGCCAGCGTCATGCCGAGGAAGCCGAAGATGGTGACGTTGAACAGCACCGCCGCCAGCGGGCCGGCGCGGCGATCCTCGATGAGCAGGCCGGCGGCGCGCCAGACGCAGGCGCTGGCCGGCACCACCGCCAGGATGGTGATGAGCCGCACCCCGAGCGGGGTATCCCCGGCCAGCATCTGCCCCAGCCGGATGAACACCGCGATCATCGGGGGGTGGTCGAGATAGCCGGGGGAGAGGCTGCTGGCCCACAGCGCGTAATAGGCCTCGTCCGGCACCAGCGGCACCCCGGCCGCCAGCACCAGCCGCAGCAGCAGAAGGCCGCCGATCAGCGCCAGCGCCGCGGCGGTGCCGGCGCCGGGCAGCCGGTCCGGCGCCGCCGCGCCGGGGGCCAGCCCGGCGGAGGCCTCAACGGCAGGCGTGGCGTTCACGACGGCTCCCTCCAGACCAGCGCCTTGCTGACCCCGTAATTCCACACCGCGCCGATGCAGGCGCCGGCGACCCCCGCCACCCACCAGCGCTCGGTCTGGTAGAACATCCAGCCGGCGACACCGACATTGGCCGCCGCGCCGAGGCCGCAAATGGCATAGAAGCCCGCCAGCCCCGGCAGGATCGCCCAGCCCCGCAGCCGGCGGTCGCGATAGGTGGTGGCGTTGTTCAGGAGAAAGTTGAAGGTCATCGCCACCAGCGTCGCCACCGCCTGCGCTACCGCGAAGCGGGCGCCGAAGCCGAGACCCAGCCGCAGCGCCAGGAGATGGACCCCGAGGCCCAGCGCCCCGACGGCGGCAAAGGACAGGAAGCGCAGCGACACCACGCCGCCCGTGGCCTTGGCCAGGATGAGCCCGGCGAAATCCACCAGCACCCGCATCTGCAGCTTGCTCTCCCCGCTATGGCGCACGCCGAAGGTATAGGTCAGCTCCTCCACCCGCACGCTGTCCCCGGCAGTGGCGAGGATGTCGAGCAGGATCTTGAACCCCTCGCTGGAAAGCCGGGGCGCCAGCCGCTCCACCAGTTCCCGCCGCAGCATGAAGAAGCCGCTCATCGGATCGCTCGATCGCACCCCGAGCAGGCGGTGCGCCAGGCCATTGGCGAAGCGGCTGCCGAAGCCGCGCAGCGCGCCGAAGCTGGAGGCCTCGCCGCCGGGGGCGTAGCGCGTCGCCACCACCACGTCGGCGCCCGCGCCCATCGCGGCGAACATGCGCGGCAACAGTGTCTCGTCGTGCTGGAGATCGGCGTCCATCACCGCCGCGACCGGCGCCTGCGCCGCCAATATGCCCTCGATGCAGGCCCCGGCGAGGCCGCGCCGGCCGATGCGGCGGATGCAGCGGATGCGGGAATCACGCCGGCCGGCCGCGCGCAGCACGTCGGCGGTGCCGTCCGGCGAATTGTCGTCGACGAAGATCGCCTCCCAGCGCAGCCCCGCCAGCGCCGTTTCCAGCCGGGCGATGAGCGGGGCGATATTGCCCGCCTCGTTGAAGGTGGGAATGACCAGGGTGAGGTCCGGCGCGGGAGACGGCGGGGCGTCGCCGGCCGGCGGCGGGCCGGCGCTGATGGCGGCATCGCTGACGGCAGAACCGCTCATGGCAGCACCGCGGATGGCAGCACCGCGGATGGCAGCACCCGGCGGCGCCGGGCGGCCGGCGGCGAGGTCGGGAAGAGGCGTGTCGGCATTCTGAACCTGTCGCTGTGCGGGCGCGCCGGGACGCTGGCCGCCGCCGGAAGCGGACACCAGCACGCCGCGGCCGGCTGGGGAAGCCGGCCGGGACGGGCGCCGCACGGTATCAAGGGGATGAAGGTCACCGGCGCATGACGGCGCCGCGGCATCACTCCGCGGTCGCCGCTCCCTTCAGCAGCCGCTCCGCCGCCGCCCGCGCCTCGCTGGTCACCTCGGCGCCGGAAAGCATGCGGGCGATCTCCTCCCGCCGGTTCTCCGGGGCGAGCGAGGCGACGCGCGTCGCGACCTGGTCGAGGTCCGGCAGCGCCTCCTTGGCGATGCGGAAATGGCTCGCCGCCCGCGCCGCCACCTGCGGGGCATGGGTTACCGCCACCACCTGCACCTGACGGCCGAGCCGCGACAGCCGGGCGCCGATGGCATCCGCCACCGCCCCGCCGACGCCGGTGTCGATCTCGTCGAACACCAGGGTCGGCGCGGAGCCCTTGTCCGCCAGCACCACCTTGAGGGCGAGCAGGAAGCGGGCGAGCTCGCCGCCGGAGGCGACCTTCATCATCGGGCCCGGCCGGGTGCCGGGATTGGTGCGCACCCAGAACTCGATCCGATCATACCCGTCGGCCTGACCATCCACCTCATCGGTCTGAACATCCGTTATGAAACGGGCGCGTTCCAGCTTCAGCGGCCCCAGCTCCGCGTTCACCGCGGCGTCGAGCGCGGCGGCCGCGGCATGGCGGCGGGCGGAAAGAATCGCGGCCTCGGCGCGGTAGTCCCGCTCCGCCGCCGCCACCTTCACGTCGAGCTCCTTCAGCCGCTCCGCGCCGTGGTCGAGCGCGTCGAGCTGGTCGGCGAAGCGGGTCGCCACCGCCGGCAAGTGCTCGACACTGCACATATATTTCCGCGCGGCGGCGCGCAGGGCGAAGAGCCGCTCCTCGATGCGCTCGAGCTCGCGGGGGTCGTAATCGGCGCTGGCAAGCGCCGCCTCGAGGTGAAGGCGGGCCTGCTCCAGCGCGTTGAGGGCAAGGTCGATCGCCTCCACCGCCGGCCGCACCATCGCCTCCGCCTCGCCGGCCCGCCGCTCCAGCCGGCGCACCGCCGCCGCCAGACCCGGCACCGGCGAGGCATGACCGGCGATCGCCTCCTGCGCCTCCGACAGGTCGGTGGCGATCTTCTCGTACCGCATCATCTCGGCCCGGCGCTCCGCCAGCCGGGCCTCCTCGCCCGGCTCCGGCGAAAGGGCCTTAAGTTCTTCTACGGCATGACGAATATAGTCCGCCTCGCGGGCCGCCTCGTCGAGCCGGGCGCGCTCCGCCCCGGCCTCCTGCCGGAGCGCGCGCAAAGTGCGGAAGCGCGCCGCGACCTCGGCCACCAGCGGGCCGAGCCCGTCATAGGCATCGAGCAGCGCGCGATGCGAGGCGGGATCGACCAAAGCGCGGTCATCGTGCTGGCCGTGGATCTCCACCAGCCGGCGCCCCAGCGCCCGCAAGGTTTGCGCCCCGACCGGCTGGTCGTTGATGAAGGCGCGGGTGCGGCCATCGGCATGCTGGACCCGGCGCAGCACCAGCGGGCCGTCGAGCTCGATTCCGGCCTCGTCGAGACTGGCAAGGGCGGGGTGGCCGGGCGGCAGGTCGAATTCCGCGGTCACCTGACCCTGATTCGCGCCCTGCCGCACCAGCGAGCCGTCGCCGCGACCGCCCAGCGCCAGGGTGAAGGCGTCGAGCAGGATCGACTTGCCGGCGCCGGTCTCGCCGGTGAGCACCGTCAGGCCGGGCTGGAAGGTGAGGTCCAGCCGTTCGATGAGGACGATGTCCCGGATCGACAGGGCGGCGAGCATGGGTGACGCTCCAGAACGAATCCCCGGCGGGCCGGGTTCCGGTCCCTTCTATCAGCCAAGGCCGAGATTCTTGAATGCCTTGCTGATCCAGGACTCCTTGTTTTCGACCGGCTCCAGCCCCTTGGACTGAACCAGCTTGTAGGCGTCCTTGTACCAAGAACTATCCGGGAAATTATAGCCGAGCACGGCGGCCGACGTCTGGGCCTCGTTGATGATGCCGAGCGACATATAGGCCTCGGTGAGGCGGTACAGCGCTTCCTCGACATGGCGCGTGGTCTGGTACTTCGTCACGACGACCTTGAAGCGGTTGATCGCGCCGATGTAGTTGCGCTGCTCGAGATAGTAGCGCCCGATCATCATCTCCTTGCCGGCAAGCTGGTCGCGCGCGACTTCGAGCTTCTTCTTGGCGCTGACGGCATATTCCGTGTTGGGATATTTGCGGACCACCTCGTCCAGCGCGTCCATGGCGCGCTGGGTGCGGGCCTGATCGCGCGAAATATCCGGAATCTGGTCGAAATAGGACGCCGCGATCAGATATTGCGCGTAAGCGGCATCCTCGCTGCCGGGATGGAGCGCGAGATAGCGCTTCGCGGCGGAGACGCACTCGTCATACTGGCCGCGCGAGTAGTTGATATAGGCGATCATGATGAGCGCCTTGCGCGCCCATTCGGAATAGGGGTGCTGACGGTCGACGTCCTCGAAGCGCTTCAGCGCTTCGGTGTCGTCGTTCTTGGCCGACAGGGTGAGACCCTCGTTGTAGATCTTCTCGGCCGGCTCGTCGGAGATGACGAGGTCGTCTTCCTTCTTGTCGAACATCCCGGCACAGCCGGCGAGCGAGAGGCCGACCAGAACCAGGGCGGCCAGCCGCACCGGACCTCGCCCCGCGCGCGCGACGTCGCCGGTGCGGAGTGGGCTGTGCAGGTGAGTGAAAAGACGCATCAGCAAGTGTCCCGATTCCGCGTGGCGCTCGTCCCGTCCGCCCGCTCTCGCCGGCACGCGGGCACGACGTCCGTCGCAAGGCCCGAGGATCAGCGGCTAAAGAGGCTTTCCGACCGGAATAAGGCGCCAGCGGCTGCGAGGGTTACGCGGTCCCCGGACATCTGGCAATGCGCAGGCGGCGTGTCTGCGGCGCAACGCCTGAGACGCCGCGATCAGAGGTCGGGAGCGTAGGCCGGGGTCGCGACGGCAACGCCGGCGAGGCCATGGAGCGGACGGCGCGCCGGCACCCGGGCTTCCACGATCTCGTAAGCCGAGCGGTCGGAGAGCAGCGCGTCGACCACCGCGAAATTCAGCTTGTGGCCACCCCGATAGGAGCGATAGCGCGCCATCAGCGGCAGGCCGGCAATGGCGAGGTCGCCCACCGCGTCCAGCGCCTTGTGGCGGACGAATTCGTCGGCGAAGCGCAGGCCGGTTTCGTTCAGCACGCCGTTGGCATCAAGGCAGATGGTGTTCTCGAGCGAGGCGCCCAGCGCGTAACCCGCCTGCCAGAGCCGCTCGACATCGGCCACGAAGCCGAAGGTGCGTGCCGGGGCGAGTTCGCGCCGGAATACGTCCGGCGACAGGGTGGCGGCATAACGCTGGCGGCCGATGGCGGCGTGATCGAAATCGATCTCGACCTCGACCCGCAGGCCGGCGTCGTAAGGCGTCAGCTCGCCGAAGCTCTGGCCGTTCTCGATGCGGATCGGCTTCAGCACCTTGAGGTAGCGGCGGGCCCGGTCGGTCTCGACCACGCCGACGCTTTCGAAGGCCGCCACGAAGGCGTCCGCACTGCCGTCGAGGATCGGAACCTCGGGGCCGTCGATCTCGACATGGGCATTGTCGATGCCGAGGCCGGCGAAGGAGGCCATCAGATGCTCGACCGTGGAAACGGCGGGGCCATTCTTGTCGCGCAGCACGGTGGCAAGGTCGCTGCCCCGCACGGCGGCGCGGCCGGCGCGAACGGACTGCCTGGAATCGGAACGGTGAAAGACGATGCCGGTGTCGGAAGGAGCGGGGGAAACCGAAAGCTGAGACAAAGCGCCGGAATGAACGCCGACGCCACTCAGCGTCACGCTATCTGCCAGGGTCTTCTGCCTTACAGCATTCATCCAGATCAAAGAGCAAGGTCACCCGAAACGGCTGGATGCCTGTCTCTCCCCCAAAAAGCCCCTAAACCACCAAGATCGACCGTCATTTTTCGGGCTGGCGCCTGAATCGCGGCCGTCGCGTCTTATGTGGGGCAACCTAGCCACGGGGCCGTGGCATGCCAAATCACTCTTGCTTACCGTCTGTTACCGTGTTGCACCCGGCGGTAACGTGGCAAAAAATCGTTGAGATTCAATTAAATAGAACGACGGCGCGGCACCCCCGGGCTGGGGATGCCGCGCCGCGGAATCGACTTTGTTACGCCGTGTTTCAGGCCGGCGCGGCGGCTGCCGCGCCCCCTCAGCCCTGACGGCGCAGGAAAGCCGGGATGTCGAGGTGGTCCTCGTCCTGCGGCCGGGCGCCCGCCGGGCGGCCATAGGGGTCGGCGGCGCGATGGGCCGGGCGCTTGGCGAATTCCGACTCCGCCTCGGGACGCATGTCGTTCAGCGAGCGGTTTTCGGTCGGCTGGGGCGCCCGGCGGACGGCCGGACGCATATCAGCCGGGGGGTCGCCGGCATCCTCCTCTTCCCGGCGGCCGAGGCCGACGCTGGCGAGGCGCTGCAGCAGGGTCATGCGCTTCTTGTCGGCATGGGCGTGCTCTGTGGGCTCGCCACGGGCGGCGCGGATCTGGTTCTGCGCGGGGATCGGCAGTTCCTCGACGCGGGGCATGCGCGGCATGCGCTGCTCCGGCCGCTCCGCCGCCGGCGGGATGAAGGGCTGGTGGCGGTCGTCCGGCTGCTCCTCATAGGCCGGCTGCGGCTCCGGCTCGACATAGAGCGCGGGCTTCGGCGCGGCCGGGCGGATGGTGACGTCGTCGACGGACGCCGCCGGCGCGGGCTGCTGATAGGTCGGCTGATAGGCATGCGCCGGCTGCTGATAGGCCGCCTCCGGCTGGTAGACGTGCTCGCCGCGGGCGGGAGCGGCGAAGGTGGGCTCGTAGCTGTCGACCGGCTGCGACTCGGTCAGGGCCGAGGCGACCGAGCGCAGGGCGGCGTCGCGCTTGGCCTCGACGGCGGCGCGGCCGGCATTGGAGACCCGGCGGCCGCCGAGGTCCGGCAGGTTCGACAGTCCGTGGCCGATCTGCTCCGGAATCACCGCGGGGTCGATGCCAGTGGCGACGACGGAGACGCGGACGAGTCCGTCCAGCGACTGGTCGAAGGTGGCGCCGAGGATGATGTTGGCGTCGGGGTCGACTTCCTCGCGGATGCGGGTCGCCGCCTCGTCCACCTCGAACAGGGTGAGGTCCTTGCCGCCGGTGATCGAGATGAGGAGGCCGCGCGCCCCGCGCATCGAGACCTCGTCCAGCAGCGGGTTGGCGATCGCCGCCTCGGCCGCGTGCAGCGCGCGCTGTTCGCCGGAGGCCTCGCCGGTGCCCATCATCGCCTTGCCCATCTCGCGCATGACGGCGCGGACGTCGGCGAAGTCGAGGTTGATGAGGCCTTCCTTCACCATCAGGTCGGTGATGCAGGCGACGCCGGAATAGAGCACCTGGTCCGCCATCGCGAAGGCATCGGCGAAGGTGGTCTTCTCGTTGGCGACCCGGAACAGGTTCTGGTTCGGGATGACGATGAGGGTGTCGACGCCCTTCTGCAGCTCGTTGATGCCCATCTCCGCGATGCGCATGCGACGCTGGCCCTCGAAGTGGAAGGGCTTGGTCACGACGCCGACGGTGAGGATGCCGAGTTCGCGGGCAGCGCGGGCGATGACCGGGGCGGCGCCGGTGCCGGTGCCGCCGCCCATGCCGGCGGTGATGAACACCATATGCGCGCCGGCCAGATGGTCGCGGATCTCGTCGAGCGCTTCCTCGGCGGCGGCGCGGCCGACTTCCGGCTGCGAACCGGCGCCGAGGCCCTCGGTGACGGCGACACCCATCTGCACGATGCGCTCGGCCTTGGAAAGGCTGAGGGCCTGGGCATCGGTGTTGGCGACAACGAAATCGACGCCAGTCAGCCCGGCGGTGATCATGTTGTTGACGGCGTTGCCACCGGCGCCACCGACGCCGAACACCGTGATCCGGGGACGGAGTTCGCGGATATCTGGAACCTGAAGATTGATGGTCATTGCTGTTGTCCCCTTACGCCGGCGGGCCGAAGCCCTGTCCTCATCCCTGCAGTGCCGGTTCCGCCGGCGCGGATTTGTGTGATCACGTCAGAAGGCCTCCCGCAGCCAGTTTCCGACGCGTGAAAGGTAGCCGTCGGCGCCATGCGACCCGCGATGCCGCCGGGCCTCGAAATGCTCGAGACCGGCAACCTGGGGGTAGACCAGAAGCCCGGCCGCCACCGCGAAGGGGGCGCCGCGCGCCGCCTCCGGCAGGCGCGAAATGCCGAGCGGGCGACCGACGCGGACCTGAGGCCCGAGAATCTTTCCCACGATCTCCGGCAGGCCCATCAGCTGGGCGGCACCGCCGGTGAGCACGATGCGGCGCCCGGCCTCGGCGGCATGGCCGGAGGCGACCAGCCGGTCCCGCACCAGCTCGACCGTCTCCTCGATGCGCGGGCGGATGATGTGGAGCAGGCGCGACTTCGGCACCGCGTGGGGCAGGTCGCGGTCGTCGTCGGAAATGGCGGGGACGGTCAGCATCTCGCGATCGTCCGCGGCCACCGCCATCACGCCGCCATGCAGCGTCTTGAGCCGCTCGGCATCGACGAGACGGGTCGAGAGCCCGCGGGCGACGTCGTTGGTGATGTGCTGGCCGCCGAGGGCGACGCCGTCGACATAGACGCAATGGCCCTGGGACACCACCGCGACGGTCGTGGTGCCGGCGCCGAAGTCGAGCAGCGTGACCCCGAGCTGCGCCTCGTCGTCGGCAAGGGTCGACAGCGCCGCGGCATAGGGCGCCGCCACCATCGCCTCGACGCCGAGATGGCAGCGCTCGATGCACAGCAGCAGGTTGCGCGCCGCCGGCACGTCGGCGGTGATGACGTGGAGATCGACGCCGAGGCGCCGGCCCAGCATGCCCCGCGGCTCGGAGATGCCGGTCACCGCGTCGAGCGCATAGCCCACGGGCAGGGCGTGCAGGACGCAGCGCCCGTCGCCGACCGCGAAGGTGGAGGCGGCATCGAGCACCCGGCGGATGTCGCCCTCCGCCACCGCCGGGTCGGGCAGGTCGACCTCGGCGACATAATGCTCCGACCCCAGCCGGCCGCCGGACACCGCGCACACCACCGAGGCGATCTGCACCCCGGCCATCCGCTCGGCGGCGTCGACCGCGCGGCGGATCGACTGTTCCGCCCGCTCCATGTCCACCACCGCGCCGCCCTTCATGCCGTGCGAGCGGGTGTGGCCGATGCCGAGGATCTCGACCGCATGGGTGCGGCTGCGCAGCGCATCGGTCGCGTTGCGGGGCTTCAGGCGGGCGATCAGGCAGACGATCTTGGACGTGCCGATGTCCAGCACCCCCACCACCGCGCTGCGGCGGGGCGGCACCGGCCGCATCTTGGGGGCGATCTCGAAGGGAGCGCGGGGCTTCACGTGTTGCCCCCCTTCTTGGCGGCCTTGGCCTTCGCCTTGAGTTCGCCCTGCCGCGCCTCGTAGGCGGCGTCCGAGAGCCGGACGGTGACGCGGTCGGCGAGGCGCAAATCCACCACGATGATGTCCCGGGAAAGCAGTGATTTGTCACGATCCAGAACGGCGAGCGACGCCAGCGCGCCGTCGACGCCGGTCTCGGGAAGGCGAACGTCGATTCCGTTGCGAAGCTTAAGGGTCCAGCGGCGATCAGCCACGCGAATCGCTGCCCTTACTTGATCGCGCACGCCGGGAACGAGATCAAGGGCCTCAACGATCTCAACGACATGGGCCTCGGCGCCTTCACCCACCACGATAGGGAGTTTCACGTAGCGCGGGTCGTCGGAATAGGGGGCGATGATGGTGCCGTCACGGGCGATGACGTTGATTTTTCCGTCTTTCTGCCACAGCGCGTAGCCCTCCCGCTCCACCACCTGGATATCGAGGCGGTCGGGGTAGAATTTTTGCACCGTCGCCCGCTTGATCCAGGCGAGTTCCTCCAGCCGGGTCCGGGCGGCCTCGGCGTCGAGGAAGGGCAGCGAGGAGGTGGGCTTCACGCCCGCGGTGGCGAGGATCTCGCCCGGGGTAACGTGGTTCTGGCCCGCCAGATTGACGGTGCGGATCTTGAAGCCGGCGACGTTCGCCGCCGCATCGGCGATGTCGCGGCCGGATTCGACCACCGCGGGCACATGGCCGCCGACATGCACGCCATAGGCCGCCGTGGCGCCGTAGAAGGCCGCCAGCAGCCAGATGCCGCCGCCATTGGCGAGGCGCGAGCCCGACAGCGCCACCATCAGGCGCTTGGCGCCGATGACGAAGCGGTCCGCGGCGCGTGGGCCGTCCTCACGCCGCGGCGTGCTTCTCCCCGCCCCTTCCGGCGCCTGCCGGGGGGTTACCGATCGAGAGAAGCGTCCTCCACCATCCATCTCACAAGCTCGCCGAACGAGAAGCCCGCATGGGCCGCGAGTTCCGGCACAAGCGACGTCTCGGTCATTCCGGGCTGCGTATTGACCTCCAGACAGACCAGGCCGGATTCATCTCCGGTCCGGTCGTCATAGCGGAAGTCCGATCTGCTGATGCCCCGACAGCCGAGCGCGCGGTGCGCCGTGAGGGACAGCATCCGTACCTTTTGGTAAACATTCGGTAAAAGCGGCGCCGGCAGAATGTGGACGGAACCGCCGGGAGCGTATTTTGCCTCGTAATCGTAGAACCTTAGCTCGGAGCGAATTTCGATGACGCCGAGCGGCTCGTCGCCCATCACCGCACAGGTCAGCTCCAGCCCCGGGATGTAGCGTTCGGCCAGAAGCCGGTCGCCATGGGGCCAGTCGTCGCGGAAAAGCTCCTGCGGCGGATGTTCCGCATCCTCCCGGACGATGAACACCCCAACCGAGGACCCCTCGGCCACCGGCTTCAGCACATAGGGGCGCGGCAGCACATGCCCGCGGGCGGCCTCGGCGCGCGAGACCACCCGGCCCTCCGGCACAGGCACCCCGGCGGCCGTCATCACCACCTTGGCGAGGGCCTTGTCCATGGCGAGCGCGGAGGCCAGAACGCCGGAGTGGGTGTAGGGGATCTGCAGGATCTCCAGCACGCTCTGCACCATGCCGTCCTCGCCGGGCCGGCCATGCAGCACGTTGAGCGCCGCATCGGGCCGCAGCCGGCCGAGCACGTCGGCGATGTCGCGCCCGACATCGACGCAGGTGACGCGGTAGCCCACGCTCTCCAGCGCCCTGGCGCAGGCGGCCCCGGAACGCAGCGACACCTCACGCTCGGCGGACCAGCCGCCCATCAGGACGGCGACATGTTTCGACATGGCATTCTCCACTGCGGCGGTCAGGAAGCCGGCACGCCGATCCGCTTGATCTCCCAGTCCAGCTCGACGCCGGACGTCGCCTTCACCCGCGCCCGCACCTCGTCGCCGAGACCCTCGATCTCGGCGGCGGTGGCGCCTCCGGTGTTGATCAGGAAGTTGCAGTGCATCTGCGACACCTGCGCACCGCCCCGGCGCAGGCCGCGGCAGCCGGCGGCGTCCACCAGCTGCCACGCCTTGTGGCCGGGCGGGTTCTTGAAGGTCGAGCCGCCGGTCTTCTCGCGGATCGGCTGGGACGCCTCGCGGGCGGCGGTGATGCGGTCCATCTCGGCAAGGATGGTCGCGCTGTCGCCGGGGCGGCCCTGATAGAGCGCACTGGTGAAGACAAGGTCCGCCGCGGCCCCGGAATGCCGGTAGGAGAAGCCGAAATCGGCATTGGACAGCACCTGCACCCGGCCCTGCCGGTCGACCGCCCGCGCCTCCAGCAGCACGTCCCGGGTCTCGCCGTGATGGGCGCCGGCGTTCATCCGCAGCGCCCCGCCGATGCCCCCCGGAATCCCGCGGTAGAAGGCGAGCCCGTCGATGCCGGCCTCCGCCGCCGCGCGAGCGAGC
This sequence comes from uncultured Starkeya sp., assembly GCA_964543245.1. Taxonomy (GTDB): domain Bacteria; phylum Pseudomonadota; class Alphaproteobacteria; order Rhizobiales; family Xanthobacteraceae; genus Ancylobacter. The sequence goes on from CAZIXP010000057.1 coordinate 20,948, forward strand.
TTCACGTCCGGCACCGCCGCGCCCACCCGCAGGCGGCAGCCCTCTTCCACCGCGATCTCGCCGAAGCCACGGCCGAGCCGGATCACCACCCCCGGCACGCCGCCGTCGCGCACGATGAGGTTGGAGCCGAGGCCGATGACGGTGACAGGGATTTCCGCCGGCAGGCCGGCGAGGAAATAGGCAAGGTCGGCCTCGTCGGCGGGGGTGAACAGCACCTGCGCCGGCCCGCCCACGCGGAACCAGGTGAGTTCCGCCAGCGGCTGCCCGGCGAGCAGGCGGCCGCGCAGCTCCGGCAACCGTCCGGCGAGATCGGCAGCGAGATCGGGGATGCTCACGCCACCAGCTCCTTGGGCAGCGCATAAGCCCATTGGGTGATGTTGCCGGCCCCGAGCAGCACGACATAGTCGCCCGGCTTCGCCAGCCCGCGCACCAGCCCCGCCAGCGCCTCCGGCCCCTCCAGCGCCGTCACCGAGCGGTGGCCGCGGGCGCGCAGCGCCTCGACCAGATGGTCGCGGTCGATGCCGGGAATCGGCGCCTCGCCCGCCGCGTAGACATCGGCCACGATGACATGGTCGGCGTCGTTGAAGCAGGTGGCGAACTGGTCGAACAGCGACTGCAGCCGGGTGAAGCGGTGCGGCTGCACGACGGCAATGACCTGCCCCTCGGTCGAGGCCCGGGCCGCCCGCAGCACCGCCGCGATCTCTACGGGATGGTGGCCGTAATCGTCGAACACCGACACCTCGTTCCACACGCCGGTCAGGGTGAAGCGGCGCTTCACGCCGCCGAAGCCGGCAAGCGCCGCCCGTATCTGCTCGTCCGGCACGCCCAGCTCATGGGCCACGGTGACCGCGGCCACCGCGTTGAGGGCGTTGTGATGGCCCGGCATGGGCAGGACCAGATCGCGCAGCTCATGCACCACCGCGCCGTCCCGGTCGCGGAACAGCACGCTGAAGCGGCTGCGGCCGCCGCGCAGGTCGATCTCGGTCAGCCGCACATCCGCCTGCGGGTTGGCGCCATAGGTGATGACGTGGCGGTCCTGGATGTGGCCGACCAGCGCCTGCACCACCGGATGATCGGTGCACATCACCGCGAAGCCGTAGAAAGGCAGGTTCTCGACGAAGGCGCGAAAGGCGTCCTTCACCGCGTCGAAGGTCTTGAAGTGGTCGAGATGCTCGGGGTCGATGTTGGTGACGATCGCCACCTCGGCCGGCAGCTTGAGGAAGGTGCCGTCGCTCTCATCCGCCTCCACCACCATCCAGGTGCCGCCGCCGAGGCGGGCATTGGTGCCATAGGCATTGATGATGCCGCCATTGATGACGGTGGGGTCGAGCCCGCCGGCGTCGAGCAGGGTCGCGACCAGCGAGGTGGTGGTGGTCTTGCCGTGGGTGCCGGCGATGGCGACGCAGCTCTTGAGGCGCATCAGCTCCGCGAGCATCTCCGCCCGCCGCACCACCGGCAGCCGCTTCGCCCGGGCGGCGACGAGTTCGGGATTGTCGCGGCGGATGGCAGAGGAGACCACCAGCACCTGCGCGCCGTCGATGTTCTCGGCGGCGTGGCCGATCAGCACCTTCACCCCGAGCGCGGCGAGGCGCTTGACGTTGGCGTTTTCGGCGACGTCCGAACCCTGCACCTGATAGCCGAGATTGTGGAGCACCTCGGCGATGCCGCTCATGCCGATGCCGCCGATGCCGACGAAATGAATGAGACCGAGGGAGAGCGGGAGCTTCATGCGGGCGGCGTCCTTGGCGGCGGTTCGAAGGCAGGCACGGCGGATGCGGCGCCCGGCAAAGGCGGCGGCGAGGCGGGCGCGCCAGCGGCGCGGAGCAATAGACGACGCAGCGCGCTGCGTCATCCCCCCGGG
>CAZIXP010000058.1:0-22667 GCA_964543245.1 uncultured Starkeya sp.
AACGATCTCGCCGGTGACGGCACCACCACCGCCACGGTTCTCGCCCAGGCCATCGTGAAGGAAGGTGCCAAGGCGGTTGCCGCCGGCATGAACCCGATGGACCTGAAGCGCGGCGTCGATCTCGCGGTCGCCGAGGCGATCCGGGACATCAGCAAGCGCGCCAAGAAGGTGAAGAACACCGACGAGGTCGCCCAGGTCGGCACCATCTCCGCCAATGGCGATGCTTCCATCGGCGAGATGATCGCCGGCGCGATGCAGAAGGTCGGCAATGAGGGTGTGATCACCGTCGAGGAAGCCAAGACCGCCGACACCGAGCTCGACGTCGTCGAGGGCATGCAGTTCGACCGCGGCTATCTCTCGCCCTACTTCATCACCAATGCCGAGAAGATGCGCGTGGAGTTCGAGGACCCCTATATCCTCATCCACGAGAAGAAGCTCTCCGGCCTCCAGGAGCTGCTGCCGGTCCTCGAGGCCGTGGTGCAGACCTCCAAGCCCCTGCTGATCATCGCCGAGGACGTCGAGGGCGAGGCCCTGGCCACGCTCGTCGTCAACAAGCTGCGCGGCGGCCTGAAGGTCGCGGCGGTGAAGGCCCCCGGCTTCGGCGACCGCCGCAAGGCCATGCTGGAGGATATCGCGATCCTTACCGGCGGCCAGGTCATTTCCGAAGACCTCGGCATCAAGCTGGAGAGCGTCGATCTCAGCATGCTCGGCCGCGCCAAGAAGGTGGTGATCGAGAAGGAAAAGACCACGATCGTCGACGGCGCCGGCCAGAAGGCCGACATCGAAGGCCGCGTCGCCCAGATCAAGGCGCAGATCGAGGAAACCTCTTCGGACTACGACCGCGAGAAGCTCCAGGAGCGTCTGGCCAAGCTCGCCGGCGGTGTCGCGGTGATCCGCGTCGGCGGCGCGACCGAGGTGGAGGTGAAGGAGAAGAAGGACCGCATCGACGACGCCCTGAACGCCACCCGCGCCGCGGTGGAAGAAGGCATCGTTCCCGGCGGTGGCATCGCCCTGCTGCGGGCGAAGGTGGCTGTGCAGGCGCTGGCCTCCGATAACCCCGACATCACCGCCGGCATCAAGATCGTGCTGCGCGCGCTGGAAGCCCCGATCCGCCAGATCGCCGAGAATGCCGGCGTGGAAGGCTCGATCGTGGTCGGCAAGGTGCAGGAGTCGAACGATCAGAACTTCGGCTTCAACGCCCAGACCGAAGAGTTCGTCGACATGATCGCGGTCGGCATCGTCGACCCGGCCAAGGTCGTGCGCACCGCCCTGCAGGACGCCGCTTCCATCGCCGGCCTGCTCATCACCACCGAGGCCATGATCGCCGACCTGCCGAAGCCGGCGGGCGCCGCGCCCGCCATGCCCGGCGGCGGCGGCATGGGCGGCATGGACTTCTGAGCCGGCGCGCTCTGGTCTCTCGGCCAGGGTCCGGCTTCTGTCAGGATCGTTCAGAAGATCAGGGGCGCGGCGAAGGCCGCGCCCCTTTTTCATTTCGCGACCGCCAGTCGACGCTGTCGGGGCCGCGCCCCCTCGTTCCGGTTTCGCCTCGCCGGCTGCGGCCCTCAAATGTCGGGCAGGGAGAGCCAGCGGGCGACGGCGGTGAGGACGAGGTCCACGGCCAGCGCGGCCAGGATCATGCCCATCACCCGGCTGATGATTGAGGCGCCGCCGCGCCCGATCAGCCGCGACAGCCGGCCGGCGCCGAGCAAGATCGCCAGCGTCGCCAGCAGCACCAGCGCGATGATGGCCATGGTGGCCAGCCGCGACGGGAAATTGTCGCGCGCATCGTCCGTCAGCACCACCGCCGCCAGCATGGCGCCGGGGCTGGCGATGGAGGGGATGGCGAGGGGATAGATGGCGATGTCGGCCGGGCTGACGTCGTGGGTCGGGTTGACATCGGTGAGGTGGTGCCCGTGGATCATGCTGAGCGCGAACAGGAACAGCACGATGCCGCCGGCGATCTGGAAGGAATTGATCGACACCCCGGCATTCTGCAGCAGCCAGTGGCCGCCAAAGACGAAGAAGATCAGCACGCCGAACGAGATCAGCACCGCGAGACAGGCCGTGCGCCGCCGCTCCGAGGGGTTCTGCCCCATGGTGACGGCCATGAAGACCGGCAGCGTCCCGAGCGGATCGATGACGACCCACAACGTGACGAATTCCGCGATGCGCTGCGACCAATCCATGCCGATACCATCCCTTTGGCTGTCTTGTCGGCTACCTCTCTGGCGACATCAAGTCATGACGTTGGGTCGTTCCGGCGCCGGTTGCATCCGGCGGAGAGGCGACGCACCTTGCCGGCGATTCAGCTGAGGAGCCGCCCGTGAAGCCACCCCGTTCCCCGATCCCGGCCAAGACCGCCGGCAAGTCCGCGGGAAAACCCGCTGAGAAGGCCAGCCGGCCGGTCCGAGCGGAACGTATCCGGCCGGACTTCACGCATGAGCAGGCGGCATGGCTGGCGGGCGAGGTGCCGGTCGCCGGCGCCGATGAGGTGGGGCGCGGCCCGTGGGCGGGGCCGGTGGTCGCGGCCGCCGTGGTGCTCGACCCCGCCCGGGTGCCGGAAGGGCTGGACGATTCCAAGAAGCTGAGCCCGGCCCAGCGCGAAGCGCTGTTCGACCGCATCTGCGCCACCGCTGAAGTGGCGGTCGCCTTCGCCCCGCCCGCGCGCATCGACGGCCACGACATCCGTCAGGCGACACTGTGGGCGCTGGCCCGGGCGACGCAGGCGCTGGCCTGCCGGCCGCGGCTGCTGCTGGTGGATGGACGGGATGTGCCGCCGGTGGCCTGCGCCGCGCGGGCCATCATCGGGGGGGATGGGCTGGTGGCCTCCATCGCGGCAGCCTCGATCGTTGCCAAGGTCACACGTGACCGGCTGATGGCGGCGCTTGGCAGCGCACATCCCGGCTATGGTTTCGAGCGGCATATGGGCTATGGCACGCCGGAGCACCAGCAGGCGCTGGAATCGCTCGGCGTCTGCCGCCATCACCGCACCAGCTTCGCCCCGATCCGCGCCCGGCTGGCCGCCGCCGATGCGAGCGCATTCCCGGACCTGGAGCCGATGTCGGGATGTGGCAATCCGGCGGCGCCCACCGAACGATAGGACCCGGCAGATACCGAGCCTGCCCGCCTGACACCGACGATACCATTTGGCCGGCGGCTCTCGCGCCGGTTGCTTGTTTGCGCCTGAAATATCGATTAAATAGATAGATTATATGTTTTATTTGGAGAGCGATGGACATGAACGATGAAGTAGAGGGTCGCCGCGGCTTTCTGAAGCTTGCGGCGGCATCTGCGGCCGCGGCCGGTGGTGCGCTGCTCGCGAGCCCGGCGTCGGCCCAATCGGTGGCGTGGAAACAGGCCGGCAACAACAACCACGTGCTCGACCTGCAGAAGGGCGGGACGCCGCCGGCGGGCCCGGTGACGATCGACTATTTCGGCCACACCGCCTTCCGCATCACCACGCCAGCCGGCCTCACGCTGCTGTTCGACCCCTGGCGCAACGACCCGTCGGGCGCCTGGGGCCTCTGGTTTCCGAAGGAGTTCCCGAAGCTGAAGGTGGATGTCGGCCTGTCGACGCACGCCCATTTCGATCACGACGCCCTTGACCGGCTGGAGGCGACCACGCTCCTCGACCGCCTGGTAGGCACCTGGAGCTTTGCCGATGTGACGATCACCGGCATCGCCGACAAGCACGCCACGGATGCGCCGGGCTGGTACAAGTGGATCGACGCGGTGAAGGAGTTCGGCGCCGATCCCTATCCGCCGAACAACCCCGGCCACCTCGACAATGTCAGCTATGTCGTCGAGACCGGCGGCCTGCGCATCCTCATCTGGGGCGACAACCGCCACAATCCGCCGGACGACGTATGGACGCGCTGGGGCCGTATCGACGTGCTGACGCTGCCCGTCGATGGCTCGCAGCACATCCTCAGCTATCAGCAGGGCGACGCGGTGATCGAACGCCTGAAGCCGAAGGTCGTGATCCCCACGCACTATCTCGCCGCAGGGGTGTCCTCGACCCTGAGCACCCTGCAGACAGCCGATGCCTGGGTAGACGGCCAGAAGGCCAAGACCCGGCTCGACAAGCCGACCCTGACGCTGGACCCGGCGTCCGTCGCCGGCTTCGACCGGCAGTTCCTCTATTTCGGCGCGAACGCGCTGCACGGCTGAGGGAGACCTCCGGCGGCGGGCGCCTGCGCCCGCCGCGCCCGGCGGCATCTCTCAATGGTAGCCTTCGCCTTCGCGCACCTTGCCGCGGAAGATCCAGTAGACGAAGGCGACGTAGCACAGCACCAGCGGCAGGATGAAGATGGTGCCGATCAGCATGAAGATCTGGCTGGCTGGCGCCGCAGCGGTGTCCCACACGGTGAGAGAGGGCGGCACCAGGTTCGGGAAGATCGAGATGCCGATGCCGATATAGCCGAGCAGAAACAGCCCGATCACCCCGAAGAACGGCAGGTATTCGCTGCCCTTCTCCAGCCAGCGCCAGACCCCGAAGGCGAGCGCCAGCGTCACCAGCGGCACCGGCGCGAGGTAGAACAGGTTCGGCGTGGTGAACCAGCGCTCGGCGATGCGGGGAAAGGCGAGCGGCGTCCACACGCTCACCACCGCCATGAACACCAGGACGGCGGGCAGCAGCTTCAGGGCGTGGGCACGCGCGCGGGCGGCGGTGGCGCCGTCGGTCTTCATCACCAGCCAGGCGGCGCCGATCAGCGCGTAGCCGGCGACCACACCGAGGCCGCACAGCAGCGCGAACGGGGTGGCCCAGTCCAGCGGCCCGCCGGCAAAGGCGCCGTTCTCCACCTTCAGGCCCTGTACGAAGCCGCCGAGCAAGACGCCCTGGAAAAAGGCCGCGAGGGTCGATCCTCCGGTAAAGGCGATGTTCCACAGGAATCGGCTGGTGTCGGCCACCCAGCGGAACTCGAAGGCAACGCCGCGGAACACCAGCGACAGCAGCATGAAGATGACCGGCAGGTAGAGCGCCGGCATCACGATGGCGTAGGCGCGAGGGAAGGCGACCAGAAGCCCGCCGCCGCCGAGGATCAGCCAGGTCTCGTTGCCGTCCCAGAACGGGGCGACGGAATTCATCATCTGGTCCCGCTCGCGCTCGTCCCGGGCGAATGGGAAGAGAATGCCGATGCCGAGGTCAAACCCGTCCAGCACCACATACATCGCGATGGCGACGGCGAGCAGCAGGGCCCAGATGACCGGGAGATAGAGTTCCATGCCGGCGCTGATGTCCATGACTCACTCCGCGGGCTTGATGATGGCGTCACGGGCGGCGTGGCCGGCTGCCGCCAGCGGCCGGTTCCCCGGCGGGATGTCGCGCGGGGGAGGCTCGATCGAGGACCCCGCCGGGCCGCGCACGATGAGGCGGTTGATGTAGTAGATGCCCATCGAGAACACGATGCCGTAGACGGCGACGAACAGCGCCAGGGAAAGGGCCACCGCCCAGCCATGCACGGGAGAGATGGCGTCCACCGTCCGCAGAATGCCGGTCGCGACCCAGGGCTGACGGCCGACCTCGGTGACGAACCAGCCGGAGATGATGGCCATGAAGCCCAGCGGCCAGACATATTGCGCCGGCTTCAGGAACCAGTCGGTGTCGAACAGCCGGCGCCGCCACAGCAGGAACTGGCCGGCCCAGCCGATCAGGATCATCAGCAGGCCGATGCCCACCATGATGCGGAAGGCGAAGAAGGGGATGGCGACCGGCGGGCGATCCTCCACCGGGAAGCTCTTGAGCCCCTGGAAGGTCCCGTCCCAGCTATGGGTGAGGATGAGGCTGCCGAGATGGGGAATGGCGATCTGGTAGTCGTTCTTTTCCGCCGCCTCATTGGGAATGGCGAAGAGAACCAGCGGAACGCCCGTCGCGCCCGGCTCGCTCTCCCAGTGCGCCTCGATGGCGGCGATCTTCGCCGGCTGGTGCTCCAGCGTGACGAGGCCGTGGGAGTCGCCGATGAAGGCCTGCACCGGCGCCAGGATGGCGATGAGCCCCAGCGCCATGCGGATCATGGTGCGGGAATCCTCGGGGTAGCGGTTGGCCACGACATAGCGCGCCCCCACCGCCAGCACCACGAAGGCGGTGGTGAGGTAGCAGGCGGTCACCATATGGGCGAAGCGCAGCGGGAAGGTCGGGTTGAAGATCACCCGCAGCCAGTCCACCGGGTAGGCGATGCCGTCGCGCACCTCGTGACCAGCCGGAAACTGCATCCAGCTATTGGCCGACAGGATCCAGAACGCGGAGGTCGCGGTGCCGAAGGCGACCGCCAGCGAGGCGAAGACGTGCAGGCCCTTGGGCACCCGGTTCCAGCCGAACAGCATGATGCCGAGGAAGGTCGCCTCGAGGAAGAAGGCGGTGAGCACCTCATAGCCGATCAGCGGGCCGATGACGTTGCCGGCCACGTCGGCGAAGCGGCTCCAGTTGGTGCCGAACTGGTAGGACAGCACGATGCCGGAGACCACGCCCATCGCGAAGGAGACGGCGAAGATCTTGGTGAAGAACCGGGCGATGCGATGGTAGCGCTCGGCGCCCGTCACCAGCCACAGCACTTCCAGCGTCGCCACATAGGCCGAGAGGCCGATGGTGAAAGCGGGGAAGATGACATGGAAGGAAACGGTGAAGGCAAATTGGATGCGCGCCAATATTATTGGGTCGAAATCCATCGCATGCTCCCGCAAAACAGGCGCGGCGTCGCTGTCTGCCGCACCCACCGGCCCACCTTACGCTGTAAGCTGACGCCTTGGAATGAATCTGGGAAGACAGATTGTCCAAGCCTTTAGGCGAAGGCGGGCGGTGCGCGCGCCCCGCCGGCTCACCTCCGCCCGTCCGGCGCCTGCTCCAGCCGACGCCGAATGGCGAGGAAATCGCGCCACGCCATCCGCTTGCCGAGCGGCGTGCGCAGCAGATAGGCCGGGTGGAAGGTGGCGAGCGCGGCGATGGAGCGCTGCCCGGCCTGGTAGTCCAGCCAGCGCCCGCGCGCCTTGGTGATGCCGTCGGTGATGCCGAGCAGCGTCTGGGCCGACGGCCCGCCGAGGCACACCAGCACGTCCGGGTTCACCAGCTCGATCTGCCGGCGGATGAAGGGCAGGCAGATCGCGGTTTCCTGCGGCGTCGGCGTCCGGTTGCCGGGCGGGCGCCAGGGAACGACATTGGCGATATAGGCCGAGCCGCGGTCGAGGCCGATGGCCGCCATCATCCGGTCGAGCAGCTTGCCGGACCGGCCGACGAACGGCCTGCCCTCGATGTCCTCCTCCCGCCCCGGCGCTTCGCCGACGAACATGATCCGGGCCTGCGGGTTGCCGTCGGCGAAGACCAGCCGGGTGGCGGTGGCCTTTAGCGGGCAGCCGTCGAAGCCCTCCAGCAGGGCGCGCAGGCTGTCGAGATCGGCCGCGCCCGCCGCCGCCGCACGGGCGTCGAGCGCCGCCACGTCGGGTGGGGGCGGCGCGCTGCCGGCCGCGGTTGCACGCGGCGCGGCTGGAACAGGGCCGCGGGCGGGCGACGCGGGGCGGGCCGCTGCGGCAACCGGCCTCTCGCCCGGTGTCGGGGCGGCCGGCGCGGGCGCCGGCGGGCGCTGCGGCGCGGGGGATGGCAGGCCCGGCCCCCGGCCGGCGGCGCGGGCCTCGGCGGCGCTCTCGGCGAATCGGTCCACCGGCTCCTCGCCGAGCGCGACGTCGACCCCCGCTTCCAGATGGAAGGCGAGGATGTCCATCAGCGCGTTGCGATCGGATGGGAGGTGGGCCATGCGCCCTTGTAGCACCGCCGCGACGCCCGTGCAGGTCTGACGGGGTCCCGGCGGTGGACGTCGCCCCGCCGGGCGATCGTCTGGGCGCCGCAGGCATTGTATTGGCGCCGCAGCATTGTCTTGGCGCCGCAGGCGTGGAAGAAGTCCAAGGAGCCGAGGGAGAGTGACGGATGGACGCGGCGGAGCTGCCCGAACGCGAATCGATGGATTTTGACGTCGTCATCGTGGGCGCCGGCCCGGCCGGGTTGGCCAGCGCGATACGGCTGAAGCAGCTTGCCGAGGCGGCGGGCGCCGAGATTTCCGTCCTCGTCGTGGAGAAGGGCTCCGAGGTCGGGGCGCATATCCTCTCGGGCGCGGTGATCGACCCCATCGGTCTCGACCGGCTGCTGCCGGACTGGCGCGACGAGGCCGACGCGCCGCTGAAGACCCCGGTCGCCGACGACCGGTTCTATCTTCTCGGCCCGGCCGGTTCGGTGCGGCTGCCCAGCGCGCTCATGCCGCCGCTGATGAGCAATCACGGCGCCTATATCGGCTCGCTCGGCAATGTCGCGCGCTGGCTGGCGGCGAAGGCGGAGGCGCTCGGCGTCGAGATCTATCCCGGCTTTGCCGCCAATGAGGTGCTGTTCGACGCGGCCGGCGCGGTGGTGGGGGTCGCCACTGGCGACATGGGCATCGGCCGCGACGGCGAGATGACCGACCGCTACACCCGCGGCATGGAGCTGCGCGCACGCTACACCCTGTTCGCCGAGGGCGCGCGGGGCCAGCTCGCCAAGCAACTGATTGCGCGGTTCGGCCTCGCGGAAGGCCGCGAGCCGCAGAAATACGGCATCGGGCTGAAGGAGATCTGGCAGGTCGCGCCGGAGAAGCACCGGCCCGGGCTGGTGCAGCACTCCTTCGGCTGGCCGCTCGACTCCGCCACCGGCGGCGGCTCCTTCCTCTATCATCTGGAAGACCGGCAGGTGGCGGTGGGCTTCGTCGTCCACCTCAACTACGCCAATCCCTATCTCTCCCCCTTCGAGGAGTTCCAGCGCTTCAAGACCCACCCGCTGGTGCGCGACACCTTCGAGGGCGGCAAACGGCTCGCCTATGGCGCCCGCGCCATCACCGAAGGCGGCTTCCAGTCGGTGCCGAAGCTGGTGTTCCCCGGTGGGGCGCTGGTCGGCTGTGCCGCCGGCTTCGTCAACGTCCCGCGCATCAAGGGCAGCCACAATGCGGTTCTCTCCGGCATGCTGGCGGCCGAGCACCTGTTCGCCGCGCTCGCCGAGGGACGCGCCCAGGATGAACTGATCGGCTACGAGGCGGCATGGCGCTCGTCCGACATCGGGCGCGACCTGTGGAAGGTGCGCAACGTCAAGCCGCTGTGGTCGAAGCTCGGCACCTTCGTCGGCATCGGGCTCGGCGGGCTCGACATGTGGGCCAACAGCCTGCTCGGCGTCTCGCCCTTCGGCACGCTGAAGCACGGCAAGCCGGACCATGCCAGCCTCAAGCCCGCCGCCGCCTGTCGCCGCATCGACTATCCCCGACCGGACGGGGTGGTGTCGTTCGACCGGCTGTCCTCGGTGTTCCTCTCCAACACCAACCATGAAGAGGACCAGCCGCCGCATCTCGTGGTGCGGGACATGGAGCTGCAGAAGGCCTCGGAGCACGACGTCTTCGCCGGACCTTCGGCCCGCTACTGCCCGGCCGGCGTCTATGAATGGGTGGAGGAGGGCGCCGCGCCGCGCTTTGTGATCAACGCGCAGAACTGCGTGCACTGCAAGACCTGCGACATCAAGGACCCCAACCAGAACATCACCTGGGTCGCGCCCGAAGGCGGCGGCGGCCCGAACTACCCCAACATGTAACGGCATCCCCCGGCGGCGCCCTTCGCGGCGCCGTTGGCAGGGGAGCACGTCCGCCCGCCTCCCGCTCCGGGAGTGTCACCCAACCGTAATACGGGCTTCATAGACTCGTCACGCCCTCCGCGTACCCCCGGACTAACGTTCTCCGGCCGGCGAGGGACCCCATGGCGGCAGCGCTTGAGCTCGACCGTGTGACCAAGACCTACGGCGCCATGCGCGCCGTCGACGGCGTCTCGCTCACCATTGCGCCGGGCGAGCGTGTGGCCCTGATCGGAGCGTCGGGCTCCGGCAAGTCGACCCTCATCCGCCTCGCTTCCGGCCTTGCCCTTGCCGATCGCGGGGCCGGGCCGGGGGCGGTGCGCTCCTTCGGCGTGAGCGTGCAGGAGGGCGGCCGCCTGAGCCGGGAGGTGCGGCGCGCCCGCCGCCATATCGGCCTCGTCTTCCAGCAGTTCGCCCTGGTCGGGCGGCTCACCGTGCTCACCAATGTGCTGGTGGGGGCGCTGGGCCGCATGAGCGTCCTGCGCGGCACGCTTGGCCTGTTCAACGAGGACGAGCGGCGCACCGCCTACGCCGCGCTCGCCGAGGTCGGCATCGCCGCCCACGCCGCCAAGAAGGCGCGCGAGCTCTCCGGCGGCCAGCAGCAGCGCGTGGAGATCGCCCGGGCGCTGGTGCAGGGCGCCAAGCTGGTGCTGGCGGACGAGCCCATCGCTTCCCTCGACCCGAAATCGGCCAAGCGCGTCATGGACACGCTGGTCACCATGAGCCGCGACCACGGCATCGCTCTGGTGGTCTCGCTGCACCAGGTGGATTACGCGACGGCCTATTTCGATCGCGTGGTCGCGATGAATGCCGGCCGCGTCGTCTTTGACGGGCCGGCCTCCAAGATCACGGCCGCCTTCCTCACCGAACTCTACGGTGCGAGTGCCGAGGAGCTCATCCTGCCGAGCCAGTTCACGGCCCCGGCGGCGCCGCACGCTGAACCCGTTTCCGCATCCTGACAGGAGCATTCTCCATGAAGCGCCTTCTCGCCGCCGGCCTTGTGCTGGCCGGTCTCTCCGCCCCGCTCGCCGCCCCCGCGGCGGCGCAGGAAGTGAAGGAGCTGAACTTCGGCTTCATCTCCACCGAATCCTCGGCCAACCTCGCCAAGAGCTTCGAGCCCCTGATGCAGGATCTCGAAAAGGCGATCGGCATCCCGGTGAAGGCCTATTTCGCGGGCGACTATGCCGGCGTCATCGAGGGCATGCGCTTCAAGAAGGTCGATATCGGCTGGTTCGGCAACAAGTCCGCTATGGAAGCGGTGGACCGCGCCAATGGCGAAGTCTTCGTGAAGACCGCCAAGCCCGACGGTTCCAGCGGCTATTACTCGCTGATCGTCACCAATGTCGACCGCAGCGACATCAACACCCTGCAGGACGTGCTGGACTGCTCGAAGGGGTTCAACTTCGCCAATGGCGACCCGAACTCCACCTCGGGCTTCCTCGTTCCCGGCTATTACGTCTTCGCGCTGAACAAGGTCGATCCGGCCAAGTGCTACAAGCGCGTCGTCTCCGGCAATCATGAAGCCAACCTGCTCTCCGTCGCCAACAAGCAGGTCGACTTCGCCACCAACAACACCGAGAACATCACCCGGCTGCAGATGACCCGGCCGGACGAAGCCAAGAAAATCAAGGAAGTGTGGCGCTCGCCGCTCATCCCCGGCGACCCGATCGTGTGGCGCCGCGACCTGCCGTCGGACCTCAAGGCCAAGATCTACACCTTCTTCATGACCTATGGCCGCCTCGGCACGCCGGAAGAGGTCGAGCACGCCCGTGCCGTTCTCGCCAAGACCTCGGACGGCTGGGGGCCCTTCCTCGCATCCTCCGACGCCCAGCTCTACCCGATCCGCCAGCTCGAGCTGTTCAAGAGCCGCCTGAAGGTCGAGAACAACGACAAGCTCTCGGCTGAGGAAAAGGCTTCCCAGCTCAAGGAGATCGACGACAAGCTCGCCGCTCTTGACGCACTGGCCAAGAAGATCCCCGCGATGTGAGACAGGCTCCTGGCGGAGCCTGACGGAGCCCCGGACACCGGGGCTCCGCGTGACAGAACCAAGGCGAAGCCCCGCATGCGGGGCTTCGCGTCCTTCGTGAAAGCCCGGCAGATCGCCGATTCCCGAGCGCCGCGCCGCACCGCCGGCCCCCTGCAGGACCCTTGCGATGCAACTCTCCGACGTCGCCCACCGCTCGGCCGTCAGCACCATTCCCGCCCCGCCCCTGACGCCGCTGCCCACCCGGCTGGCCCGGCTCGCCATGGCGGCGATCGGCGTGGCGGTGCTGGTGTATTGCTGGCACGAAGCGGAAATGAACCCGGTGATGCTGTGGCGCGATGCCGGCAACATGGCGACGCTGGGCGCCGAGTTCCTGAAGCCGGACTTCACCGAATGGGAGATGTACGCCCAGAACATGGCGGAGACGCTCGCCATCGCGGTGTGGGGCACGCTGCTCGCCGTCATCGCCGGCATTCCGCTCGGCATCCTCTCGGCCGATAACGTCGCGCCGCGCTGGGTCGCCTTCCCGATCCGCCGTCTCATGGACGCCTGCCGCGCGATCAACGAGCTGGTTTTCGCCCTCATCTTCATCGCCGCCGTTGGCCTCGGGCCGTTCGCCGGCGTGCTGGCGCTGTTCGTCCACACCACCGGCGTGGTGGCCAAGCTGTTCTCCGAGGCGGTGGAGGCGACCGATCCCGCCCCGGTGGAGGGCATTCGCGGCACCGGCGGCACCTGGCTGCAGGAAGTCGTCTACGGGGTGCTGCCCCAGGTGCTGCCGCTGTGGATCTCCTACGCGCTATACCGCTTCGAATCGAATGTGCGCTCAGCCACCGTGCTCGGCATCGTCGGCGGCGGCGGCATCGGCATGACGTTCAACGAGACCATCCGCGGCTTCAACTACTCGCAGGCCTCCGCGATCCTCATCATCGTGGTGCTGACGGTCTCGGTGCTGGACGTGCTTAGCCAGAACATCCGCAAGCGCTTCATCTGACAGAAAAAATTCACCTGGCCCAGCGTTGCCGGTGCCCCCGGCGACGCTGGGCCAGCCGCGTTAAGGGGCGCGGCAAAAGCGGGGCGGGCGAAATCACAAGACCGGGAAATCCTGCCCGCCCGGCGCATGGCTCGTATACGATAACGGTGCGTGCGATCATATCGTGTGCGATATACAAACGTCTCCATCACCTCGGCGCCGCCAAGCGACGGCGCCTCCCTCCGAAGACTGGAGACTGACCATGAAGATGACCGCCATCGCTCTCGCCACCCTCGCCGCCCTGAGCTTCGCGGCGACCGCCGAAGCCAAGCTGAGCCACGAGGAACAGGCCGGCTGGAAGCAGACCGTCCAGAACAAGACCGTCGGCACGCCCGACGCCACGCCGGTGGTTGAAGGCCGTAACGCCGCCAGCACCGCGGTCGACACCTCCGAGCCCTATATCCGCCAGTCGGTGGAGCAGAACGCCCGCACCGGCGTGAAGTGATTTCGGACCCGAGACCGTCTTTCCCTCAGGGCGCGACCTCCGGGTCGCGCCCTTCTTCTTTTCCGGGCCGGGGCCTTCCGCCCGTACCTCTCCAAAGCTTAATCTTGCCGTCATCCTTGCGCCGCGATTGGATCGGCTAAGCTCGTCTCCTGCGAACGGCACGCCCGGTGCCGTCATCTGCCGGAGACGCTCCCCGTGCATGCCATCAAGACCCTGCTCGCCGATGTGTGGCGGCTCTCCATTCCCTATTTCCGCGGCGAAGACCGCTGGGCCGGCCGCATCCTGCTGGCCGCCGTGGTGGCTCTGGAATTCGCCTGGGTGGGAGCGACGGTTCTGCTGAACAAGTGGAACAATACCTTCTACAACGCGATCCAGGAGAAGGACTTTCCGGCCTTCAAGTACCAGCTCGCGCTGTTCTGCGCCTATGCCACCGGCGCGATCATCGTCGCGGTCTATCAGATCTATCTCCGCCAGTGGCTGGAGATACGCTGGCGCACCTGGATGACGGACAAGTACCTGACGGCCTGGCTCGAGGGCGACACCCATTACCGGCTGCGGCTCAAGGGCGACGTCGCCGACAACCCCGACCAGCGCATCGCCGAGGACATCCGGTCCTACATCGCGCAGACCATCTCGATCTTCATCGGCCTGCTGAACGCAGTGATGACGCTGACCTCCTTCGCGGTCATCCTGTGGGGGCTGTCGGGCGACTTCCGCTTCACCCTCGGCGGTTCGGAGTTCGCGATTCCCGGCTATCTCGTCTGGGCGGCCTTTGCCTATGCCGCGGTCGGTACCTGGCTGACCCACCTCATCGGCCGGGTGCTGATCAAGCTGAACTACGACCAGCAGCGCTTCGAGGCGGATTACCGCGTCGATCTGGTGCGGGTGCGTGAGAATGGCGAGGAAATCGCGCTGATGGATGGCGAGCCCATCGAGAAGGCGCGGCTGCTCGACCGGTTCTCCCACGTGGTGCAGAATTACTGGGGCATCATGATCGCGCAGAAGCGGCTGACCTGGTTCACCTCAGGCTATGGCCAGCTCTCCAACATCTTCCCGTTCATCGTGGTGGCGCCGGCCTATTTCAGCGGCGCGATCCAGCTCGGCCAGCTCATGCAGACCTCCTCGGCGTTCGACCGGGTGCAGGGCTCCTTCTCCTTCTTCATCAATGCCTACCAGACGCTGGCGGAATGGAAGTCGGTGGTGGATCGTCTCGTCGGCTTCGAGCGCGCGGTGATGGGCACCCAGGCCGAGGCGCTGACGAGCGCCTATCATCTCGGCCAGACCGCCGATGGCAGCGCTCTCGCCCTCGACGCCACCGAGGTGCGCCTGCCGGACGGCCGCGCGCTGCTGAGCGTGGATGGGGTGCGCCTGCGTCCCGGCGAGGCGGTGCTGCTCACCGGCCGCTCGGGCAGCGGCAAGAGCACGCTGATGCGCGCCATCTCCGGCATCTGGCCCTATGGCCATGGCGAGGTGTCGCTTGCCCCTGGCGCCCGTCTGCTGACCCTGCCGCAGAAGCCCTATCTGCCGATCGGCTCCCTGCGCGGGGCGCTGGCCTATCCCGAGCCGCTTGCCGGCTTTTCCGACGAGGAGATGCGGCAGGCGCTGGAGGATGTCGGCCTCGGCGCTTTCGCCGGCCGGCTTGACGAGCATGCGCTGTGGCCGTCCGTCATGTCGGGCGGCGAGCGCCAGCGCTTCGCCCTGGCGCGGGCACTGCTGGTGAAGCCCGACGTGCTGCTGCTCGACGAGGCGACGTCGGCGCTGGACGAGCCGGCCGAGGCGGCACTCTACCGCCTGCTGCGCGAGCGCCTGCCCCAGGCCGCGATCCTCTCGATCGGCCACCGCGCCAGCCTCGCGGCGTTCCATGACCGGCAGCTCCGGCTGGAGCCGGCCGGGCAGGGGCCGGCGCAGCTCGCGCCTGCGCTGTGAACGGGCTGGCCGGCGCTATGTCGTGGCGGCCGGCCGGCTCTCCGATTCGATGGCTAGGGTGCGCTCCAGCAGGATCTCGTAGATCGGCCGCCCGCCCAGCCACTGCGCCACCATATTGGCGAAGAGCGTGGTAATCATGACCGGGACCAGGATCGAATAGGCCCCGGTCAGCTCCATCACCAGCACCATGCCGACAAGCGGCGCGCCGATCGTCGCCGCGAACAGCCCGCCCATGGCGGCGATGGCAAGCGCCATGTGCGTGCCTTCGGGCAAGGGCGCCAGATAGTCCAGCGCCGAGCCGAAGCACAGACCGATCGTGGTCGCCAGCGCCAGGATGGGCGCGAAGATGCCGCCGGCGACGCCGGTGGCGTAGCTGCCCATGGTCATGACGAAGCGCAGCAGCACGATCACCGCAAGGCCGAACAAGGTGCGGTTCTCGCCCGCCAGCTTCACCGCGAGCAGTTCGCCGCCCTGCGTCGCCTCCGGCAGCGCGAACATCAGCATGCCGACGACGAGGCCGATGACGGCGGGGTAGATATAGAAAGACGAGCGCAGGCCGAGCCGGCGCACATGGTCCAGCGACCAGATCAGCGTGCGGTTGAAGCCCACGCCGACTGTCCCGAGGATCAGGCCCAGCACGACAAAGGCCGGGAAGGTGGCCAATGCCATGTCCGGCACCTTCATGAGCATGAAGGGCACATCGCCGGTGATCGACTCGGTCACGATGGCGCTGGCCAGCGAGGCGAGGATGACGGCGGTGTAGGTGCGGGCGCTGTAGGGAAACTGCCGCCGCGTCTCCTCGATGACGAAGAGGATGGCCGCCAGCGGTGCGTTGAAGGCCGCGGCCAGCCCGGCCGCGCCGCCGGCGGCGAGAAGCCCGCGCATGTCCTCCGCCTCCCACCGCATCAGGTCGGCGGCGGCCTTGCCGATCGAGGCGCCGAGATGGATGGTCGGGCCCTCGCGCCCCAGCACCATGCCGGAGCTGAGCGCCAGCACGCCGCCGACGAACTTGACCGGCAGGACCCGCTTCCACCGAACCTGCCGCAGGCCCTCCATCGCGCCCTCGATCTCCGGCACGCCGGAGCCGCTCGCCTCGGGGGCGAAGCGGCGCACCAGCCAGAGCGAGGTCACCGTCATCGCCGCACCGATGAGCGCGGCGCCGGCATAGAGCGCCGGGCCGCTGAGATGCAGGGTGTTCTGCAGGAAGGCCGGCCACCAGCTGCTCAGCCCGTCGACGCTGCCGTGAAAGGCGGAGCCGACCAGCCCGACAAGGGCGCCGACCAGCGCCGCCACGACATGATAGAGCCCGTTGCCCATGCTTCTTCCCTGCTGGCGTGGCCGATCCGGCCCTGCGCCATCGGTAGCATCCGCTCCGGCGGGCCGGAAGGCCGGGGCGGCAGCGGGGCGGCGTTGCGCACCGCTGCCGCGACAGGTGCCTCAGGGAAGGGCGGGGGCGTAGGCCTCCACCGGCTCGACGGTGTCGATGAGGCCATGCTGCTTCATGAAGGCGCCGAAACGCGCGTAGCGCCCGGCATCGAGCGCGGCCGGGGCGTGGGCGAAGCGGCGCAGCGTGTCCTGCCAGGCGGTGCGGTTCAGCTCGTCATCGAGCTTCGGGTTCGCCTTCACGAACACCTGCCATGCCGCGTCGGGATGGTTCAGGATGTAGATCGTCGCGCTCTCCACGGCGCCGAGGAAGCGCTTCAGCCGCGGGTCGGCGATCAGGTCCTTGCGGGTGACGTAGATCAGCTCGTCAAACACCGGCACGCCGTGCTCCTCGGGAAAGAAGGCGACGCCCTCCTTGCCTTCCAGCTTGATCTGGGTGAGCTCGAAATTGCGGTAGGCGCCGATCACGGCATCCACCTTTCCCGCGACCAGGGCAGGGGACAGCGCGAAATTGACGTTCACCATGGTGACGTCCTCCGGCTTGAGCCCGGCATCGGCCAGCATGGTGCCGAGCAGGGCATCCTCAAGCCCGGCCACGGAATAGCCGACCGTCTTGCCCTTGAGATCGGCGATTGACTTGACCGGTCCGTCCTTCAGCGCGACCAGCGCGGTGAGCGGGGTCGACACCAGCGTGCCGAAGCGCACCAGCGGCAGGCCTTCCTTGACGGAGAGATAGAGGTTCGGCTGGTAGCTCACCGCCACCTCGGCCTGCCCGGCGGCGACGAGGCGCGGCGGGGCCGACGGGTCGGCCGGCGGCACGAGGGTGACGTCGAGGCCGGCGGCGTCGAAATAGCCCATCTCCTTCGCCACGATCAGCGGGGCGTGGTCGGGGTTGACGTACCAGTCGAGCAGCACGGTGAGCTTGTCGGCGGCGTGCGCGGGCACGGCGGCAAGGGCGAGCAGGCCGGCAAGGCCGGCCGCGGCAATGGTCTTGAGCATGGGATCTCCTTTCGATGTGGAGACCCGAGGCACGAGCTTATGGGGGATCTTCGAGCGGAATCGTTCCGCCCTTGCTCCGTCCCTTCGCCG
Organism: uncultured Starkeya sp.; assembly: GCA_964543245.1. Taxonomy (GTDB): domain Bacteria; phylum Pseudomonadota; class Alphaproteobacteria; order Rhizobiales; family Xanthobacteraceae; genus Ancylobacter. The sequence goes on from CAZIXP010000058.1 coordinate 17,483, forward strand.
GCATGACCCGGATCAGGTTCAAAGGGTCTGGCGGAACCGCCATCTCAGCCTCTTGCGAGACACCCCTCGGACACGCAGACGCTAGCAGAGCTGGTATGCCACCGCAATCGGCCGCTCAATGCGGCAGGGTTTCCGGCGCCCAGGGCAGCAGCCGGGCCAATGCGCGGTCGACCAGGGCGAACAGCACCAGCGCGACCGCGAGCAGGATGGCAAGCGCGGCGAACACCATGTCGGTCTGCATCCGGGCGTTGGAATAGATCATGAGATAGCCGAGGCCGGCGGAGGAGCCGACCCATTCGCCCACCACCGCGCCAATCGGCGACACCGCGGTCGCCACCCGCAGGCCGGAGGCCAGCGCCGGCAGCGCCGCCGGAATCCGGATGTAGCGCAGCACCCCGGCCTTGCCGGCCTGATGGAGCCGGGCGAGGTCGACCAGCCCCTGATCCGCCCGCGCCAGCCCATCATGAAAGGCGGATGCGACGGGGAAGAAGATGATGAGGCTCGCCATCACGATCTTGGAGGCGAGGCCGAAGCCGAACCAGACCACCAGCAGCGGGGCGATGGCGAAAACCGGCAGCGCCTGCGCCACCAGCAGCACCGGCCGCAGCGCGCGGCGTGCAAGCTGGGAGGTCGCCATCAGCAGCGCGCAGGCGATGCCCAGCGCCGAGCCGCAGACGAGGCCGAGCAGCATCTCGCCCAGGGTGATGGCGGCGTTCTGGGCGAGGATGACATGATTGTCGACCAGCGCCGCGCCGATCCGCAGCGGGCCGGGCAGGATATAGGCCGGCACCCCGAACAGGCGCACCGCCGCCTCCCAGCAGCCGAGCAGCACGAAGGCGACGAGAAAGGATCGGCCGAGGGACGCCACGCTTGCCAGTCCGGTTGCGGGGGCCTCGTTATAGCGGTGATGGCGGCACCGGGCGACCCGTCATCCTGCGGCGGCCGCCGCGGCGGGTGATCGCGGCGCGGAGAGCGCCGTCATGCGCTTGACCGCGATCAAGGCCGATACCAACCTCTGCGCCTAACAACACCCGCGACAGGCGGGAATCCAGGGAGGATAGCGCGGTGATCAGGGACATTCTGGTAAATCTCAAGCTGGGCAGCGGCGTGGACGTGACGGCGGACTATGCCGTCTCCCTCGCCTCCAAGCTCGACGCCCATCTCACCGGCGTCGCCGTGAGCTACGCGATCGATGTGCCGCCGATCTATACCGAGGCATTCTCGACCGACTTCCTCGACGTGCAGCGCGAGGAGAGCAAGCGGCTCGCGGCCGAAGCCTTGGCCCGCTTCGGGGAGGCGGCGCGCTCCATGGGCCTCAGCGGCGAAATCCGCACCGTGGACGGCACGCTGGGTGGTGCCGCCGAGCAGATCGGCGTCATGGCCCGGCTGTATGATCTCACCGTGGTTTCCCAAGCCGATCTCGAGCTCCCCGGCTCGGAAGAGGTGATTGCGGAAGCGGTGCTGTTCGATTCCGGCCGGCCGGTGCTGCTGGTGCCGCAGAAGCAGGCGCGCCCCTTCTCCGCCCGCCGCATCATGGTGGCGTGGGATGGCGGGCGCGCGGCCGCGCGTGCCGTTGCCGAAGCGCGGCCCTTCTTCCACAAGGCCGATCTGGTCGAGGCCGTCGTCGTCCAGTCCGGCCATGGCAAGCACGACGATCTGCCCGGTGCGGATCTCGCCCGTCACCTCGCCCGTCACGAAAAGAACGTCGAGCTGCGGCGGCTGGTGCCGGAGGGCGATGACGGCATCGTCGACACCCTTCTGAAGGAAGTCGCCGCCCGCAACATCGACCTGCTGGTGATGGGTGGCTATGGCCATTCGCGGCTGCGCGAATTCGTGCTCGGTGGCGTGACCCGCGACATGCTGGAGCGGATGACGGTGCCGCTGCTGCTCGCCCACTGAGGCTCCCCCCGGGACGCCCTGCCGCCGGTCCGGCGACAGGGCGGTGCCGTTCGGAAGAGATGGCATTGCCTTTCTGATGCCGGCGTGATGTCCGGGCGGGGCGTCCCCGACCTCGACACGGTTGCCGCGCCGCCCGGGCGCGCGGCCCCGGCCGGCCCGTGGCGCGGCCGCCTCGCCATCCCTGCCGCCATGGCGATATGAATCGGCCGCCACCGCGCGCAACGCGGCTGTTGGCAGCGCGAGAACTGGCCTTGCAAAGCGCAGGCGAGGCAAGTAGGTTCCGCGCCGTCTCGCATGCAGCTGTAGCTCAGTTGGTTAGAGCGCCGGTCTGTGGAACCGGAGGTCGGTGGTTCGAGCCCACCCAGCTGTACCACGCACCCCCCTCACATCGTGACGATCTTTCCGCCTGTGCGGATACATGGCCGCTTCTTGGGCAGTGGCACGCTTCATGTATGCAATGAGGTGGATCGCCAACCTTCCGAGGGTGCCATGGACGATGAGACTTCCGCCGGGCTTACGGCCTATGTCGACGCGGCGCTGGCGCTGGTCGATCTCCCGGTCGAGCCGGAGCTGCGCCCGCGCGTGGTGATGCATCTCGACATCGCGGCGGGCCTCGCCCGTACGCTGCTCGCCTTCCCCCTCGGCGACGAGGCCGAGCCCGCGCCGGTGTACCGGCCTGCCGCGGAGAGCCGGCCATGAGCAGCCCGTCTCCCGCCGTCCCGGGCGCCGCGATCGAACCCGCCACCGCGGCCCTGGCCGCCGGCACCGCCGAGCAGATCGCCGGCGCGGTGCGGGCCGGCACCGTCAGCGCCCGGGCCATCGTGGAAGCGAGCCTCGCCCGCATCGCCGCGACCGAGGCGACGCTGAACGCCTTCACCGCCGTCACCGCCGACCGTGCCCGTCGCGAGGCCGATGCGGTGGACGAGGCCCGCGCCGCCGGCCTGCCGCTCGGTCCGCTCGCCGGTGTCCCTTTCGCGGTGAAGAACCTGTTCGACCTTGCCGGCCTGCCGACCCTCGCCGGCTCGCGCATCAACCGCGACCATCCCCCGGCGGAGCGCGATTCGACGCTGGTCGAGCGGCTGGTCGGTGCCGGTGCGGTGTGCCTGGGTGCATTGAACATGGGCGAGTACGCCTATGATTTCACCGGCGAGAACCTGCATGACGGGCCCTCCCGCAACCCCATCGATCCCGCCCACATGTCGGGCGGCTCCTCCGGCGGCTCGGGGGCGGCGGTGGGAGGGCGGCAGGTGCCGCTGGCCCTGGGCTCGGACACCAACGGGTCGATCCGGGTGCCGTCCTCGTTCTGCGGCACCTTCGGGCTGAAGCCGACCTATGGCCGGCTGTCCCGCGCCCGCACCTTCCCCTTCGTCGCGAGCCTCGACCATCTCGGCCCGTTCGCCCGCAGCGCGGCCGACCTCGCGCTGGCTTATGACGCGATGCAGGGCCCGGATGGCGACGATCCGGCATTGGCGGTCCGTCCGGTCGAGCCGACTGTGCCGGCATTGGCGCGGGGGGCGGAGGGGCTGCGGGTCGCGGTTCTGGGCGGCTGGTTCGCCCGGCAGGGCCTGCCGCAGGCCTATGAGGCCGTGGCGCAGGCCGCCGGTGCGCTGGGCGCTCGCGAGACGGTCGAACTGCCGGAGGTCGAGCGCGCCCGCGCCGCGGCCTATCTCATCTCCATGGCGGAAGGCGCCGCGCTGCATGCCGAGCGCCTGCGGACGCGCCCGGGCGACTTCGACCCGGCGGTGCGCGAGCGGCTGCTGGCCGGCGCGGTGCTGCCCGGCGCGTGGATCGTGCAGGCGCAGAAGTTCCGGCGCTGGTTCGCGGCGCAGGCCAGCGCGCTGTTCGAGCGGTGGGACGTCCTCATCGCCCCCGCGAGCCCGGTGCCAGCCCCCCGGCTCGGCCAGAAGACCTTCGTGCTCGACGGAAAAGAGATGCTGGTGCGGCCGAATATCGGCATCTACACCCAGCCGATCTCCTTCATCGGCCTGCCGGTGGTGGCGGCGCCGATTCCCGGCAGCGAGCCGTTGCCGATCGCGGTGCAGCTCATCGCGCCGTTCTGGCGCGAGGACCTCGCCCTGCGCGCGGCGGCGGCGCTGGAGGCCGCGGGGGTGGCGGTGGTGCCGCCCGCTGCGCTCTGAGGACCGGTCAGTCCTTGCGGAACACGACGCTGGCGATGAAGCCCACCGCCAGCGCCCCCAGCGCTGCGCCGAGGCCATAGAGCCACGGCCAGCCATGGGCGGCCTCGGCGACGGCCTGCTCGAAATCGACCTTCGCCACTTCCAGCTCGACCGTGCGGCTGCCGATGAGTTCGCGCCCGGCAAACACCTTGGCGACGACCTGATAGCGCCCGACCGGGGCCTGGCCCGGGATCGGGATGGCGACGCGGAAGACATAGGGGGCGATGAAGGAGACCGCGGCGTTCCGCTCGAAATAGAGCCCCTGTTGCTGCTTCACCCGCAGGAAGGCCTGCCGGAACGGGTCTTCCGGCACCACGTCGGCATAGTCGCCGCCGACCCGCTGCAGCAGCCGGTTGTTGGCGAGGCCGGCCTGCTCGGTGCGCAGCGTCTCGGCATCGGCGATCTGCACCGGCGGCCGGCTGCTGAGCACGGCGAGATAGGAAGGCGCGGCGAGGAAGGAGCGGCTTTCCACATTCATCCACAGCCCCAGCCGGCGGGCCTTGCGCCAGGTGACGAAGCTCTGGTCCGGCCCGCGGGCGGTGACGATGACGTCATAGGCGGTCTCGGGCGTGTCGCCGCCGCGGCCGATCACGCCGAACAGCGCGACATCCTCCCCGGCGAAGCTCGAGGTGATGGTCACGCGCTCCTTGGAGAGCGACAGCACCACCTCCCGCGCGGCGGCCGGTCCGGCCGGCATGAACAGCGCCGCCAGCAGCCATGGGAGCAGGGAGAGGGACCGCCTCATCGGGCGCTCTCGTCGATCTTGACGGTGTAGAGGTCGGCGGGACGCGCGATCTGGTCGATCGCGACGCGGGCGCCGACGCACAGCACGAGCAGCCCCAGCAGCAGCCGCAGGTTCTCCGCCCGCATCGACTGCCCGGCCCGCACGCCGAACTGCGCCCCGATGGTGCCGCCGACCATCAGCACGAGGCCCAGCACGGCATCGAAGGTCTGGTACAGCACCGAGTGCAGCACGATGGCGGTGAGCATGGTGCACAGCGTCAGCAGGAGCGAGGTGCCGACCGAGGTGAGGGTCGGCACCCGAAGCAGGTAGATCAGTGCCGGGACGAGGATGAACCCGCCGCCGATGCCCATCAGCGAGCCGAGGA
>CAZIXP010000059.1:0-22567 GCA_964543245.1 uncultured Starkeya sp.
GATCAACCCTCGGACTCTCTCCTAAGTCGGAGGAGAAAAGGGTCTCAGGTCAGAATGGTGCGGGTGGTCGGACTCGAACCGACACTCTGTCACCAGAAACGGATTTTGAGTCCGCCGCGTCTACCGGTTCCGCCACACCCGCACAGGAGAGCGGTGCGCAGCCAGGCTGCGCCGTTTCGCTGGGGCTATGTGCCATGAGCCGTAGGGCCAAGTCCAGCGGTGGCATCCGGCGCCGGACATCCGGCGTCAGTGATCCGCGAGGCGCACGCGCGGCTCCCGGTGCCGCCGGCTCGGCGGCGGTCAAGCCCGGCAAACGCGCGACCCGCGCCTGTAGGACGTCCGCGCCGCCCTTCGGCCGGCTCAGTTCACCACGCGCAGCGGCTTGTCGAGCACGGCGATGACCCGGGCGAGGTCATGCCCGCGCTTGAGGATCAGCCCGGTTTGCGACACCACGGAATAGGCCCCCTGCCGCCGGGCGAGGCGGGGGTCCTTCTCGATGCGGTAGATCGGGAATTCGGTGGAGCGCCGGAAGATCGAGAAGACCGCGCGATCCTTAAGGAAATCAATAGCATAGTCACGCCACTCGCCAATGGCGACCATCCGGCCGTACAGGTCGAGGATGCGGTCGAGCTCGCGCCGGTCGAAGGTCACGCAGGCCGGCCTCTCGGCGCTTCCGGCCTGCAGCGTTATCGGTTCACTGTCCGCCACCCGGCTCCTCCTGCCTTTCGAACGTGTGCCGGCGCGGCTGTCGTCCCGACGCCGGCGGCCTTGCCCGTGTCACCGGGCCGTCATGATCACCCCGGGCGGCGCGCGCTTCAAGCCCGGAGATGGCGCCGGCAGCGGCTGTCGCAAGGCGGTGGATGTCACGGGCTCGTCAACGGAATCCATGAAGTCGCCCGATTTCGGCCCTTCCGCGGTCAATGGCGGCGGGCATCCTCCAAACATCGAGGGGCCGGCCTGCAAGGCGCCTGGTTCCCCAGCCCCCCAGCCCCCAGGGTGTCGGGCGGGCCGGCCTTCGATCCGTAGGTTCAACCCCCGAATTCGATCTCAGGGCCGGTTCTTTCCGGCCCTTTTTCTTTGCCCGGACGTCGGCGTCGGAGTGGAGGGTCAGTGCGGTGAGGTGGATGATGGGTGCAGCGGCGCCAGCGTCGCGCCCAACACCGGGCCGGGCATGATCGCGGTGCCGGACTGCACCAGTATCGCGACCGCGTCGGCCTCGCCGCGCAGCTCCTCGAGGCCGGCGTTGAACGCGGCGGGGGTGCCGTTCCAGTCCCCGAGCTTCATCCAGCCGCGCACCACATTGTGGTAGTCGACCGTCGCGCCCTCATTCTCGCCGCGGCCGATCTGCACCGTCTCGCTGCGGCTGACCGGGCACAGCCAGACCTCACCGGCGCCGAGCCCGGCGCCGATCTTCACCGCGATCCGGTTGCCCTCCACGGTAGCGGCGACGGGCACGGTGAGCGGCGCTGTCTTTGCCAGGGCGCGGGAGATCGCCTCGGGGTCGTTGCCGACCGTCATGACGCTGCCATTGACGATGAGCTGGGGCGTGAACAGCTTGCCGTCGCCGCGGGCGCGGGCATAGGACTTCTGCCGCATGGAATGGCCGTGCTTGGCCAGGGTGTCCTTCCAGCCGAGATAGTCCCAGTAATCCACCGCAAGGGTGAGGGCGATGACGCCCGGCCGCTGCGCCAGCTCGCCCAGCAGGCGGTCGGCCGGCGGGCAGGAGGAGCAGCCCTGGCTGGTATAGAGCTCGACCACCGCGACCGGCTTGGTGCCGCCGGAGGAGGGGGCGGGCGTATCCTCACCGGCCTGGGCCGGCGTACCCGCCATGAAAGAGGGAGCGCCCATGACGAGGGCCAGCGCACAGGCCAGACGGGCGAGGGGCGCGAGCGGACGCGGCATCGGGGCGGACATGGGCGGTGGCGGCTCCCCGTAAATCTAGAAAGGCGGCTTAACAGCCTCGCGCTTTTCCAGCGAACCCCGGTCCACCGGAAAAGCTCTAAAGCTCTGATGATGCGCAATTCCCATCGCAAAACCGCTCCGCACGTCTGCGGGAATTGCTCTAGGCAATAGGCCGCGCCTTCCGGCGGCACCAGTCACATTCGGGTGTCGCGGCTGCACGGAAAGGTGAGGCCGGCGGCCGGGCGCCGCCATGGGCTTGAGCCGGGATCGGGCGAGCGGTCGAGGGTGCGGGCCGGCGCATGCCGGAGGCGGCGCCAGATCACGTGCCCCAGATTACGCCACGATGAGCGTAACAAAATACCAGAGGGCCGCTGCGGGGGCGCAAAGAGACACGGCGCTTGTCGTCGCGCGGCCATCGCCGCCCGGCCGGCGCGGGGTGGCCCCCCGGTGGTGCGCGGCGGGCCGGAATGGCTGGGCCGCTGCCCTTTCCGGCGCCGCCTCTCCCGCTGTTGCATCTGCGGCCGTCGCGCCGCTTCGACCCGCGCATCGGAAGGGCTGCCCGCCCCGCCAAGGGAAAGCCAGCAAAGCGCGCGGCCGTGCCAGCGCGACAGGGATATGCTCGTGTCCGGCAGATCGCCCCGATGCCGGTGGGCACAGCCCGCCTACCAACCACGAGGCGCAGCCCGCGCACGAACCATCAGGCTCGGCCCACGCGGCGGGGTGTCAGGCCCTGACGGCGCGGGCCGTCGTCGTGGCAGGTGCTGCGGGCGGGGGCGCGGTCGCCCCGCCCGCCCCGTCGTCACGCCGCGAGGTTGCGCAGCACGTATTGCAGGATGCCGCCATTGCGGAAGTAGTCGAGCTCGTCCAGCGTGTCGATGCGGCAGGTGAGCGGGACATGCTTCACCGTGCCGTCGGCGAAGACGACCTCGGCGGTCAGGGTCTGGCGCGGCTTCAGGTCGCCCTCAATGCCCTTCAGGGTGACGACCTCGTCGCCCTTCAGCCCGAGCGACTGCCAGGAATCCTCGCCCTGGAACACCAGCGGCACGATGCCCATGCCGACGAGGTTCGAACGGTGGATGCGCTCGAAGCTCTGGGCGATCACGGCGCGGATGCCGAGCAGCTTGGTGCCCTTGGCCGCCCAGTCTCGCGAGGAGCCGGTGCCGTATTCCTTGCCGGCAAAGACCACCAGCGGAACGCCCTCCGCCTTGTAGAGCATGGCGGCGTCGTAGATCGGCATTTCGGTGCCGTCCGGCCAGTGGCGGGTGAAGCCGCCTTCCTTGCCGCTCAGCATCTGGTTCTTGATGCGGATATTGGCGAAGGTGCCGCGCATCATCACTTCATGGTTGCCGCGGCGGGTGCCGTACTGGTTGAAGTCGGCCGGGCGGACCTGGTGGTCGCGCAGATAGGCGCCCGCCGGGCTGGCTTCCTTGATCGAGCCGGCCGGCGAGATGTGGTCGGTGGTGATCGAGTCGAGGAACAGGCCCATGATGCGGGCGTCGATGATGTCGGTGACGGGCTCCGGCTCCATCGCCATGCCCTCGAAATAGGGCGGGTTCTGCACATAGGTGGAGCGGTCGTCCCAGGCGTAGGTCTCGCCCAGCGGCACCGCGATCTTCTGCCAGTTCTCGTCGCCCTTGAAGACGTCGGCATACTTCTCCTTGAACATCGCCTTGGTGACGTTCTCGCGGATGAAGCGGGCGATCTCCTGGTTGGAGGGCCAGATGTCCTTCAGGTAGACCGGCTGGCCGTCGGAACCGGTGCCGAGCGGCTCGGTGGTGAGGTCGATCTGCAGCGAGCCGGCCAGCGCATAGGCCACCACCAGCGGCGGGGAGGCGAGGTAGTTCGCCTTCACGTCCGGGTTCACGCGGCCTTCGAAGTTGCGGTTGCCGGATATGACCGCGCCGGCAACGAGGTCGTTGGCGTTGATCGCCTCGGAGATGTCTTCCGGCAGCGGGCCGGAATTGCCGATGCAGGTGGTGCAGCCGAAGCCGACCAGGTTGAAGCCGATGGCGTCGAGGTCGGCCTGCAGGCCGGAGGCGTTGAGATAGCCTTCCACCACCTGGCTGCCGGGGGCGAGCGAGGTCTTCACCCACGGCTTGCTGGCAAGGCCCTTGGCCACCGCGTTGCGGGCGAGCAGGCCGGCGGCGATCAGGACGCTCGGGTTCGAGGTGTTGGTACACGAGGTGATGGCGGCGATGGTGACGTCGCCATGGCCGAGGGTGTAGTCGGCATTGGCCACCGGCACCCGGCGGCCGGCCTCGCCCGGCTTCTTGAACTCGCCTTCCAGCGCGGCGAGGAAGCCCTCCTTGGTGGCGGAGAGCAGCACCCGGTCCTGCGGGCGCTTGGGGCCGGCGAGGGAGGGCAGCACCGAGCTGATGTCGAGCTCGAGGATGTCGGTGAACACCGGGTCGGCGGTGCCGGCCTCGCGCCACATGCCTTGGGCGCGGGAATAGGCCTCCACCAGCGCGATGCGCTCGTCGGTGCGGCCGGTCTCGTCGAGATAGGCGATGGTCTCGGCGTCGACCGGGAAGAAGCCGCAGGTGGCGCCGTATTCCGGGGCCATGTTGCCGATGGTGGCGCGGTCGGCCAGCGAGAGATGATCGAGGCCCGGCCCGAAGAACTCGACGAACTTGCCGACCACGCCCTTCTTGCGCAGCATCTGGGTCACGGTCAGCACGAGGTCGGTGGCGGTGATGCCCTCGTTCAGCTTGCCGGTGAGCTTGAAGCCGATGACCTCGGGAATGAGCATGGACACCGGCTGGCCGAGCATGGCGGCCTCGGCCTCGATGCCGCCGACGCCCCAGCCCAGCACGCCGAGGCCGTTCACCATGGTGGTGTGGCTGTCGGTGCCGACGCAGGTGTCGGGATAGGCGACGGTGGCGCCGTCCTCATCCCGGGTCCACACGGTCTGGGCGAGATATTCGAGGTTCACCTGGTGGCAGATGCCGGTGCCGGGCGGGACCACGCGGAAATTGTCGAAGGCCGACTGGCCCCACTTCAGGAAGCGGTAGCGCTCCTGGTTCTGCTTGTACTCTTCCTCGACATTCTTGCCGAAGGCGTCCTTCGAGCCGAAGAAGTTCACGATCACCGAATGGTCGATGACGAGGTCGACCGGGACCAGCGGGTTGATGCGCTTGGGGTCGCCGCCGAGATTGACCATGGCGTCGCGCATGGCGGCGAGGTCGACCACCGCGGGCACGCCGGTGAAGTCCTGCATCAGCACGCGCGAGGGGCGGTAGGCGATCTCGCGTTCGGCCTTGCCGCGGTTCACCAGCCATTCCTTGATGGCGACGATGTCGTCCTTGGTGACCGAGCGCCCGTCCTCGAAGCGCAGCAGGTTCTCGAGCAGCACCTTCATCGAGAAGGGCAGGGCGGACACGCCCTCGAGGCCGTTCTTCTCGGCGTCGGGGAGGCTGTAATAGACGTAGGTCTTGGATCCGACGGCGAGAGTCTTGCGGCTTTTGAAGCTGTCGAGCGAGGTCACGTGGACAGGTCCCCGATTGAGTGGTCCCACCGACATACCGTCGCGCCTTGGACGGAAGCGGGCGCGCAGGCTATAGCTCGGCGGGCTTACATCCGGGACGGTGCGTCGTTCGGGAAACTATATAGAGCCATTTCAAACGGCGATCATAGGGGTATAAGCGGTGCATCGACGAATTGTGCATTGCAGTCCGGCGGGCGGGAAGCGGAGCCGGCGCCATGCGTCTGGTTGCTGACGGGCTCGCCTGCACCCGCGGCGCCCGGCCGCTGTTCAGCGAGCTCGGCTTCGTGCTGGAGGCGGGCGTCGTGCTCGTCGTCACCGGGCCGAACGGCACGGGAAAGTCCTCGCTGCTGCGGCTGCTGGCCGGGCTCGCCGCCCCGACCGCGGGCACCGTGCGGCTCGAGGGCGAGGGGGTGGAGCCGGACGCGCCGCTGGCCGAGCAGGCGCATTATCTCGGCCATCTCGACGCCCACAAGGCCGCGCTCAGCGCGGCGGAGAATCTTGGCTTCTGGCGCGCGCTGATGGGCCGGCCCCGGCTCGGCATCGAGGAAGCGCTGGCGCGGGTCGGGCTCGCCGGGCTGGGGCCGTTGCCGGTCGCGGTGCTCTCGGCCGGGCAGAAGCGGCGGCTCGCCCTCGCCCGGCTTCTGGTGGCGCACCGCCCGCTCTGGCTGCTGGACGAGCCGACCACCGCGCTCGACGTCGCGGCGCAGGCCCGCTTCGGCGAGATCGCGCAGGGCCATCTCGATGCCGGCGGGCTCATCGTCGCCGCCACCCATGCCCCGCTCGGCCTGTCGCCGATGCGGGAGCTCGCGCTCGGCGCGGCGGTGGCGCCGCGGGTGGATGCCGGCCCGGCGCCGGTCGCCGCGGAGCCGGGCTGGTGAGGCCGGGCGCGGGGCCGGCGCCGGCAGCGCGTTGTCGGGCCGTCGCGGCTGGGGCGCCGGCGCGGCGGGGGGAGGAGACACGATGATGGCCGCCTTCCTCGCGCTGGTGCGGCGCGACCTCGCCTTGGCGCTGCGCGCCGGCGGCGGCGCCGGGCTCGGCGTGGTGTTCTTCCTCGCGGTGGTGGTGGTGACGCCCTTCGCCATCGGGCCGGACCTCGCGCTGCTGGCGCGGATCGGGCCGGCGATCCTGTGGATCGGGGCGCTGCTCGCCTCGCTCATCGGGCTCGACCGGCTGTTCGCCGCCGATGCGGAGGACGGCTCGCTCGACCTGATGTTCATGCAGGAACTGCCGCTGGAGCTGGTGGCGGCGGCCAAGGGGCTGGCGCACTGGCTGGCGACCGGCCTGCCGCTGGTGGTAGCGGCGCCGCTGCTGGCGCTGCTGCTCAACATCGCCCCCGCGGCCACCGGGGCGCTGGTGCTGACCCTGCTGGCGGGCACGCCGGCCATCACCTTCCTCGGGCTGATCGGCGCCGCCTTCGCCAGCGCCTTCCGCCGCGGCGGGCTGCTGGTGGCGGTGCTGGTGATGCCGCTCGCCATCCCGGTGCTGATCTTCGGCGTCGCCGCCACCACGGCGGCGATCACCGGGCCGGTGCCGTTCGGCACGCCGTTCCGCATCCTGCTCGGCCTCGCGCTCGGCGCCATCGTGCTGGGACCCGTCGCCGCCGCCGCCGCGCTCCGGGTGGCGCGGGGCTGAGGCGACGCGCGGGAAGCCGGTGCAGCAATGCGCCGCAGGCGCGGCAAAAGGCTGGAATGCCAGCAATTTCGCAAAGCCGCGGGGGAATGGGCCCGCTACGTCATTTCACCCCCTCTTCGGCTCACCGCATCGTGTTGCAGCACGGGGGAAGCCGTGTTAGGGAACCCCCCGACTGATCGGGAATGGGGGCATTCCTGTGTTCCCGGAGCCGGTCGAAACCCTTGTAAATGTTCAGGGCCCATCCGCGTCGAACCGGCGCGGCGCGGGCCTGAGGCAAGCCGAGAGAGGCACGGTGGCCGAGACATTCATATCCGGGGTGGCGGGACGCTACGCGACGGCTCTGTTCGAGCTGGCGCGCGACGCCGGGGCCATCGACGCGGTGAAGGCCGACCTCGAGAGATTCGAAGCCCTTCTCGCCGAGAGCGACGACCTGAAGCGCCTGGTGCGCAGCCCGGTCTTCTCATCCGAGGAGCAGGAGAAGGCGATCGCCGCCATCCTGGACAAGGCCGGCATCGTTGGCCTGTCCGGCAATTTCTTCAAGACGGTCGCCGCCAATCGCCGCCTCTTCGCCATCGAGGCGATCATCCGCGGCTTCCGCCAGCAGGTGGCGGCCTTCAAGGGCGAGGTGGTGGCCGAGGTGACCGTCGCCCAGCCGCTGTCCGAGGCCCATGCGGCGACGCTCAAGGGCGCGCTCGACGCCATGACCGGCAAGGACGTGCAGCTCGCCGTGGAGGTCGATCCCTCCCTGCTCGGCGGCCTGAAGGTGAAGGTCGGCTCCCGCCTCGTCGACGCCTCGCTGAAGACCAAGCTCAATTCGATCCGCTATGCGATGAAAGAGGTTCGCTGATGGATATCCGCGCCGCAGAAATTTCCGCGATCCTCAAGGAGCAGATCAAGAATTTCGGCCAGGAAGCCGAAGTCTCCGAGGTCGGCCAGGTTCTCTCCGTCGGTGACGGCATCGCCCGCGTCTACGGCCTCGACAACGTCCAGGCCGGCGAGATGGTCGAGTTCGAGAGCGGCGTGCGCGGCATGGCCCTCAACCTCGAAATCGACAATGTCGGCATCGTGATCTTCGGCTCCGACCGCGAGATCAAGGAAGGCCAGACCGTCAAGCGCACCGGCGCCATCGTCGACGTGCCGGTCGGCAAGGGCCTGCTCGGCCGCGTCGTCGACGCCCTCGGCAACCCGATCGACGGCAAGGGCCCGATCGAGTCCACCGAGCGCCGCCGCGTCGACGTGAAGGCGCCGGGCATCATCCCGCGCAAGTCCGTGCACGAGCCGATGCAGACCGGCCTGAAGGCGATCGACGCCCTCATCCCGGTGGGCCGCGGCCAGCGCGAGCTGATCATCGGCGACCGCCAGACCGGCAAGACCGCGATCGCGCTCGACACCATCCTGAACCAGAAGCCCATCAACCAGGGCACCGACGAGAAGGCCAAGCTTTACTGCGTCTATGTCGCGGTCGGCCAGAAGCGCTCCACCGTCGCCCAGTTCGTGAAGGTGCTGGAAGAGCAGGGCGCGCTGGAATATTCCATCGTGATCGCCGCCACCGCCTCGGACGCTGCGCCGATGCAGTTCCTGGCGCCGTTCTCCGGCACCGCCATGGGCGAGTTCTTCCGCGACAGCGGCATGCACGCGCTCATCATCCATGACGACCTGTCCAAGCAGGCCGTGGCCTACCGCCAGATGTCGCTGCTGCTGCGCCGCCCGCCGGGCCGCGAGGCCTATCCCGGCGACGTGTTCTATCTCCACTCCCGCCTGCTCGAGCGCGCGGCCAAGCTCAATGACGAGAACGGCGCCGGCTCGCTGACCGCCCTCCCGGTCATCGAGACCCAGGCCAACGACGTGTCGGCCTACATCCCGACCAACGTGATCTCGATCACCGACGGCCAGATCTTCCTCGAGTCCGACCTGTTCTTCCAGGGCATCCGCCCGGCGGTGAATGTCGGCCTCTCGGTGTCGCGCGTGGGCTCCTCGGCCCAGATCAAGGCGATGAAGCAGGTCGCCGGCAAGATCAAGGGCGAGCTGGCGCAGTACCGCGAGCTGGCGGCCTTCGCCCAGTTCGGCTCGGACCTCGACGCCTCGACCCAGAAGCTGCTGAACCGCGGCGCCCGCCTGACCGAGCTGCTGAAGCAGTCGCAGTTCTCGCCCCTCAAGGTCGAGGAGCAGGTCGTGGTGATCTTCGCCGGCACCAACGGCTATCTGGACGCGCTGCCGGTGTCCAAGGTGCGCGCGTTCGAGGACGGCGTCCTGCTGTTCCTGCGCTCGAAGCACGCCGACATCCTGGACACCATCCGCACCTCCAAGGAACTGTCCAAGGACACCACGGCGAAGCTGACGGCGGCGCTCGACGCCTTCGCCAAGACCTTCGCCTGATCGGCGGCCCGGAACCGGATCGGCGCACATGGCCAGCCTGAAGGAACTACGCAACCGCATCGCTTCGGTGAAGGCGACGCAGAAGATCACCAAGGCGATGGAGATGGTCGCCGCCGCGAAGCTGCGGCGGGCCCAGACCGCCGCCGAGGCGGCCCGTCCCTATGCCGAGCGCATGGAGACGGTGCTGGGCAACATCGCCACCGCCGTCGCTGGCGGGCCGGATGCGCCTCTCCTGCTCACCGGCACCGGCAAGGACAATGTCCACCTGCTGCTGGTGCTGACCGCCGAGCGCGGCCTCTGCGGGGCCTTCAACTCGTCCATCGTGCGTCTCGCCCGCGAGCGGGCCTATGCGCTGATGAACCAGGGCAAGACGGTCAAGATCTTCTGCGTCGGCCGCAAGGGCTACGACCCGCTGCGCCGGCTGTTCGACAAGCAGATCGTCGAGTTCGTCGAGCTGCGGGCCAACAAGGGCGTCACCTTCGCCGACGCGCAGGCCATCGCGGAGAAGATCTCCGCGATGTACGCCGCCGGGGAATTCGACGTCGCGACCCAGTTCTACAGCCGCTTCCAGTCGGTGATCTCGCAGGTGCCGACGGCGCAGCAGATCGTGCCGGCGACCTTCCCGCAGGCTGCCGCGGCGGCCGACGGCGCGGCGGCGACCTATGATTACGAGCCGGACGAGACCGAGATCCTGGCCGACCTGCTGCCGCGCAACCTCGCGGTGCAGATCTTCAAGGCTCTGCTCGAGAACGGCGCGTCCGAGCAGGGCTCGCGCATGAGCGCGATGGACAATGCGACCCGCAATGCGGGCGAGATGATCAAGAAGCAGACGCTCACCTACAACCGCACCCGCCAGGCGATGATCACGAAGGAACTGATCGAGATCATCTCCGGCGCGGAAGCGCTGTAATCTGAACGTCGACAGCGGATTCTCAAGGAGACTGAAATGGCCATCGCAACGGGACGCATCTCCCAGGTCATCGGCGCCGTCGTCGACGTCCAGTTCGACGATCACCTGCCGGAAATCCTGAACGCGCTCGAGACCACCAACCAGGGCAACCGGCTGGTTCTCGAGGTCGCTCAGCACCTCGGCGAGAACACCGTCCGCGCCATCGCGATGGACTCGACCGAAGGTCTGGTGCGCGGCCAGCCGGTCGGCGACACCGGCGGCCCGATCATGGTGCCGGTCGGCGACGCCACCCTCGGCCGCATCATGAACGTGATCGGCGAGGCGGTGGACGAGCTCGGCCCGGTGGTCGGCGAGACCACGCGCGCCATCCACCAGCCGGCCCCGAGCTATGCCGAACAGTCCACCGAGGCCGAAATCCTCGTGACCGGCATCAAGGTCGTGGACCTGCTGGCGCCCTATTCCAAGGGCGGCAAGGTCGGCCTGTTCGGCGGCGCCGGCGTCGGCAAGACCGTGCTCATCATGGAGCTGATCAACAACATCGCGAAGGCGCATGGCGGCTACTCCGTCTTCGCCGGCGTCGGCGAGCGCACCCGCGAGGGCAACGATCTCTATCACGAGATGATCGAGTCCAAGGTGAACGTCGACCCGCACGAGCATGGCGGCTCTTCCGCCGGCTCCAAGTGCGCCCTCGTCTACGGCCAGATGAACGAGCCCCCCGGGGCCCGCGCCCGCGTCGCGCTGACCGGCCTCACCGTCGCCGAGCATTTCCGCGACCAGGGCCAGGACGTGCTGTTCTTCGTCGACAACATCTTCCGCTTCACCCAGGCGGGCTCGGAAGTGTCGGCGCTGCTCGGCCGTATCCCCTCGGCGGTGGGTTATCAGCCGACGCTGGCCACCGACATGGGCGCGCTGCAGGAGCGCATCACCACCACCACCAAGGGCTCGATCACCTCGGTGCAGGCCATCTATGTGCCGGCCGACGACCTGACCGACCCGGCCCCGGCCGCCTCCTTCGCCCATCTCGACGCCACCACCGTGCTGTCGCGCTCGATCGCGGAAAAGGGCATCTATCCCGCGGTGGACCCGCTCGACTCGACCTCGCGCATCCTCTCGCCGCTGATCATCGGCGACGAGCACTACACCACCGCCCGCCGGGTGCAGCAGACCCTGCAGCGCTACAAGGCGCTCCAGGACATCATCGCGATCCTGGGCATGGACGAGCTGTCCGAAGAGGACAAGCTCACCGTGGCCCGCGCCCGCAAGATCGAGCGCTTCCTCTCCCAGCCCTTCCACGTCGCCGAAGTCTTCACCGGCTCGCCGGGCAAGCTCGTCGACCTCGCCGACACCATCAAGGGCTTCAAGGGCCTGGTCGACGGCAAGTATGATCACCTCCCGGAGCAGGCCTTCTACATGGTCGGCACCATCGACGAGGCGATCGAGAAGGGCAAGAAGCTGGCCGCCGAGGCGGCGTGACCGGCTGAACCGGGGCCTCCCGGCGGCGTGCCGCGGGGGCTCAGTTCCGGGAGTGCCGGCCGGGTGACGGCGTTTGCCCGCGCCGCGGCTGCCGCTCCCCCGCCGCCGCGGGCTCGCGTCGGCGCACGACCTTTTCGAACGGGCGCCCGCCGCGCGCGGCGCCGCGCCCCAGCCCGCCACGGGCGATACGGAGTAAACGATGGCCAGCTTTCCCTTCGAACTCGTCTCGCCCGAGCGGCTCGTCTATTCGGGTTCCGTGACCGAGGTCGTGGTGCCGGGCGCCGAGGGCGAGTTCGGCATTCTCGCCGGCCATGCCCCCTTCGTCTCAACGCTGAAGCCCGGCGTGCTGACCATCAAGGGCGACGGCCCCACCCGCAAACTGTTCGTCCGCGGCGGCTTCGCCGAGGCCAACCCGCAGGGCCTCACCATCCTCGCCGAGACCGCGGTGCCGCTGGCCGAGCTGCCGGCCGACAAGCTGGCGCTGATGATCCGCGAAGCCGCGGAAGACGTCGAGGATGCCCGCGACCCGGTCATCCGGCAGAAGCGCGCCGCCTATCTCGACGATCTCAAGGCCGCCGCCGCCGCCATCGAGGCTGACGGGCGCGCCGCCCACTGAGGCCGCGGCCGCACGGAACATGTGAAACGGCCGGGCGTCACTGCCCGGCCTTTTTCGTTCGGCGGCCGGGCCCACGCGTCGGGCCGCCCCGAGAGGGAGCCACCGATGACCGAGACCTTCAGCGCCGCGGCCTGGGCGCGCAACCTTCCCGTCTTCGAAGCGATCCGCACCATGCCCTTCGTGACGGGTCTGGCCGACGGCACGCTGCCGCTGGACCGCTTCCGCCATTTCATCATCCAGGATTCGCACTACCTCATCGCCTTCGCCCGCGCGCTGGCGCTGGCGGCGGCGAAGGCGCCGGATGCCGCCGGCATCGTGCAGTTCAGCCGCGCCGCGCATGATTCGGTGGTGGTGGAGCGGGCGCTGCACGACGACTATTTCGTGCGCTTCGGCATTTCGGCGGAGGATTTCGCCGCCACGCCGCTCTCGCCGGTCTGCGATCACTACGTCCAGTTCCTCATCGCCAAGGGCCATGCCGAGCCTTACCCGGTGGTGCTGGCGGCGGTGCTGTCCTGTTTCTGGATCTATGCCGAGGTCGGGCGCGACATCCTCGCCCGCGCGGTGCGGCCCAATCCCTACGACGCCTGGATCGAGACCTATGCCGGCGACGAGTTCAACGTCGTCGTCCGCGCCGCGATCGAGGCGACCGACCGCGCGGCCGCGGCCGCCGATCCCGCGACCGTCGCGGCGATGCACGCCGCCTATAGCCGGGCGAGCCAGCTGGAATGGATGTTCTGGGATTCCGCCTGGCGCCTCGGCGACTGGCCGATCGGCTGAGGCCGCCGGCGCCGGCGCGACGGCGCTGGCGCGACGGCAGCGAAGGTGCTTAGCTGGCCGCAGACAGCGACAGCGGAGTTCTTCCGACGCGCGGAGCGCCTCAGATACATGCAGGATTTGACACGTGACGGCCTGGGTGCCAGCCGCGGCCGGACTGAGGAGCTCATCCGGACCCGCATCCTCGAAGCCATTCTGGAGCGGCGGCTGCCGCCGGGAGAGAAGCTGACGGAGGAGCGGCTGGCTGAGCTTTTCGGGGTGAGCCGCACCGTGGTGCGGCAGGCGCTCGCCCGGCTGGCGCAGGACGGCGTGGTCGAGCAGCTGCCCAACCGTGGCACCTTCGTCGCGGCGCCGAGCCGTGCCGAGGCGCGCCACGTCATCGCCGCCCGCGTGGTGGTCGAGCCGGCCATCGCGGCGTCGGCGGCGCGCAACTGCGCCTGCTGCGCCGATTTCGGCCTGCGCCGCCATCTCGAGCTGGAGAACGCCGCGCGGCGGCTGTCCGATCGCGCCGCGCTGGTGCGGCTCACCGGCGAATTTCACGTGACGCTGGCGCGGATGGCGGGAAACCCGGTGTTCCTGCGGCTGCTGGCGGAGCTGCAGGCGCTGACCTCGCTCGCCATCCTGCTCTATGCGCGCGGCGGCCATGAAAGCTGCCCGCCGCAGGACCACGAGCTGATCGTCAACGCCATCGAGCGCGGCGAGGCCGAGGAGGCTGCCCGGCTGATGCGCGCCCATATCGGCCATGTCGCGGCCGATCTCGATCTCGACGAGCCGCCCGAGCGGCCGGCGTCGCTGGCGGATGCGCTGGGCCTGCCGCGGCGGGGGCAGGGGCGGCGGCGCGGGGTGCCGGACAACGCGGAAAACGGCGACACGCTGCTGCGTGCGCCGCTGGCGCCGTCGGCTGAAGATGGCGAGGCCGAGACCGGGGTGGGCACGCCGGGCGACTGACCGGCGCCCGTAGGCGCGTTCGCCCGTGGCAGGGCATCACCCGCGCCGGGATGCCGCGCGGGCGTGTCTCAGCGGCGGCGGCCCGGAGGCGGGCGACGCTGGCCGCTGCCGATGACCGGGCCGGGACCGCCGGTCTTGTGGCGGAAATTGATCCGGCCGCGCTCGAGATCATAGGGCGACATCTCCACCACCACGCGATCGCCGACGATGGTGCGGATGCGGTTCTTCTTCATCTTGCCCGCCGCATAGGCGAGAATCTCGTGTTCGTTGTCGAGCACGACGCGGAAGTTGCCGTCGGGCAGCACTTCGGTCACGGTACCGTCGAACTCGAGCAGTTCCTCTTTCGCCATTCCTGGCTCTCCTCGTCAGGGCTTCTCAAGAGCCGCCGCCGGGGAAATAACCCGGCGGCGGCGCTTTGTCTCGTTCAACGTGCGGGGCGACGGGCGCCGTGCTCGCGGCGGGGGCCTTCGGCACCGGCGGGGCGCTCGCCGCGCGGCTTCATGAAGCGCACGCCGGCGAAGTCGCCGACGCGCTCGCCGCGCGGGTGCTCCGCCCGGCCATGCTCGGCACGGGCATGTTCGTTGCGGCCATGGCCTTCCGGCCGGGCGTGGCGCTCGGCGCGGGGCTGGTCGGCCCGCGGTTCGGCGCGGCGCTCGCCATGGCGCTCGCCGCCGCGGTCCTGCCGCTCGCCGGAACGCTCACCCTGGGGACGGGGCGCGCGCGGGCCGTTGCCGAAGCGGCGCGGGCCGTCGCGGCGCGGGGCGCGGGCGTCGCCGGCCTCGGCCGGCTCGCCGCCGCGACGGTCGGTGCGGCGGTCTTCGGCCGGGATCTGGATCTTGATCAGCCGCTCGATGTCGCGCAGGAAGGCCCGCTCGTCATTGTCGCAGAAGGAGATGGCGATGCCGTCGCGGCCGGCGCGCGCGGTGCGGCCGATGCGGTGGACATAGCTTTCCGGCACGTTGGGCAGGTCGTAGTTCACGACATGGCTGACGCCCGGCACATCGATGCCGCGGGCCGCGATGTCGGTGGCGACCAGCACCCGGGCGCGGCCGTCGCGGAAGGCGGCCAGCGCGCGCTCGCGCTGCGGCTGAGACTTGTTGCCGTGGATCGCCTCGGCGGAGATGCCGGCGACGGAGAGGCCCTTCACCACGCGGTCGGCGCCGTGCTTGGTGCGGCTGAACACCAGCACGCGGTCGATCGCCGGGTCCGACAGCAGGTCGGCCAGCAGGCCGGGCTTGCCGTTGCGGTCGGTGAAGATGACCTTCTGCTCGATCTTGTCGGCGGTCTTGGCGACCGGGGTCACCGCGACGCGGACCGGATCGGTCAGCAGCTGGCCGGCGAGCTTCTCGATCTCCTTCGGCATGGTGGCCGAGAAGAACAGGTTGCGGCGCTTGGCCGGCAGGCGGGCGACGATGGCGCGGATGGCATGGATGAAGCCCATGTCCAGCATCTGGTCGGCTTCGTCGAGCACGAACATCTCGACCTGATCGAGCCGCACCGCGTTGTTCTCGACGAGATCCGCCAGCCGGCCGGGGGTGGCGACCAGCACGTCAACGCCGGCCATCAGCGAGCGGGCCTGCCGCCCGAGCGGGACGCCGCCAATGGCGAGCGCGGTGGTCGGCCGCACGTGGCGGCCATAGATGCGGAAGCTTTCCAGGATCTGGCCGGACAGCTCGCGGGTCGGGCTCAGCACCAGCACGCGGGCGGCGCGGCGTTCCGGGCGGCGGCGGTCGGTGGCGATGTGGTGGAGAATGGGGAGCGCGAAGGCAGCGGTCTTGCCGGTGCCGGTCTGGGCGATGCCGATCAGATCCTTGCCGCCCAGCACATGGGGAATCGCCTGGGTCTGGATCGGGGTCGGGGTCTCGTGCTTGGCCTCGGCCAGCGCCTTGAGAATGGGCTCGGCAAGGCCGAGCTCGGCAAAAGTGGTCAATGTCATACTTTCAAAGGCGAAGAGCGGCGGGCGCCGGCATATCCGGGGCGCTCACCGCACAGCGCGGGGGATGATGGACACCCCGCGTGGCCTGGGACGTCGGCTCTCTTCGGATGATGAGGGGCCGAAAACCTGCGTCGACATGAACAGGGCGAACATGTACGACGCGGAGATCGGGCAACGCGGCCCCGATACGGGTCTTGGCCCGTACACCGCCCCTATGTGGCCCAAATGCGTGTTGATTTCAAGGCGTCGCACGCGGAAGTATAAGCTGCGTCATGTATCCCGACGTCGTCGACCTCCGCAGTTTCTACGCCCAGCCCATCGGCGTCGTCGCCCGGCGCCTGATCGGGCGGGCCATCCGCGCCCGGTTGCCCGATGTCAGCGGGCTGTCGGTGCTCGGCATCGGCTATGCCACGCCCTATCTCGGGGTTTTTCGCGAGGAATGCGAGCGCGCCCTCGCCTTCATGCCCGGCGCGCAGGGCGTCACCCGCTGGCCCTCGGCCGCGCCCACGCTCGCCGCGCTGGTGGACGAGTGCGAGATGCCGCTGCCCAATGCCACCATCGATCGGGTCGTCGCGGTGCACCTGCTGGAGATGACCCCCACCGCCGAGGACGTGCTGAAGGAGGTGTGGCGCATCCTCGCACCGGGTGGGCGCCTGGTCTGCGTGGTGCCCAATCGCGGCAGCGTCTGGGCGAGGGCCGAGGGCACGCCGTTCGGCCATGGCCGGCCGTTCTCCCGCGGGCAGCTCACCGCGCTGTTGCGCGAGGCGCTGTTCACCCCGGTCGGCTGGGGCGAGGCGCTCTATGTGCCGCCGGTGCCGCGCAACTGGTTCCTGCGTACCGCGGTGGCGTGGGAGCGGGCCGGCTCCGCCTTCTCGCTGCCCTTCGCCGGGGTCCATGTGGTGGAAGCGACCAAGCAGGTCTACAAGCCGGTGGCGGTGCGCAAGCGGGCCCGGCTGCGCATGCTGGAGCCGGTGATGGCGCCGCAGGCGGTCGGCGGCTGAGGACGGCCGCGGTGGTGCGGAGGTAACAGTTGCGTCGGAAGATGGCTCGGGAGACAGTTGCCCGCGCTCCCGAAACGAAGCCCGCCGTCCCCGTCGCCTCCAGGATATTCATGCCCGTCGCGCGTCTGCTCTCCAGCTTCCGGCTGCCGCCCACCCGTCCCCGGCGCAAGCCCGCGGACCTTTCCTATGCTGCCGACGACCGGCCCTCGCTCGCGCTGACCTTCGGCCTCGGCGCGCAGCATGCCGGCATGGCCATCGCGCTGTCCTCCTACGCGCTGGTCGCGGCGAAGACGGCGAATCTGTCGCTGGAGGACACCCAGTCCTTCCTCACCTGCACCATTCTGGGCATGGCGATCGCCACCTTCCTGCAGGCCTGGGGCGGGCGCACCGGCTCGGCGACGCTGCTGGTCCACCTGCCGGACCCGGTGATGGTGCCGTTCGTCGCCGCCATCATCGCGGCCTATGGCATTGGCGGCGTGGTGCCGGTCGGCCTTGCCACCGGCATCGCGGCGATGTTCATCAGCCGGCTGCTGCCCTATCTGCGCCCTCTCTTTCCCCCCACCGTCATCGGCGCCGTGGTCTGCATGGGCGGCTTCACGCTGATTTCCGGGGCGATGAAGCATTCGCTCGGCCTCGATGCCGACCTGAAGGCGGACGGGCCGAGCATCGCGATCTCGGCGGTGACGCTGGCGACCATCGTCGGCCTGTCGATCTGGGGCAACCGCACCATGAAGCTGTTCAGCCTCATGGCCGGCATCCTCGTCGGCGTCGCGGCGGCGGCGGCGTTCGGCTACATCCACGGGCTGGAGCGCTTCGCCGGCACGCCGGTGGTCGCCCTGCCGCAATTGCCCACGCCGAATTTCGCGG
The DNA here is from genome assembly GCA_964543245.1 of uncultured Starkeya sp. Lineage (GTDB taxonomy): Bacteria > Pseudomonadota > Alphaproteobacteria > Rhizobiales > Xanthobacteraceae > Ancylobacter. Next base: position 17,920 of record CAZIXP010000059.1, read on the forward strand.
TGCCGCCAAGCGCGCTGGTGGTGGTGGTCGTGGTCGCGCTGCTGGTGCAGCTCGACACCTTCGCCAGCGTGGTGCTGATGGACAAGATGGACGACGCCGACTGGCGCCGGGCCGACATGCGCAAGGCGAGCGGGGGCATTCTCGCCAATGCGCTGGGCAATGCGCTGGGCGGGCTGCTCGGCGGCATGCCCAACGCCACCTCCTCGGCCAATATCGGCCTGGCCCACGCCACCCGCTGCACCTCGCGCTATGTCGGCCTCGCCGCGGCCTTCATCATCCTGGCTGTGGCGCTGATGCCGCTGGCGACGCTGGCGCTGACGCTGATTCCCGACGCGGTGGTCGGCGGGGTGGAGGTCTACGCGGCGGCCTTCTTCATCGTCTCCGGTCTGGAACTCGCCGCCTCGCGCGAGCTCGACAGCCGCGGCGTGTTCATGATCGGCATCTCCATCACCTTCGGCCTCGGCGTGATGCTGCTGCCGGACATCGTGCACAACGTGCCGCCGGCGCTGGAGCATCTGGTCGGCAGCGGCTTCGTCGTCACCGGCATCACCGCGGTCACGCTGAACCTGCTGTTCCGGCTCGGCACGGCGATGAAGGCGCGCCTCGACCTGACCGGCGACCGGGTGAAGGATTCGCAGGCCGTGGTCGACTTCATGGAACTGCGCGGCGGCGCCTGGGCGGCGCGGCGCGAGGTGGTGAACCGCGCGGTGCTGGCGTCGCTGGAGGGGCTGGAATATCTCGTCGCCTCGGGCGACGGGCGCCGGCCGACCGCGGTGCAGGCCCGCTTCGACGAGTTCAATCTCGACGTCGAGATCCTGCATGCCGGCCCGCCGCTGGTGCTCGGTGCGGCGGCGGCGCCCGACCTTGCCGACCTGCTCGACGCCAGCGACGACGCCATCGACGCGGCCATGGCCAATGTCTCGAACCTGCTGGTGCAGCGCCTCGCCGACCGGGTGCGGGCCGGCACCCGCGACGGCGGCTCCTATCTGCTGCTGCATTTCGACCACTGAGGCGCCGGCGCTTCCCGGGGCCGGCCGACTATCCCGGGCGGCGGATTTCCGAATGCGGGCCGTCATAGCGCACGGCGAGGCAGGTGAGGTCGTCGGCCGGCGGGGCGCCGCGCTCGAACTGGCGCACCGAGGCGCGCACCGCCTCGATGGTGGCGGCGATCGGCACCTCGACCCCGCCGCAGCCCGCCAGCACCTGCGCCAGCCGGGCATCGCCATAGGCGTTGCCGTCGGGGTCGAACGCCTCGGTCACCCCGTCGGTGAACAGGAACAGCGTGTCGCCCGGCGCCAGCGTCAGCTCGCCCTCGGCATAGGGGAAGTCCTCGACGACCGCCACCGCGACCCCGCCGGTGCCGGGCAGCGTCGCCAGCGAGCCGTCCGCCCCCATGCGGTAGGGCGGGTTGTGCCCGGCATTCACATAGGTCACGCGTCCCGTCGGCAGGTGCAGCACGCCGTAGAGCACGGTGACGAACAGCATCTGGTCGTTCTCCGACGCCAGCACGTCGTTGACGCGGCGCAGGCAGGTGGCGGGCGAGAGCTCGAACAGCGCGGTCGATTTCACCAGCGTGCGGGAAATCGCCATGAACAGCGCCGCCGGCACGCCCTTGCCCGAGACATCGGCGATGACGAAGCCGAAGGTGTCGCGGTCCACCATGAAATAATCGAAGAAGTCGCCGCCCACCTCATGGGCCGGCGTCATGTGGCCGCTGACATCCACCCGCGTGTCGCGCGGCACGTCGCGCGGCAGGATGGCGAGCTGCACCTGCCGGGCGATCTCCAGCTCCTGCTGCAGGCCCGCCAGCTTGGTCTTGGTGATCAGCGCCTCGCGCAGCTCATGCACCATGGAGGACAGCGTCTGGTGCTGGTCGACGATGCGGCGGGAGAGGTCGCGCATCACCCCGGCGAGGCGGCGCAGCGGGTCCTCCTGCGGGTTCGCCTCGCCGGTCTGGCCGAGCAGCGAGAGCACGCCCTCGCGACCCACCGAATCGAGCGCGGCGGCAAGGCCCTCCAGCTCGTGGCGGATCACGCTTTCCTGCCGGCGGCGGATGCGCTCGCGCTGCACCCGGCTGTCGGCCAGCGCCCGCGCATTGCCGCGGAAGGCGTCCACCGCCTCGGCGATGCGGCCGATCTCGTCGCCATGGCTGCTCGTCTCGAACCGCGCGGAGAGGTCGCCCCGGGCGATCGCCTGCAGCGCGTTGATGGCGCCCTCCAATGGCCGGAAGCCGCGCCAGAGATACAGGTTCAGGCCGATGATGCCGAGCACCGAGAGCGAGATGGCGCCGATCAGCGAGGTGCGGCTGATGAGGCGGGAGAAGCTCAGCGTCTCGGTCATGTCGCGCAGGCTCGCCACCGCGCCGGTGACGCTGCCGGTGATGTCGGTGATCGGCACGCTGGTGAGGCTGTGGAGCCGGTCGCCGATGTCGATCTGCTCGACGCTGGCGGTGCGGGGGGCCAGCGCGGTGCCGATCACCGTCTCGGCCTGCTGCCACAGTTCGGGATCGGTCGGGCCCACCAGCCGCCCGCGCAGGGTGATCAGCGTGGCGGCGGACTGGGTCAGCTCGGCAAAGCGGGCCAGCGGGCCGGCGGCGCTGTCGGCGATCAGCAGCGCGCCCTTGCCGAGGGTCCCGAGATCGAACGGGCGGGCCGCCAGCACCACGAAGCTGCGGGCCGAAATCTGCCGCAGCCCCACCACCCGACGGCCGGCGAGCACGCGGTCCAGAGTGCCGGCATCGAGCAAGGCGAGCGCGGTGGCGCCGCCCTTTCCCGCGCCGCCCTGTCCCGCACCGGTTGCGGCGCCGCCCGCGGTTGCGGGCGCTTCCAGCGTGCCGAAGGTGGCGAGGGCCTCGCGGTCGGGGCCGATCAGCGCCACCACCGTGCCGCTGTCGGCCGGCCCGATCTTCAGGTCTTCCGCCTCCAGCGCGGCGATCATGGCCGGCCGGTCGCCGCGCGCCGCCGCGGCGTGGAAGCCGGCGTCGGCCTGCAGCGCGTCCTGGGCGTCGTTGAGGTCGCTGCCGGCCGAGCGCACGATCTCCTCCCACAGCGCCGACTGGGCGAGGGTCGCGATCTGCTCGAAGCGCAGCTCGTCCTGCTGCTCGCTGAGCCGGTTGGCGAAGCTCAGCACCGCCAGCACGATGAGGAAGCCGATGGCGACGATGACGGTGATGCGGGTGCGCAGCAGCATCAGTGCAGCCCCCGCACGATGGCCTCGATGCGCGGCCGCAGGCGGTCGTCGAAATCCACCACCAGCAGTTCCTCGGCGTAGGATTCGACGGCGGCGCGCTGCTCCACCACGTGCTGTTCGCCGAGCCGGAGGGCGCGGAAGGCCCGGGCGATGCGGTCGCGCCCGCGCAGCGGGGCGAGGGCGGGGCCTTCGCCGAAATGGCCTTCGGCGTTGCGGCGGAGATGGGCGAGAAGCTCGGCCCGGCGGCGGTCGATGCCCTGGCCGACCGCGAAAGCGGCGGCGAGCCCGGCCAGGAGGGCGACCACGCCCACCACCGGGGCGACGAGCCGCCGCAGCGCGGCGAGCGGCGTCGTCAGCTCGGTGGCGTCGGTCAGCACCTCGATCTGCCCCATGTTCATGCCGTCGACGAACAGCGGGGCGAACACCGTCTCGCGGTCGGCATCGCCATTGCCCGTGTCGTCGTTCGCCCGCAGTTCCTTGCCGCTGGCAAGGCGCACCACGATGCGCGCGACGCCGGGAATGCGGTCGGCGGTCTGCGCGAGATAGGCGTGGATGCCGGCGATCTTCTCCAGCGGCACGCCATAGCTCACCGCGCGCTCGAACTGCTGGGCCAGCGCATTGGCGACCGAGGTGCCGATGGCGGCGGCATCGTCGGCGGCGGAGGCCTCGACCGTGCTGTTGAAGCGCCCGATCAGGAAGCCCGCCCCGGCGCCGCCGAGCAGCGCCACCATGAGGAAGGTCGCCAGCCCGCAGGCGAGGGCGGCGGCGTGGCGGGCGAAGAAGCCGGGTTCCTCACGCATCGTCCATCGCCCGCAATTCCTGCAGCGCCGTGGCGGCGGCCGCATGGGCGGCGACCCAGCGCTGGCGCGCCGCGAAGGCGGCCTTGGCCAGCCGGCCGCGCGGCGGCCGGTCCGGCATCCGCCCGGCGAGGCCGCGCACCACGGCGCCGAAGGGCCGCTCGATCAGGCGCGCCAGCGAGCCCATGACGATGGCGGCGATCAGCGCGCCGCCGATGGCGATCACGAGGGTGAGGCCGATCAGGTCGAGCCGCAGCGCGAAGGCGCGGGCCGCGCGCGGGGCGTCGGAAACGGTGATGGCGATGCCCCCCGCCGCGGTGCCGAGATCGTTCTCGATGGTGGTGCCGAACACCACCTCGCCCCGCTCGTCCAGCCGCCACGGCGCGGGGTGGGACAGCGCCTCCACCCAGCTCTGCGGCACCGGCTCGCCCAGCGCGCCGCGGTCGGTGCTGAACAGCGACTGGCCTTCGGGGTAGAACACGTCGATGGCGAGGATGCTGGGGTCGGCGATCTTCTCCCGCTCGATCAATGCCTGCAGCGAGGTCACCTGTTCCAGCGGCATGCCATAGGAGATGTTGGTCTCCGCCGCGTTGCGCAGCACCCCGAGCAGATAGGTGGTGCGGCCGCGCCCGACCTTGTCGCCGAATTCGCGGCCCGACACG
>CAZIXP010000060.1:0-22036 GCA_964543245.1 uncultured Starkeya sp.
GGTGCCGCGGATTTCGATCGCACCCGCGCGGGGCGGACGGGCCAGCAGCAGCTCGTGCGCCCGCACCCCGACCCGGTAGCCCCCGTCGGCGAGGCCCGCCAGCAGCCCCGCCGCCCGCGCCACCGTGCCGCCCGGCAGCAGGATGGCGTCGCCCCGCTTCTCCACCGCCATCACGTTCAGCGGCGGATCGGAGAAGGTCTCGGCCGCGCGCAGGCTGGCCGGGCGATGGTAGAGCGCGGCGGTCGGCCCGAACTGGACCAGCCGCCCCTCGCTCAGCGTCGCGGTGTTGCCGCCGAGCAGCAGCGCCTCGGTCGGCTCGGTGGTGGCATAGACGAAGATGGCGCCGCTGGCGGCGAAGATGCGCGGCAGTTCTTCGCGAAGCTCCTCGCGCAGCTTGTAGTCGAGATTGGCCAGCGGCTCGTCGAGCAGCACGAGGTCGGAGCCCTTCACCACCGCGCGGGCGATGGCGCAGCGCTGCTGCTGGCCGCCGGAGAGCTGCAGCGGGGTGCGTCCGAGGTGATTCTCCAGCCGCAGCAGCTCGGCGGCGGCCCGCACCTTGCGGTCGATCTCCTCGCGCGGCCGCCGCTGCACCCGGAGCGGCGAGGCGATGTTCTCGTAGACGGTGAGCGTGGGGTAGTTGATGAACTGCTGGTAGACCATCGCGACGTTGCGGGTTTCGACCTTGTGGCCGGTGATGTCGCGGCCGTCGGCGATGAGCCGGCCGGAGCTGGGCACGTCGAGCCCGGCCATCAGCCGCATCAGCGAGGTCTTGCCGGCGAGCGTCGGGCCGAGCAGCACATTGATGGTGCCGCGCTCGAGGGTGAGGCGGATGTCGTCGAGATAGGGCACGCCGCCGACCGTCAGCGCTATCCGGTCAAGGTGCAGGGACATCGGGCCGTCTCATCGGTTGGGGATGTGGCGCAGGCGGGCCAAGGCCGCGCGCCGAAGCCACGCGCCCTCGCCGGGCGCGCGGCGGCGAGGGATCACTCGGCCGGCTCGTCCGCCAGCGCGGGCGAAACGGTCCAGGCGCGCAGCTCGTAGACCGTGCCGGGGCGCGCGGAGACCTTGCCGGGCTCGGCGAGGCGGCGGCGGAAGCTGTGGATCGGGGTCGCCCGCGGGTCGATCAGCACCTCGACCACCGAGGCGCCGTCAAACGCCAGCGCCTCGTCCAGCGCCGCCTCAATCTGGTCGGGCGCGCGGACCTGGATGCCCTTGAGCCCCATCGCCTCGGCCGCCGCGGCATAGTCCGGCTTGCCGCCGAAGCCGAGATCGACCGACTGCCGCAGATTGGAGAAGAAGAACTCCTGCCACATCTGCAGCCACCCCAGCGTGCCGTTGTTCAGCACGATGTTGACCACCCGCATGCCGTTCTGCGCCAGCGTCGCGATCTCGCCGATCGCATAGGAATGGCCGCCGTCGCCGGAGACCGTGATCACCCGCCCGCCGCGCCCGCGGGTCTGCTGCACCGCCCCAGCGCCGATCGCGGCGGGAACGGCGTAGCCGAGGCCGCCCTGGCCGCGGGCATAGAGGAAGCGCCGGCCCGGCTCGGTGGCCGGGATATAGGCGCCGATCCAGCCGGCCGACCAGCTCGCATCCGAAATCACCACATCCTCCGGCGTCAGCCGCTGCGCCAGCGCGTGCATGACGCGCGGCGGCTGGATCGGCACGCCGGGGCTCGCCACCTCGGCGGCGATCCGCCCGGCATGGGCGGCCTTCACCTCGGCGATCTTCGCCGCCCAGGCCGGGCGCGGCGCGCCCTCCAGCAGCGGGTCGAGGGCGCGCAGGGTCTCGGCGACGTCGCCGCACAGCGCGACGGTGGGCCGGAAGGTGCGCCCATGCTCCAGCGGGTCGGCGTCGATGGTGACGGTGGCCTGCCCGGCGGTGGGCAGGGTCCAGTTCATCGCGGTGTTCTGGCTCGCCTTGGAGCCGCACCACACCAGCAGGTCAGCGTGGCGGATGAGGTCGATCGCCGCGCCCGAGCCGAGCGGGTTCAGGATGCCGGCGGCATAGTCCCGCGTCTCCGGCACCGCGCCCTTGCCCGAAAGGCTGGTGACCACCAGCGGCTGCACCCGGTCGGTGATCGCCGTCAGCAGCCCGGCCGCCGAGGCGCCGTGGACGCCGCCGCCGGCGATGATGGCCGGGCGGCGGGCGCGGTTGATCAGCTCCGCCGCCGCGGCGATGTCGGCCGCCGGCGGGCCGTAGCGCAGCGAGGGCGCCCGGATGTTGCGGTCGTCGACGACGACGCGGAGCTTCTCCTCGTCCCACTCCGCATCCATGATGTCGTGGGGGATGATCAGCGCCACCGGCCCCGGCCGCGGCGCGGTGGCGACGCGGAAGGCGCTGCGGATCAGGTCCGGCAGGGCGGTGAGGCTCGGCACCAGGAAGGTCGCCTTGGTGATGGGCTGGAGGAAGGCGACCTGGTCCATGCCCTGCGAGGCGACGCCCTTGGCGCGCAGCGACAGCCAGTCGAGCGGCAGCTCGCCCACCAGCGCCACCATCGGGATCGAGGCGTTCAGCGCCTCGACCAGCCCGTCCGGCAGCTTGGTGGTGCCAGGGCCGACCGTGACGTCGCACACCCCGACCTTGCCGGTGAGGCGGGCATAGGCGTCGGCGGCATAGGCCGCGCTGCGCTCGTCGCGGATCAGCACATGGCGGATGGCGGGGGAGCGCCGGGCAATGCCGTCGTGCAGCGCCGTGGTCTGGCCGCCCGGCATGCCGAACACCGTGTCCACCTGATAATGCAGCAGCATTTCCGCCAGGAAATCGCCGATATGCGCCATGTCGAAAAACTCCGTCGGTCGGATGCGGGAATAGGCGCGCTCAGGCGCCGGGCCAGTGGGCGGCGAGGGTGCGGGTGATCTCGCGGAAGCGGGCATATTTCGCCTCGTAGAAGGCGTGCCGCTCTGCCGCGGGCTCGTAGCGCCGGCGGACCCGCACCATGGCGGCCACCGCGCTTTCGAAATCGGGATAGGCGCCGATCGCCACCGCCGAGGCGATGGCGACGCCCTGGGCGCCGAGTTCGGAGCCGTCCGTCACCTCGACCGGCAGGCCCAGCACGTCGGCGAAGATCTGGCACCAGATCGCGCTGCGGGAGGCGCCGCCGGCAAGGCGGATGACCTGCGGGCGGGCGGCGTCGGGGCCGGTGAGCAGCGCATCGATATCCATGCGGTGGGCGAAGGCGACGCCTTCGAAGATCGCCCGCAGCACGTCGCCCAGCACGTCGGAGCGGCGCACGCCGAGCAGGCCGGCCGGCGCCCCGCCCGGGCCGCCGAACAGGAAGGGGAAGAACAGGATGTGGTTGTCCCGCTCCAGGGCGGCGGCGATCATGTCGCTGCACACGTCATAGACCGACTGGCCCCGCGCCACCGCCCGCGCCGCCTCGCCGTCGAGGATCTCGCGGCAGAACCACTCGAAATTGCTGGCCGAGGTGGCCGCCCCCTCGGTCGCCAGCACCTGCCCGCCGATCGGATAGGGCATCTGCAGGAACGGCATCACGCTGGTGCGCGGCGTGGCGTGCAGGGTCGAGTTGATGCTGAAGGTGCCGGCGATCATGCTGAGCTGGCCCGGCCCGGTGACGCCGGAGGCGACCGCGGCGGCGGTGACGTCCACCAGCCCGCGCACCACCGGCGTGCCGGCCCGCAGTCCGGTGAGCCGCGCCGCGGCCTCGCTCACCCCGGCGGCCACGGCCGCGGAGGGGCCGATCGGGGGCATGCGGTCGAGCCAGCCGCCGATCCCCATGTCGTGGAACACGCTCGGCACATAGGCCGTGCTCTCGACGTCGATCACCCCGCCGATCCCGCCATCGGTGGGGTCGGTGGAATGCTCCCCGGTCAGCTTGGCGCGCAGGAAATCCTTGCAGTAGAGCACGCTGGCGGTGCGGCCGAGCACCTCCGGCTCGTGGCGGGCGAACCACGCCATCAGCAGGGTGGACTGGCCCGGCCAGATGCGCTGCTGGATGCGCGCGGCCACCGAGGCGGCGAGCCCCGAGGCCTCCCACTCCGCCACCAGCGCGGCCGCCCGGCTGTCGGTCGAGACCACGCCCGGGCGCACCGGGTTGCTGTCGGCGTCGACCAGATAGATGCCGCTGCCATAGCCGGAGGCGGAGACCGCCTGGATGTCGCCGGGGTCGATCCCCGTCGTCTCGATCAGCGCCCGCACGGATTCGCAGGTCGCCCGCCACATGCGCTCCGGGTCGCGCTCGGTGTGGCCCGGCGCGGGAAACAGCATCTGGTTGGGCCGGCGCTCGCAGGCCAGCTCCCGCCCCTCCATGTCGAAGAGCGCGGCCTTGGTCATGGTTCCACCGGCGTCGATGCCGATCAGGCATTCGCGCATGTTTCCTCCCTGGATGCGGTTGGCGCCGCAGCGGCCCCGTTTTCGGGGCTCAACACGTAATTACATGTTAGCTTAGGCCGAAGCCGGCGCCCGTCAATCGGGAAAGATAATTCGCCGCACAAATTCAATATTGCGGCGCAATATTCAATAAATGACTCGCACCCAACCGCCACCGGATTGATCGGCCGATAGCCATCCTATAATAACAAGTTGACGCCGCGGCGACACCGCCCGCGCCTTCCAGCCACCACCGGAGCCCCCGATGCCGGAGCCCCTGATGCGGACCCGCGACACCGTTCTCGACAGCCTGCGCCGCGGCGAGGCGCCGCCCGTGCTCATCGTCGGCGGCGGCATCAATGGGGTCGGGGTGTATTGGGACCTCGCTCTGCAGGGCATTCCCGCCCTGCTGATCGACCGCGGCGACATCTGCTCCGGCACCAGCTCCGCCCCCTCGCGGCTCATCCATGGCGGCCTGCGCTATCTCGAGATCGGCGAGTTCGGGCTGGTGCGGGAGTCGGTGGAGGAACGGAACCGGCTGCTGCTCGACGCCCCCCATTATGTCCGCCCGCTTCCGGTCTGGGTGCCGATCGACAGCCGGCTCGGCGGGGCAGCGGCCTCGGTCGGCCGGTTCCTCGGGCTGGTGCGGCGGCCGGGGCCGAAGGGCGCCTTCGTGGTCAAGCTCGGCCTCATGGCCTATGACCTGTTCGGCCGCACCAACCGCACCATGCCCGACCACCGCATGGTTCCGGCCGCGGAATTCCGCCGCGCCATGCCCGATCTCGCCCCGTCGGCGCGCTACATGGCGGAATATTACGACGCCCGCCTCACCGCGCCGGAGCGGCTGGGGCTGGAGCTGGTCGGCGATGCCGAGGCCGCCTGCCCCGCCTCCCTCGCCGCCACCTATGTCACGCTCGCCGGCCGCGACGGCGGCGCGGTGCTGCTGGAGGACACGCTCTCGGGCGAGCGCTTCACCGTGCGGCCCGATTTGGTGGTGAACTGCGCCGGCGCCTGGGTCGACCAGACCGACGCCCCGCTCGGCATCGCCGAACGGCTGATCGGCGGCACCAAGGGCTCCCACCTCGTGCTGGACCACCCGGATTTCGCCGCCCGGCTGGGCGGCCGGATGCTCTATTTCGAGACCGCCGACCACCGGGTGTGCCTCGCCTATCCGCTCGACGCGCGCCGCGTTCTGCTCGGCACTACCGACATCCGCACCGACGATCCCGAGGACACCGTGTGCAGCGCGGCGGAGATCGACTACCTGTTCGACGTCATGCGCGCGGTGATGCCGGGGCTGGCGCTGGAGCGGGCGCAGATCGTCTTCACCTATGCCGGGGTGCGGCCGCTGCCCTACAGCGACGAGGTGGCCGGCGCCATCAGCCGCGACCATTCCGTTCGGGTGTTCGAGCCGGCGCCGGGGCGGCCCTTCCCGGTGCTGGCGCTGGTGGGGGGCAAGTGGACCACCTTCCGCCCCTGCGCCGGGGAGATCGTCGACCTCGTGCTGGCCCGCCTCGGCCGAACCCGCGCGGTGCCGACCGAATCGGTCGCCATGGGCGGCGGCAAGGATTTTCCGACCGGCGCGGACGCCCGCCGCCGGCTGGTCGCCGACCTTGCCCGCCGCCACGGGCTGGCACCGGCGCGGATCGAAACCCTGCTCGACCGCTACGGCATGCGCGCCGTGGACTGGCTCGCCCGCGCGCCGGCGGCACCGGAGACCATGCTCGCCGCCCTGCCCGACTATTCGACCGCCGAATTAGCGTCTATAGCGGGAAACGAGCGCGTCGCGACCCTCGCCGACGTGGTCTTGCGCCGCACCCAGATCGGCCTGCTCGGCCTCGCGACGCCCGCGGCCATCGCCGAACTCGGTGCGGTGGTGGGGGCGGCGCTGGGATGGCCGGCATCCCGCATCGCGGAGGAGACCGCCCGCACCGCGCAGTTGCTCGCCACACGACACGGAGTTCCGGAACGCGCGTAATGCCGAAGGCTCGACAGAAGACGGCGGATGGCGCCGACATCCTCCCCCGGCTGGGCAAGGGCCAGCCCGGCCCGCTGGCCGCCACCGGCATTCCGCTGTGGTCGCAGGTGAAATCCGCGCTGCTCACCCTCATCACCACCGAGAAGCTGCCGGAACATGCCCGGCTGCCCTCGGAGGCGGAACTGTGCGAGCATTTCGGGGTGTCGCGCACCGTGGTGCGGGAGGCGCTGAACCAGCTCGTCTTCGAGCGGGTCATCTACAAGCTGCAGGGCAAGGGCGCCTTCGTTTCCGCCCGTCGCGACGAGCAGGACTTCCTCGGCTCCAATATCGGCTTCTCCGGCGAGCTGCACGACAAGAACCGCGCCGTGACCCGCCACATCCTGCGCCAGGAACTGCGGCCCCCCTCGGACCGCGCCCGCCGGCTGCTGCAGCTCCAGCCGGACGAGGAGGTGGTGCTCGACCTCGACCGCGTGCTCAGCGTCGACGAGGTGCCCCGCATCCTGGTCTACACCTCGCTCGTCGCCCGCCACGTGCCCGGCATGGAGCAGGTGCCGATGCACAACCGCTCGCTCTACGACACGCTGTCGCGGCAATACGGCATCACCATGCGCCGCGCCGAGCGCTGGCTGGAGGCGGTTGTGGCGACGCCGGAGCAGGCCCAGCTTCTGAAGGTGCCGAAGGGTGCGCCGCTGATCGCGATCGAATCGGTCAGCTTCATGACCGGCGGCCTGCCGATGGAATATTACACCGCCTTCTACCGCACCGACCGCTCGCGCCTGCATTTCATGGTGTCCTGAACCGCCCGCCGCCGGCCGCGAGGCGGTTTGCCGTGCGCCCGGCGCGGGGCTGCTGCGCGAGAGGACGGCGCGGCTGGCATCGGTTTTGCGGTAGGCTGCCGGCCGTCCTGCCGGGCCGACGTCGGATTTCCGCCGCCTCCCCCCGGCGGGCAGGCCAGACCCGAACCGCAGAGCAGGACCTCATGGGACCGCACGTCGTACCCGTCGCCTCCGATCTCGCCTGTCCCGCCGCCGCCGATGTCGTCATCGTGGGCGGCGGCATCATCGGCACCACCAGCGCGCTCTATCTCGCCGAGCGCGGCCTGAAGGTGGTGCTCTGCGAGAAGGGCCACATCGCCGGCGAGCAGTCCAGCCGCAACTGGGGCTGGTGCCGGCAGGCCAAGCGCGACCCCCGCGAGTTCGACCTCATCCGCGAGGCGCTGGGGCTGTGGCGCGGCATGGACGCGCGCATCGGCGCCGCCACCGGCTTCACCACCACCGGCATCCTGTTCGCGGCGAATGACGAGGCGCGGGAGGCCAGCTTCGCCGATTGGGTGAAGGAGGCCGCCGGCGCCGGCATCCATGCCCAGATGTTGAGCAGGGCGGAGGCCGAGAATCAGCTTCCCGGCGACACCGCGCCCAGCAGGGCGGCACTGTGGTGCCCATCGGATGGGCGGGCCGAGCCGCAGAAGGCGGCGCCTGCCATCGCCGAAGCCGCCCGCCGGGCCGGCGCGGTGATTCTCACCGACTGCGCGGTACGCGGGGTCGAAACCGGCGGCGGCAAGGTCGTCGCCGCGGTGACGGAGCGTGGCCGCATCGCCACCTCCACCGTCGTCGTCGCCGGCGGCGCCTGGACCCGCCGCATCCTGAAGGACCTCGACATCGACCTGCCGCAGCTCAAGGTGCGGGCCAGCGTGCTGCGCACCTCGCCGGTGGAGAACGGCCCCCTCCCCGCCCTCTGGGACCACGATTTCGCCTTCCGGCGCCGCGAGGATGGCGGCTATACCATCGCCAACGGCCATGTGAACGTGGTGCCGATCGTGCCGGACAGCTTCCGCTTCTTCACCGATTTCCTGCCGGCGCTGCGGATGGAATTCGCCTCGCTGCGGCTGCGCTTCGGCCCACGCTTCTTCACCGAGTGGCAGGAGGGCGGACGGCGCGCGCTGGACGAACCTTCGGTCTATGAGGCGGTGCGCGTGCTCGATCCCGCGCCTGACACCTTCTATCTCCACGCCGCCTTCGCCGCGCTGCAGCGCCGCTTCCCGGTTTTCGCCGGGGCGCGCATCGTGCAGAGCTGGGCCGGCTTCATCGACGCCACGCCGGACGCGGTGCCCGTCATCTCGCCGGTGGACAGCGTTTCCGGGCTGGTGGTCGCCACCGGCTTCTCCGGCCATGGCTTTGGCATCGGGCCGGGCGCCGGCCACCTTGTCGCCGACCTCGTCACCGGGGCGCGGCCGATCGCCGACCCGAGGGACTTCCGCCTCTCCCGCTTCTTCGACGGCAGCCGGCCCCGCCCGATGGCCGGCCTCTGACATCCTCTCCGCATCCGCCTGGAGTTCCCACCGTGGTTGAGACCATCGCCCGCCGCCCCATGCCCCGCTCGCTCTATGCGGCGACAGCCCCCCGCGCCCCGGAAACGGCGCCGCTCGACGGCGACCTCAACGTGCAGGTGGCGATCGTCGGCGCCGGCTTCACCGGCCTGTCGGCGGCGCTGCACCTCGCCGAGGCCGGGGTGGACACCATCGTGCTGGAAGCCAGCCAGATCGGCTGGGGCGCCTCGGGGCGCAATGGCGGGCAGGTCAATCCCGGGCTGAAATGGGAGCCGGAGACGCTGGAACGGAGCTTCGGCGCCGATCTCGGCGGGCGCATGGTGCGGCTCGGCGACGAGGCGCCCGGCCTCGTCTTCGATCTCATCGCCCGCCATGGCATCGACTGCGCCCCGCGGCGCGGCGGCACCCTGCGCGCCGCGCTCTCGGCGAGCGCGGAGACGGGCATCCGCGACTTCCAGCGCCAGTGGGCGGCGCGCGGCGCCGACGTGGTGATGGCCGACGCCAAGGGCATGGCGAAGCTGACCGGCACCGGCGCCTACCGGGCCGGCGCGCATGACCGCCGGGGCGGGCAGGTCAACCCGCTGGCCTATTGCCGCGGCCTTGCCGCCGCGGCGCTGAAGGCCGGCGCCCGCATCTTCACCGACACCCCGGCGACCCGGCTGGTGCGCGGCACCGGCGGCTGGAACCTCGTCACGCCCGCCGGCCGGGTGACGGCGCAGCGCGTCATCCTCGCCGCCAATGGCTACACCGACGATCTCTGGCCGGGGCTGCGCCGCAGCATCGTGCCGGTCTTCTCCTCGATCACCGCCACCGAGCCGCTGCCGCCCGAGCTCGCCGCGACGGTGATGCCGAACGGCGTGGTGCTGTACGAGATGTCGGCGTCCTATGTGTATTACCGGCTCGACGATGCCGGCCGCTTCGTGATGGGCGGGCGCAGCGTGCTGCGGCAGTCCTCCGATCCCGTGGACTATCGCAGCCTCATCGCCTACGCCACGCAGCTCTTCCCGGTGCTGAAGGCGGTGGAATGGACCCACCGCTGGAACGGCCAGGTGGCGGTGACCTGGGATCACCTGCCCCATCTCCACGAGCCGGCGCCCGGCATCCATATCGGCCTCGGCTATAACGGGCGTGGCGTCGCCATGGCCACCGCGACCGGCCGCATGCTGGCGCGGCGCGCCGCCGGCGGCGGGCCGGAGGTGCTGGACCTGCCGGTGACGAAGATCTCGCCCATCACCGGCCATGTCGCCTGGCCGCTGGCGGTGAAGGGCCGGCTGATGCTGGACCGCTGGCGCGAAACCTTCGCCGCCTGAGTGGGCGGCAGGGCCGGCCGATCGAAAAAAGGCCCGGCGCAAGCCGGGCCTTTTGTGTTGGAGGGGACGGCGGCGGCGACCGCCGCGCAAACCGAGACCCCCGGAGACCGCCGCGCAAACCGAAACCCCGCCGGCGAAGCCGCCGCGCGCTCAGGCCATGGTGCCGCGCAGCCGTTCCGAGCGGCGGCGCAGCAGTTCCAGCGTCATCATCAGCAGCGCCGCGAACACCACCAGCATGGTCGCGGCGGCAGTGATGGTCGGCGAGATCTGCTCGCGGATGCCCGAGAACATCTGCCGCGGCAGGGTGCGCTGCTCCGGGCTGGAGAGGAACAGCGCCACCACCACCTCGTCCCAGGAGGTGACGAAGGCGAACAGCGCGCCGGAGGTGACGCCGGGCGCGATCAGCGGCAGGGTCACCATGCGGAAGGTGGTCCAGGGCGAAGCGCCGAGCGAGGCGGCGGCCCGCGTCAGCGAGCGGTCGAAGCCGGTGAGCGTCGCCGTGACGGTGATGACGACGAAGGGTGTGGCGAGGATCGAATGCGCCAGGATCAGGCCGAAATAGCTGTTGTTCAGCCCTATCGCGGCGAAGCCGAAGAACATCGCCACCGCGACGATGACCACCGGCACGATCATCGGCGAGATCAGGATCGACATGATCAGCCCGGCGAAGGGCACGTTGCCCCGCGACAGGCCGAGCGCCGCCAGCGTGCCGAGCGCGGTCGCCAGCAGGGTGGAGAACACCGCCACGAAGGCGCTGTTCTGCAGCGCGATGCGCCAGCGGTCATCGAAGAAGAAGTCCTCGTACCAGCGCAGGCTCAGCCCCGGCAGCGGGTAGGTGAACCAGGGCTCGCTGGAGAAGGACAGCGGCATGATCACCAGGATCGGGCACACCAGGAAGATGAACACCAGCGTGCAGTAGAGCGCGAAGATGCCATAGGCCAGCTTCTCGCCCGGCGTGGCGTAGGAAGGTGCGAGCATCGCCATTACCCCAGCTTGACCTTGTCGATGCCGACGAAGCGGTTGAACACGGCGTAGAGCGCCAGCGTGATCAGCAGCAGGATGGCGCCCAGCGCCGAAGCCTGGCCCCAGTTCATCTCGCGGTTGGTGTAGAGCGCGACGAAATAGCTGACCATCTGGTCCTGCGGACCGCCCACCAGCGCCGGGGTGATGTAGTAGCCTAGCGAAAGGATGAAGGTCAGCAGGCAGCCGGCGCCGACGCCGGGCAGGGTCTGCGGCATGTAGACCGAGACGAAGGCGGTGAGCGGGCCCGCGCCGAGCGAGCGCGCGGCGCGCACATGCGAGGCGGGGATCGACTTCATCACCGAATAGATCGGCAGGATGGTGAAGGGCAGCTGGATGTGCGTCATCGCCAGCACGGTGCCGAACCGGTTGAAGATGAGCTGCACCCGCTCGCTGGTGATGTGCAGGGCGAGCAGGATGTCGTTCAGCACGCCATTGCTCTGCAGCAGCACGATCCAGGAGGTGGTGCGCACCAGGATGGAGGTGGTGAAGGGCAGCAGCACCAGGATCATCAGCACATTGGCGTGCTTGGCCGGCAGGATCGCCAGCAGGTGCGCCACCGGATAGCCCAGCACCAGCGTCGCCAGGGTGACGAGCAGGCTGATCCAGATGGTGCGGGTGAAGATGTCGAGGAAGATCGACTGGTCGTCGAAATTCTTCATCACCGCGCCGGAGGCGTCCTGCCTCAGGTCGAGCGAGGTGAGGAGGTAATAGGGCGTGTAGGTCTGGCCCGCCCGCTTCATGATGGCCCAGAAATCCACCGATCCCCATTCGGGGTCGCTGGCGAGGAACTTCTCCTTCCACGGCGCGGTGCCGCCGGCATCGATCATGCGGCCGGCCTTGAGGAAGCGGGAGCGCGCGCCGGGCACCTCGTAGTTGATGCGCTTGCCGACGAGGCCGGTGGTGCGGTCCTTCTGGGTCTGGACGAGGTCCTGCGCGAGGGCGGCGAACACCGGCTCGCCGGGCGTGGAGGTGCCGTCCCAGGAGTCGAGCGCGGCGAGCGTCGCGGGCATCGCGCTGCGCACCTCGGTGTTCTGCACCGAGCGCACCAGCATCAGCGCGATCGGCAGCACGAAGACGGCGAGGACGAAGATCAGCAGCGGCGCCACGAGGGAGAAGGAGCGCGCGCGGTTGATGCGCTCGGCCCGCTTGAGCTTGGTCTTGAGCGAGGTCGTGTCCTCGGGCTGGATGCCCGCCACCTCGCCGGCCGTGGTTACCGCCATGTCGGTTCTCCCTTGGTTCCCGGATCGTGAGGCCCGGCCGGGGCCGCGGCAGCGGCGGGCGCGGGCGGAACGGGCCGGGGAGCACCCCCGGCCCGGCCGTCGGATCGGGTCAGGTCACTGGGCGATCCAGGTGTTGAAGCGCTTCAGCAGCTCTTCCTTGTTGTCACCCCAGAAGATGACGTCGTTGGCGAGGCCGAGCTTCACGTTCTCCGGCGCGGTCGGCAGATCCTTCAGGATCGCCGGGTCGACGCTGGGGGCGGCCGCGAGCAGAGCGGGGCCGTAGGAGATGTACTTGGTCTGCTCGGCCTGCGGGCCGGGCTGCGAGGCGAACTGGATGAACTTGTAGACCGCGTCGACGTCCTTCACGCCCTTCGGGATCGCCCACAGGTCCCAGTCGAGCAGCTGGCCGTCCCACACGATCTTGAAGTTCTTCTTGTCGACCTTGTTGGCGTTGTAGATGCGGCCGTTCCACGCGGTGGCCATCACCACTTCGCCGGAGGCGAGGAGCTGCGGCGGCTGGGCGCCGGCCTCCCACCACACGATGTCCTTCTTGATGGTGTCGAGCTTCTTGAAGGCGCGGTCGACGCCTTCCTTGGTCTTCAGGGTCTCGTAGACCTTGTCGAGCGGCACGCCGTCGGCCATCAGCGCGAATTCGAGATTGCCGAAGGGCGACTTCTGCAGGGCGCGCTTGCCCGGCCACTTCTTGGTGTCGAACAGGTCGGCGATGGTCTTGGGGCCGTCCTTGATCTTGTCGGCGTCGTAGGCATAGATCGTGGAGTAGATGATGGTGGGCACGCCGCAGTCATTGGTGGAGCCCTTCACGAAGGCTTCCTTGCCGCCGAACTTCGAGAAGTCGATCGGGGTGAGGAAACCCTCGTCGCAGCCCTGCTGCACGGTCGCGGAATCGACGTCGACCGCATCCCAGGTGGTGTTGCCGGACTCGACCATGGCGCGGATGCGCGCGGCCTCGCCGTTATACTCTTCCTGGGTGATCTTCACGCCGGCCTTGGCGGCGTAGGGCTTGAAGTAGGCTTCGTCCTGGCTCTTCTGGTAGGCGCCGCCCCAGGAGGTGATGGTCAGCCCGTCCGCCTTGGCGACGGTGCTGCACGCCGCCGCAATCGCGAGCGCAGACAGGGTCAGTTTCAGGGTCTTCATCTGCATCGTCATTCTCTCGTGGCCAAAGGGATTGCGGGGTAGTCTCACGCCGCGTCGAGGGCGCGGCAGTCCTGCGCGCGCCAGCCGAGCGGGATGCGGGTGCCGACATCGAGGACCGGGCGGTCCTCGGCATTGCCGACCTTCACGACCACCTCGGCGCCGGTGTCGAGCACGCAGCGCACGCGCAGATGGTCGCCGAGATAGATGAGTTCGGCGACGTTCGCCTCGAACAGGTTGTCCACCGCGCCGGCGGCGGGCGCGATCTTCACCCGCTCCGGGCGGACCGAGAGCAGGCAGGCATCGCCGACGGCGGCGGCGCGGGTCAGCGTCGCGGCCACGGTGCCGCCATTGGCCAGCTTCACCTGGCACACCGTGCCGCTGGCGGATTCGATGCGGCCGGGCAGGCGGTTGTTCTCGCCGATGAACTGGGCGACGAAGGAGTTCTCCGGGCTCTCATAGAGCTCGGCGGGCGGGGCGATCTGCTGGATGATGCCGGCATTGAACACCGCGACGCGGTCCGACATGGTCAGCGCTTCGCTCTGGTCGTGGGTGACGTAGACCACGGTGATGCCGAGCCGCTCGTGCAGGTGGCGGATCTCGATCTGCATGTGCTCGCGCAGCTGCTTGTCGAGCGCGCCGAGCGGCTCGTCCATCAGCACCAGCTTCGGCTCGAACACCAGCGCGCGGGCCAGCGCCACGCGCTGCTGCTGGCCGCCGGAGAGCTGGCCGGGCATGCGGGTGGCGAACTTGCCGAGCTCGACCATGTCCAGCGCGCGGGCCACCCGCTGGGCGGTCTCGGCCTTGGAGATGCCGCGCACCTTCAGCGGGAAGCCGACATTCTGCGCCACGCTCATATGGGGAAACAGCGCGTAGTTCTGGAACACCATGCCGATGTCCCGCTTCTCCGGGGGCACCGCGTCGATGCGCTGGCCGTCCAGCATGATGTTGCCGACGGTGGGGGTTTCGAAACCCGCCAGCATCATCAGCGTCGTGGTCTTTCCCGAGCCGGAAGGCCCGAGCAGGGTCAGGAATTCACCGCGGCGGATGCGCAGGTTGAGGTCCTTAACGACCAGGACCTCGCCGTCATACGTCTTCTGGATGCCGGCGAATTCGACGAAACTCTCGGAGGCGCTCACGGGCAGCTTCATCGGGCCGCCTCGGGCGCGGTGCCGGGGCGGACGAGGCCGCGGGCGGGGGGTTTCGGTCGGATCATAGCGTTCAGGGGCTCCGTTCCGGGTGGGACAGGAATGGGCCAGTCAACCGCAAGGGCCGTGCCAACTGGCACCCGCTCGACGAAAGGCGCAGACCGGCGGCAGCAGGCCATGGAAAAAATCTTTCCTGCCAATGCGTTGTTTGCCGACTCTCGAAAGCGCCGGCCCGGCGCGGCCGCAGCCGGCCGCGGCGGCGGCTCCGCCGCTGCGGCGCGGGCCCACGGCGCCCGTCAAGAAAGTGTCGCATTGCCATTGCACAAAATCCAAGCACATTTTCCGGGAAATACCGCCGAATTGGCGCGGCCCGAATCCGGGCGGCGCGTGCGAATGGCTGACGCGAGTTGCGCGCGCGCAGCAACCGCAAGGCGCAGGGCGCCACCGGCGCAGCGCGGCGGCCGGACGAGGTGACCCAGCCCGGCGAATCCGGCACCGCGGCGGCGCCGGCCGCGTTGCAGCAAAGCCTTGGCGCCACCTCGGGGTTTGCCGTCGGACAGCCGCTGTTCCGGACCATAGGCACGCTTGCGCCTCCGCCAGCGGCGGGCGGGTGGCGGCGCGATTGGGAATAAGGTCGATTTGCCGGCTTTACACCCGCTGGCCCGCCGCCCGCCAATCGCACCGGGCGACAGGCCGGCGCCCAAGGCGGCGGCGATTCATGAAGCCGATGTGACGCTTTTGGTGGCGTTTTCGCCGGCTCCATCGCCACAGCCGATGGCTATGGGCGCAGCATCAGCGGCGCTGCTGGACGATCTCGCCGAGCCCGAGGGCGGGATGCCGCGCCGCCACCGCGGCGACGTCTTCCGTCAGCCGGGCGATCATCCAGTCGCGCAGCTGCGCCACGATGGGGCGCAGCGGCTTGTCCCGGGCCCGCACGAACTGGCAGTGCCGGCCGGTGGTCATCACCCGCTCGCTGGCCGGCACCAGCGCCCCGGTGCGCAGCCAGTGGCAGGCGACGTTCAGCCAGCCCAGCGCAACCCCCTGCCCCAGCATCGCCGCCTGCACCACGATGGCGTAGTCGGAAAAGTTCATCGAGGCCGCCACTGGCCGGGCCTCGCCGGGGAAGAAGAGGTGCGACCAGTCCGGCTGCGCCTCGCTGAGGTTGATCAGCGTTGCCGGCGGGCCGGCCTGCGCCAGCGCCTCCTGGCCGCCGGCGCGGTAACCCGGGCTGCAGATCGGCACCAGCACCTCGGGCATGATGTAGCTCGCCTCGTGGCGGGCGTCGGGACCTTCCACGAAGCGCATGCCGAGGTCGACATCGCCGACCGGGCCGGACAGCGCGGTCATGATGAGCTGGAAGCGCAGCTCCAGCGCGGGGAAGGCGCGCTTGATCTCCGCCATATGCGGCATGATCCAGTGGGTGGTGAAGCTGGTGGAGACCGACAGCGTCACCGTCTCCACCCCGGCGCGGCGGTCCTCGATCTCCCGCAGCGCGGCCTCGATGCCGGCAAAACCCCGCGAAATCGCCTCGTGCAGCAATTGCCCGTCCGCGGTGGGCCGCACCCCGCCGGGCAGCCGCTCGAACAGCGGCGCGCCGAGATGCTCCTCCAGCCGGCCGATCATGCGGCTCACTGCCGCCGGCGTCACGTTCAGCTCCGCCGCGGCGCGGGCGAAGGTGCCGCAGCGGGCCGCGGCCTCGAAGGTGAAGAAGCCGTTCATCGAGGGCAGGGCGAGGCGGAGCGTACGCATTTACATGGTGTAACGTCGACGCGATCTTTTTTCAATTGCTGCCATCCCCCGCCGCTGGTTTGCTCACGGGGTGGATCGCGCCCGCCCCACGGGTTCCGCGACCCGCGGATGCCGTTGGCGCCGGGCCCAGCCCGGCCGGCGCCGGCGGCGCCCCCTCCTCTTTCCACCGCCGCCGCAGCCCACGCGGCGGCGACCCTTGCCTTATCGCCAGCAGGAACCCGCGATGAACATCACCGACTTCAAGGTCATGACCTTCGACATCGTCGGGACACTGATCGACTTCGAAACCGGCGTGCTGAACGCCGTGCGCAGCCTCGGCGGCCCGAAGGCGGCGGCGGCCAGCGACGACGAGATCTTCGAGCCCTACAAGCGCGGTCGCGACGCCCATTACGGCCGGTCCTCCTTCGCGATGAAGGACGTTTATCTCCATCTCGCCCGCGAATGCGGCTTCAGGGACGACGAGGCGACCGCCGAGGCGTTCCAGCTCGCCTGCCTGCGCTGGCCGGCCTTTGCCGACTCCGTGGAATCGCTTCGCCGGCTCAGGAAAAACTTTCGCCTGGTCGCGATGACCAATGCCGACCGCACCGCCTACACCGCCTATGCCCACACCCTCGGCAATCCCTTCCACGACGGCGTGACCTGCGACGAGACCGGCTGCGCCAAGCCGGACCCCCGCTTCTTCGCCTATAATCGCGGCCGGCTTTCCGCGCTGGGCTATCGCCAGGACGAGATCCTCCACGTCGCGCAGAGCCAGCACCACGACATCGGGGTGGCCCGGGCGGAAGGCTACACCGTGTGCTGGATCCAGCGGCGCATGGGGCAGGAAGGCTTCGGCGGCACCCCGGCACCGAAGGTGCTCACCACGCCGGACCTGCATTTTTCCTCGCTGAAGCAGCTCGCCGATGCGGTGGACGTGGAGCTCGGCCGGCTCCCCGCCGCGGCCTGAGCCCGGCGCCGCCATGGCCGCCGCGCCGGCCCCGGACACCGCCCTCGGCTGCGACGTGCTGATCCTCGGCGGCGGCTCGGCCGGCTGCGTGCTGGCGGCCCGCCTGTCGGAAGAATCCGCCCGCCGCGTCATCCTGGTCGAAGCCGGCCGCGACGTCGCCGCCGGCGACGTGCCGCCCGAGGTGCGGGTGCGCTATCCCGGCCGGGCCTATCTCGACACCTCGAACATCTGGAGCCGGCTGGAAGCCCGCATGGGCGAGGCCGGCGCCAACGCCCCGCGCCCCGCCCGCCGCTATGAGCAGGCCCGCATCCTCGGCGGCGGCTCCGCCATCAACGCGCTGATGGCCAATCGCGGCGCCCCGGGCGATTACGAGGAGTGGGAGGCGCTCGGCGCCGCCGGCTGGGGCTGGGAGGCCTGCCTGCCGGTGTTCCGCGCCATCGAGGCCGACCGCGATTTCGGCGGCCCGCTCCACGGCACCGAGGGCCCGATCCAGGTCCGCCGCATCACCGACGCCCAGCTCTCCCCCTTCGTGCGCCGGGTGATGGAGACGCTCGACGCCCGCGGCCACCCCACCCGCCCCGACCAGAACGGGGAATGGCTGGACGGCGCCTTCCGCGGCACGGTGGCGGTGGACGACCGCGGCGAGCGCCAGCCCACCTCGCTCGCCTATCTCACCCCGGAGGTACGGCGCCGGCCGAACCTCACCGTGCTCGCCGGCCATCAGGCCCGCCGCCTGCTGCTGGAAGGCCGCCGCGCCGTGGGCGCGGAGATCGCCGGGCCGGACGGCACGCCGCGCACGCTGCGGGCCGGGGAGGTCATCCTCGCCGCCGGCGCCATCCATTCCCCCGCCCTGCTGCTGCGCGCCGGCATCGGGCCGGCGAGCGAGCTGGCGGCACTTGGCCTGCCGGTGGTGGCGGCGCTGCCGGGGGTGGGCCGCAACCTGATGGAGCACCCCTCCATCGCGGTCGCCACCTTCCTGCCGCCCGCGCTCCGGGAGAAGAACCCGGGCGAGCACCATGAGCAGGCGATCTGGCGCTATTCCTCCGGGCTGGCGGGCGCCCCGCCGGGCGACATGCACGCCGCCATCCTCGCCCGTTCCGGCTGGCACGCGGTGGGGCACCGGCTCGGCAGCCTGTTCTTCTGGGTGAACAAGTCCTATTCCCGCGGCCATCTGCGGCTCACCTCGGCCGATCCGCAGGCCGAGCCCGAGGTCGATTTCCGCATGCTGAGCGACCCGCGCGACCTCGCCCGGCTGACCGACGCGCTGCGCCGGGGCGCGCAGGTGCTGCTCGACCCCCGCATGGATGGCGCCCGCGACGTGGTGTTTCCCGCGAGCTACACCCCGCGCGTGGCGAAGATTGCGGTGCCCGGCCGCTGGAACGCGCTGCAGCGCGGCGCGCTCGCCGCTTTGCTCGACGCCGCCGGCCCGCTGCGCGCCGCGCTCATCCACGCGGCGGTGACACAGGGCATCACCCTGCGCGGGTTGCTGGAGGACGAGGACGCCCTCACCGCCTTCGTGCGCCGCAATGTCGGCGGCACCTGGCACCCCTCCGGCACCTGCCGCATGGGCCGCGACGGCGACCCCGCCGCCGTCACCACCGCCACCGGCAAGGTGATCGGCATGGAGGGCCTGCGCGTCGCCGACGCCTCGCTGATGCCGTCCATCCCCCGCGCCAACACCAACATGCCCACGATCATGATCGCCGAACGCATCGCGGCGTTCGTGAAGGAGGGGCGGTAGGGGGTCACAGCTTGAAGCGGTTCTCCCGGTGCCAATTGAGGAAATGGGGATGCGGCCGCGTCGCCACCCGTTTCGGGAGATGGGCATAGCCGTCGCGGTTGATGAGGGAGCGGATACTCTCGGCATCGTTCACCTGCCGGGAGATCAGGATCTTCATATCATCTTCGAACCCGATCAGCCCTCGATCGAACATCCAGTGGACCGTGCCGGAGAGCGCGATGCCGTTTGTCACCGCATCCGGTCCGTTCGCCTCCACGGGCCGGATGTGAGCGGCCTCGACCTCTGCCCGGCCACCACCATTGATGAGCCGCAGCCCGGTGACGGCGCAACGTTCCTCATAGGCGTCGAGCACAATGCGGCGGAATACCCGGTCACGTTCGGCCCGCGAGGTGAGGCGGGAGACACGGCTGCGCTCCTGTTCGAAGAGAAAAGGTGTCTGCGCCTCCTCGAACCCGGCGAGAGGCAGGGCGCCTCCAAGACGGGGCAGCAAGGAGGGAGCGGCGTCGAAGGCAAGGTCTATGATGCGATCGAAATCGGCTGACGACAGCGCGCGGACGGCAGCCTGCTTGCGCCCGGACATGCCACCCTCTTCGTTCAGCACACCTCGCTCTACGGGGCCGTCGGGCCCGCGAAATGGAACGGGTTCTCGAAAATCCAGGTAGGTACCCGGCACCATGACGGCCACATACATGCCGGACACTTGAGGATCGGGGATGATCTCGCGGACCATCGATATGGCGTAATAACCGCGGGAGTTTGGAACCCGCCGGGGCTCGAGATAGACGATCCAGTCGCCGACACTGCCTTGAGCGGACCTTAGATATTGACGCGGGAACTGGTAGGTCTCTGCCGGGTCATCTCTGTAGATCGAATCCGGTCGGTGGATAAAGACTGCGTGCGCCATTCCATTCCCGCGCGGGCGAGACGGCCCGCCCTCATGGCCACCACGTTCATTACCGGCGCAACAAATGCGGGTTGAGCCGGATATAGCGGCGCCAAGTCCAGCTAAATCGTATCTATAGTGACCTTATCCATTTATAGCGGATTTTCGCTATAAATGGATAAACTCACTCAAATTCCCCTCACCCCGCCAGCACCTCGCCCAGCGCGTCGGCGAGGCGGTCGGCGTGGGTTTGGGTCACGCAGAGCGGGGGGCGGATCTTCAGCACGTTGCCGTGGCGGCCGGCGGCGCCGATGAGCAGGCCGCGCTCCTTCAGCGCGTTGATGGCGTGGCGGGCGAGGCCGGGCGCCGGTTCCCCCTCGACACAGAGCTCCACCCCGAGATAGAGCCCGGCCCCGCGCACCGCGGCCACCGGCGCCGGCAGGGTGGCGAGCCGCGCCTTCAGATGCGCGCCCACCAGGGCGGCATTGGCGACGAGCCCGTCCTCCTCGATCGCCTGCAGCACCGCGAGCGCCGCCGCGGTGGCGACCGGGCTGGCGGCG
This sequence comes from uncultured Starkeya sp., assembly GCA_964543245.1. Taxonomy (GTDB): domain Bacteria; phylum Pseudomonadota; class Alphaproteobacteria; order Rhizobiales; family Xanthobacteraceae; genus Ancylobacter. The sequence goes on from CAZIXP010000060.1 coordinate 20,366, forward strand.
AAGGTGTTGAAATAGCCGAATTCCTCGTAGAGCGCGGCCAGCAGCGCCGGCCGTGTCACCACCCCGGCAATGGGGTAGCCATTGCCCATGGGCTTGCCGAGGGTGACGATGTCCGGCACCAGCCCATGGCGGGAGAAGCCCCAGAGCCCCGCCCCGGTGCGGCCGAAACCGGGCTGCACCTCGTCGGCGATGAAGAGCCCGCCCTGCGCCCGCACCTGTGCCACCGCCCCGGCGAGGAAGCCGGGCGGGTCGGCATAGACCCCGTCGGAGGAGAAGATGGTGTCGACCAGCAGCGCGGCAACGCCATGGCCTTCCGCCGTCAGCGCCGCGGCGGCGGCGGCCACGGCGGCGGCGAAGCCCGCCCCGACATCTTCGCCATACACCGCCGGGTCCGGCGCCGGCACGGTGCGGATGAAGGGGGGCGGCGCCCCGCGGCGGTAGGAGGAGGGCGAGACCTCCGTCACCGCGGCGGTGTTGCCGTGATAGGCGGTCTCGCTGACGATGATGCCGCGCGCGCCGGTCGCGGTGCGGGCGAGGCGCAGGGCGAAATCGTTGGCCTCGCTGCCGGTGCAGGCCAGCACGAGGTTGGAGAGCGTAGGAGGGAAGCTCGCCAGCAGCGCCTCGGCATAGTCATGGGCGACATCGAACAGGTAGCGCGAATGGATGTTGAGCGCGCCCACCTGCCGGCGCACCGCCTCCACCACCCGGGGGTGGCAGTGCCCGACGGTCGGGACGTTGTTGTAGAAATCGAGATAGGCCCGCCCGTCCGAGGCGTAGAGGAAGGCGCCCTCGCCGCGCACCAGATGCAGCGGCTCCTCGTAGAACAGCACCGACCCCGCCCCGAAGGCGCGGCGGCGACGCTCCACCAGCGCCGCGACATCGCCCGGCAGGCCGGCGGTGGCGGCATCGCCAAAGGCGTTGAGGGCGAGGATTTCGGTCTTTTCCGGCGTCGCCGCGGTCATCAGAGCGCCTCCCCGGCGTGTTCGGCAAGAAAGCGGCGGGCCAGCATCACCGTGCCGTGGGTGTAGCCCTCGCCCAGCGCCTGCGCGGTGGGGGTCTCGGCATGGGAGGCGATCCAGGCGGTGAGCAGCATCCGCCGCAGCATGATGAAGACCGGCAGGATGGCGCAGTCCTCGTCGGAGAGCGGCGCCACGCTGCGGTAGCCCTCGATCCAGGCGGCCTGAAGCGCGGGGATATAGGGCTCGTGCTCGTAGAAGCTGATGGCGGCGGCGAAGTCGTAGAGGAACCAGGAGAAGCCGCAATCGTCGAAATCGATCACCGAGAGCGTGTCGCCATCCACCAGCAGGTTGGCGAGCCGCATATCGGCATGGACGAGCCCGAAGCGGTCGGGCCCGGTGCCATAGGCGTCCAGCCACGCCCGCAGCACCGCGTCGGTGCGCTCCAGCACCGCCCGGCCGGCGGCGTCGAGCCCGAGGCCGGCGCGCCAGTCGCCCCACAGCTTCACCGACCCCAGCATGGCGTCGTAGTCCCAGCGCTTGCGGGTGAAGCCGGGCGGGCGCGGCCAGCGGCGGGCATGGTCGTGCAGCCGGGCATTGATGGCGCCGAGTTCGCGGTACCAGCGCGGCAGGTCCTCGCCCTCCGCCGGCTCCCGCCCCGGCAGCTTCGCGAAGGCCACCGCATGGCGCGCCGCCTCGCCGTCATGGATGTCGG